>DATLYG010000203.1:0-16042 GCA_035574985.1 Thermoanaerobaculia bacterium | reverse complement strand
GGCCGCACCGGCCCCCCGTCCGGCGGCACCGGCATTTGCACCCGGTGCAAATGTCCACATCGAGCCGTTGTCGGTGATGAGAAAGAAGATCGCCCAGCACATGGTCGAGTCGAAGCGCACCTCGGCCCACGTGACGACCGTCTTCGAAATCGACTTCACCGCGGTGGAGCGGCTCCGCCGCCAGTACAAGGAGGAATACGCGCAGCGCGGCGTCAAACTCACCTACCTCCCGTTCATCGTGCAGGCGGTCATCGCCGGACTGCGCGACTTCCCGATCCTCAACGCGTCGATGGACGAGAACAACGTGATCTATCACCGCGACTACAACATCGGGATCGCCGTGGCGCTCGACTGGGGGCTGATCGTCCCCGTCGTGAAGAACGCCGACGAGAAGAACATCCTCGGGCTGGCCCGCGCCATCAACGATCTCGGCGAGCGCGCGCGGACGAAGAAGCTCTCGCCCGACGACGTGCAGGGCGGCACCTTCACGATCACGAATCCCGGCATCTTCGGTGGCCTCTTCGGCACGCCGATCATCAACCAGCCGCAGGTGGCGATCCTCGGCGTGGGCGGCGTGAAGAAGCGTCCCGTGGTGATCGAGAGCGACGAGGGCGACCTGATCGCCATCCGGTCGATCTGCATCTTCGCGCTGACCTTCGACCACCGCCTGATCGACGGTGCGGTGGCCGATCAGTTCATGGCGAAGGTGCGCTCGGTGATCGAGTCCGGATCGTTCACGATGTAGCCGGCACCGTCGCGCCGCGAACACCCGGCACGGGAATGCGGGACACTCCCCTCGCGCTATAGCGCTCGTGCGCCGGTGCGATCTCCACCAGCTTCATCTCGTCACCTACGAGAACGGCATGAGACTTCAGCAGAAGCTCGTGGAGCTTCGGCAGCGGGGGGAGATCGCCGACCAGTTGCTGCTGCTCGAGCACCCCCCGGTCATCACTCTCGGGAGGGGCGGCGATGCGAGAAACCTGCTCGCCTCCCCCGACGTCCTCGCCCGGCAGGGCGTCCGCTTCTACGAAACGACGCGCGGAGGCGACATCACCTATCACGGCCCCGGTCAGGTGGTCGGCTATCCGATCCTCCATCTCGGCGAGGGAAACCGCGATGTTCGCCGGTACGTCACGAAGCTCGAGGAGGTCCTCATCCGCACCGTCGCGGACTACGGCATCACAGCGACACGCGTGGAGGGAAAGCGCGGCATCTGGGTCGGCAACGACAAGATCGCGGCGATCGGAGTCCGCATCGCGCGCTGGGTCACCTCGCACGGCTTCGCACTGAACGTCTCGACCGACCTCTCGCACTTCCGCCTCATCACGCCGTGCGGCCTTCACGGCACGGGCGTGACTTCGATCGAGCGCGAAACGGGCCGCGCCGTTCCGCTCGATGAAGTGCGTGCGACCGTCGCCAGGCACTTCGCCGCGGTCTTCGAGCGCGATCTCGTCCTCCGGCAGGAGACTCTCCGGCTCGTGAAGGTCGTTCTCCACGACGACGATCGCGTGCTTCTCCTCCACCGCCGCCCGGATCGAGGCAACTTCTGGCAGCCGATCACCGGATCGATCGAAGAGGGCGAGTCGCCGCTCGAGGCCGCACGGCGCGAGATCGTCGAGGAGACCGGACAGCGGAGGGAGCCGGTCGCGATGGGGCTGCGGCAGTCGTTCCTGATCGAGTCGCAGGTTCTCGCCTCGCGTCACCCGCAGCCGATCATCGCCAGCGAGATTGCATTCGAGGCCGGCGCGAACTCGTCGGCCCCGATTCGCATGGACGAGGCGGAACACGACGCCTACGGCTGGTTTACGTTCGACGAGGCTTATGAAAGGATTCGCTGGACCGACGACCGCGAGGCGCTCGATCGCCTCGGTGTCATCCTGAGCGGGCGCAACACCGACGGGGGGCATCGTGCAGGAGCCGGCGCGCTCGCCGTGACCACGCCATGAGACCCGTCAACAAGAGAGCCGGAGTGCGTCCGGCATGGCTCAGGATCCGCGTCCCGGGAGACCTCGACAAACTCCCGCTCACACGCCTGATCCACGACCACGCGCTCAACACCGTCTGCCAGGAAGCGCGCTGCCCGAACATATTCGAGTGCTGGGGAGCGGGAACGGCGACGTTCATGATCCTCGGCGAGATCTGCACCCGCCGCTGCACCTTCTGCGCAGTCGGCAGGGGAAAGCCGTCCGCGCCCGATTCCGGCGAACCGCACCGCGTCGCCGAGGCCGTGCGGCGGATGGGCGTCCGCCACGCCGTGATCACCATGGTCAATCGCGACGACATGCCCGACGGCGGAGCGGCGCACGTGGCGGCGACCGTCGCAGCGGTTCGCGAGCGCACGGGCGCGGCGGTCGAGGTTCTCGTCTCCGACTTCGAGGGCAATCGTGACGCGGTCCGGACCGTCCTCGGCTCCCGGCCGGAAGTCTTCGCTCACAACGTCGAGACCGTGCCCCGGCTCTACCCGGCGGTCAGGCCGGTCGCAACGTATCGCCGTTCGATCGACGTCCTCCGCTGGGCCGGCGAGGAACGGACCGACGGGATGCTCACCAAGTCGAGCATCATGCTCGGCCTCGGCGAGAGCGAGGAGGAGATCCTCCAGGTCGCCTCCGATCTCCGCGAGGCCGGAGTCGACATTTTCACCATGGGACAATACCTCGCCCCCACCGAACGCCACCATCCGGTCCGCCGCTACTACTCTCCGGAGGAGTTCGCGGACCTCGGCCGCGCGGCGAAGGCGCTCGGATTCCGCCACGTCGAGTCGGCCCCCCTCGTGCGGAGTTCCTACATGGCGCATCGTGCCGTAGAATCGGCCGGCCCGGAGCCCTGAGCGCATGCCCCGCGTCATCTTCGTCGACGAGGGGAAGTCGGCGGACTTTCCCGAGGGAAAGACCCTGCTGTCCTGCGCATCCGAGATGAACGTGGCGGTCAGCCACGTCTGCGGTGGCGACGGAGCGTGCGGGACGTGCCGGATCGAGGTGGTCGAGGGTTGGGACCAGCTCACCCCTCCGACGCCCGACGAGACGTACAAGGAGATCGAGTGCCCTTACCGTCTGAGTTGCCAGGCGAGACTGAAGGGCGATGTAATCGTGAAAGTGGCGAAGATCGAATAGGAGTACCACGATGACGACAGCAGAAGCGACCACACAACTGACCGAGCAGCAGCTCCGTCTTCTGATGCAATACACGGTCGAGGCGTACAAGACCTTCGAGAAGCTGGCCGAGACCCTCCCGAACCCGATCGCGGCGACGATGTTCAAGCAGTTCGCCGTCGATGAGCGGGAAGTCCGCGACCTGCTGGAGATGAAGATCGCGGCCGCCGGCGCGAACGTCCGCGTCACGCTCGGTGCGGACCTCACCTTCCAGGACATTCTCGAGGGGGATCTCTCGTACCGCGAGATGACGGAGTTTCTGATCGCGCGGGAACGGGCGATGCAGAGACGGCTCGAGGAATTCGCGCGCGGCGCCTCGCCCGTCGACCGGAATCTGCTGATCTACATCGGCGCGACCAAGCGCGCACATCTGGTCGAACTCGAGCGGGAGCTGGAGATGATCAAACTCGACCCCGACTGGTTCAAGCGCGAGGACGCCGAGTGGCGCATCGTCAACGGCCCCCGTCCCGAATGACCATCTCTCTCTCTCCGGAAGCGGCGTCGCACCTCGCGAGCGAGAGCGCCGGACGGCTCCTCCGCGTGGCGTTCACGACCGGATGCGGCGGCAGCGGCTACCGCCTCGGCTTCGCCGACGCCCCGAACGAGGGAGACCGCGTCATCGAGATCGGCGGACTCCGCCTCGCCCTCGACGACATGGCCGCTTCGCGACTCGACGGCGCCGTGATCACCTATGACGAGGAGGGGGGAGGCTACCTCCTCGACCACCCCGACGCCGTGACCGCCGTCTGGTGCGGTTGAACAGAGACGAGCCTGACGCCCTCTACTGCGCGGCAAATTCGAGCGCGTGATAGGTGATGATCAGGTCGGCTCCGGCGCGCTTGATCGACGTCAGGATCTCGTTCATGACCCGCTTGCCGTCGATCCACCCTTTCTCCGCCGCGGCCTTGACCATCGCGTACTCACCGCTCACGTTGTAGGCGGCGATCGGCAGCGGGAAGTGGTCCCGCGCCTGGCGAATGACGTCGAGATACGGGAGCGCCGGCTTCACCATCACGATGTCGGCCCCCTCCTCGACGTCGAGTTCGATCTCGCGCAATGCCTCGCGGCCGTTGGCCGGGTCCATCTGATACGTCCGGCGGTCGCCGAACTGCGGCGCCGACTCCGCCGCCTCGCGGAAGGGCCCGTAGAAACCGGAGGCAAACTTCGCCGAATAGGCCATGACCCCGACGTCCGTCATCGAGCGCTCGTCGAGCGCGCGACGGATCGCGCCGATCCTCCCGTCCATCATGTCCGACGGCGCCACGAAATCGGCCCCCGCCGCGGCGAAGGTGAGCGCCTGCTTCATCAGGAGCGGCAGCGTCTGATCGTTGTCGACGTCTTTGATGCCGTTATGGTCGGCGATCACACCGCAATGGCCGTGATCGGTGTACTCGCAAAGGCAGACGTCCGCCATCACGGTCATCGCCGGAACGGCCCGCTTGATGGCTTCGATGGCGGCCGGCACCGGCCCGGCGGGGTCCCACGACGACGATCCGATCGCGTCCTTCGATTCGGGAAGGCCGAAAAGCAGCACGGCGCGGATTCCGGAGTCGAACGCCCGCCTCGCTTCGTCGGCCGCCTCGCGGGCGCGAAGCTGGAAGACACCCGGCATCGAGCGGATCTCGACGCGCGGACGGCTGTCGGGAACGATGAACAGCGGGTAGATGAGATCGTCGGGCCGGACGACGGTCTCGCGCACGAGTGAGCGGATCGACTCGCTCCGCCGAAGCCGGCGCGGACGGTGCACCAGCCCCGGCCGCGAGGCCGTGACCGCCTCATTCGTCGCGGACGGACTCTTCGTCTTCATCACCTTCTCCAAAGAAATAAACCCGGGCACAGTCGGCGGTGCAGAAGCGGCGTCCCGCCGCACGGTGGGCGCAATCGGCGCAGAAGTACTTCGCACAGATCGGGCAGCGCTCGAGGCGTGCCATGTCTTCCGTGTCACCGCATCCGACGCATACCCGCTCCGCTTCGAAGGCCATGGTCCGAAATATCTCGCGTGGCGAGCTGTTTGAGTATAGTCCTTGACGCGTCCGCCGGCCGTTCCTATCATCCCGGGCCGCGTGACGCCGGTCACCGTGGCGGTGTAGCTCAGATGGTTAGAGCGGGCGTCTCATAAGCGCTAGGTCACTGGTTCGACTCCAGTCACCGCCACCACAACCCGCCTTCACTTCGACGCCGGATAAACGACGAACTGCCCCGCCGAGTAGACGATGTCGCACTCGAACTGTGTCGTCGCGCCGGGCGTGTAAGGCGGGGACTCGAACGTCGAGTCCGATCCCGCCGACCGGATCGCGTAATAGCTCGCGTCCTCGGTTCCTGCGAACGGCTTGTCGATCGTGAACTCGAGGTCCTTCCCCCATCCGTCCGCGCGGGGAAGGACTTTCGTGTAGGTCGGTACCAGAATGGCCATGAGCTGACTGATCGTCACCGGCTGGGTGGGATACGTGAACCCGGCTGCGTTGTAGGCACGGATCTCGACCGCTCGTGCCTCCCAGGCGGTCGCGGCGTTGCGGATGTCGGCCATGGTCCGCTTCTGGCGGGCGCGCTGCAGGCCGGTCAGGTAGTTGGCAATGACGATCGCCGACAGGATCGAGATGATCCCGAGGACAATCAGCAACTCGATGATCGAGAAGCCTTCCCGGCGTCCCCGCTGCATGCTGCCTCCCTTTTGTTAATACGGACCCGCTCATAATCTTACGGCATGGTGCGCGTCGAAGTCCGCAACTTTTTCGTGCGTCACGGTGTGAAACCTTCGCACATCGTCCTTGCGGCGTCGGGCGGCGTCGACTCGTCCGCCCTCCTTCTCGCGATGGCCGACCTGCGCACCGAGGGGTTTTCCGTCACCTGCGCGCACATCAACCATCATCTCCGCGGTGCGGACTCGGACGAGGACGAGCGGTTCCTCCGCCGGCTTTGCGAGACTCTTCACGTCCCCATCGACGTCCGCGACGGCACGGTCGACCCCGCGGAGGTCCGGCGGAGCGGCGTCGAAGCGGCGGCACGAAACGTCCGGTTCCGGCTGCTCGAGCAGATCCGCATCGCGGCCGGGGCCGACTGGATCGCCACCGCTCACCAGAAAAACGACCAGGCCGAGACGGTCCTCATGCGTCTTCTCACCGGCGGCGGACTCGGGGCCCTGCGCGGCATCCGCCCGCTTCGCGACGACCGCATTCTCCGCCCTCTGCTCGACGTCTCCCGGCATCAGATCGAGGACTTCCTCCGCGAGCGCGGGGTCACGCCCCGGATCGACCGCTCGAACCTCGATCCCCGTTTCCTTCGAAACCGGGTCCGGCGGCTTCTCTCGGAGTTCGATCCCGCGGCGATCGACAATCTCGCCTCGCTCGCGTACCAGGCACAGCTTCTCTGGCCAGCGGTCGAGCGGCTGATCGACGAGGCGGAGGCCGCGTCATCGGTATCGAGCCGGGACCAGACCCGGTTCGACTCCTGGCCTGACGACCTCTGGATGCGCCAGGCTCTGCTCCATCGTCACATCCTGCGTCTCGATCCGGCTGCGCGCGATGTCTCGTCGGCCGATCTGCTCCGCATCGCGACCGGGCTGCGCGCCATCCGCCGTCTGAGCGTGACGCGCGAGCTGGAACTCGTGAGGAAAGGGACCTCTCTTCTTCTCCGCCGCAGGCCGCGGGCGGCTGGCGAGTTCGAGATCGAGGTCGGCCCCGGCCGGACCGCCTTTCTTCCTTCGATCGGCGAGTCGATCCGCATCGAGGCCGCCGCGCGGGGGGGTGCTCCCGCCTCGCCCGACCGCCGCCGGCAGCGCTTGCAGCTCCCGCCGGGCGCCGAGGCATCGTTCGTGGTTCGCAATCGTCGCGCCGGCGATCGCTTCCAGCCGCTCGGACTCTCTGCGCCGAAAAAGCTGAAGGATTTCTTCATTGATCGTAAAATCGCGGCAGAAGATCGCGATCGCGTCCCGCTGCTGATCTGGAACGGAGAGATCGTCTGGGTCGGCGGCGTCGAAGTCTCGGAACGGTTCAAAATCACGGATTCCCCGGGGGACGTTTACGAAGTGAGGCTGGAGAGGGCCGGTGCGTTCCGCGAAGCAGATGAAGGTCAAACGTCTCTTCACCGCGAAGCAGATCGCGAAGCGGATCGAGGCGCTCGGAAAGCAGATCCGGAAGGATGCGGGTGATCACGAGGTCTTCCTCCTCGGCATCCTGAAGGGCGCGTCGATCTTTCTCGCCGATCTGATGCGCAACATCGAAGGAGCGGTTGCGTACAGCTTCATCGACGTCGTCCGCGACATGGCCGACAACGAAATCGCCGCCGCGCTCGAGATCGACTTCCTCAGCTACACCGACATCTCCGGCCGCAACGTCTACCTGCTCAAGGACGTCGTGTCGACGGGAGTCATCGAAACGTATCTCCTCAGCCAGCTCAGACTCGAACGGCCGGCCAGTCTGAAGCTCGTCGCCCTGCTCGACCGTCCGGAGCTGCGGACGGTCGACCTGAAGGCCGACTATGCCGCCTTCAAGGTCGGCGAGGGATCGTTCGCCGGCTACGGCCTCGAAGCCGACGGGCGGTTCGGAAACCTCCCCTACATCGGCCGCGTGAAGTGACGCCGCCTTCTCGCTTTGCCGCCTCCTCGCCCATGCGCCCCCGGCCGCAGAATTTCCCCTTTGCCGCCGCCGTTACGAACGCGTGGCACGTTGGCGGCATCGCCGGTGCCACGGAGGCAAATCGTTGAATTCCACCGTCAAGACCGCCCTGCTCTGGGTCGTGATCATCGTCCTGGTCTTCCTTCTCTGGAGCCTTTTCCAGACGACGAAAGGGACGAGCGAACCGATCGCCTTCAGCGACTTCATGAAGCGCGTGAAGGAAGGGCAGGTCGAGAGCGTCACCATTCGCGGCGAAGAGATTCGCGGCGTGATGAAGGCCGCCACCCCGGCGGGCAAGCGCGAGTTTCATCTGAACGGACCGGCCAACTATCCGCAGATGTACGAGACGCTCGAGCGGAACCAGGTCAAGATCCAGTTCGAGCCGAAGGGCGACGCCCCGTTCATCACCGCCCTCATCACCTGGGCTCCGGTCCTCTTCCTCATCGGCCTCTGGATCTTCTTCATGCGGCAGATGCAGGCGGGAGGCAACAAGGCCCTCTCGTTCGGCAAGTCGAAGGCGAAGCTCCTCTCCGGCAGCGCGAAGAAGGTGACGTTCAAGGACGTCGCCGGCGTCGACGAGGCGAAACTCGAACTGCACGAGATCATCGAATTCCTCAAGGAGCCGCAGAAGTTCACGAAGCTCGGCGGCAAGATCCCGAAGGGCGTCCTGCTGATGGGTCCTCCGGGAACGGGGAAGACTCTTCTGGCCCGCGCCATCGCCGGCGAGGCGAACGCACCGTTCTTCTCCATCTCCGGTTCCGATTTCGTCGAGATGTTCGTCGGCGTCGGCGCCTCGCGCGTGCGCGATCTCTTCGAGCAGGGGAAAAAGAACGCCCCCTGCATCATCTTCATCGACGAGATCGACGCCGTCGGCCGGCATCGCGGCGCGGGACTGGGAGGGGGACATGACGAGCGCGAGCAGACCCTCAACCAGCTTCTGGTGGAGATGGACGGCTTCGAGTCGAACGACGGAGTCATCCTCGTGGCGGCGACGAACCGCCCCGATGTGCTCGACCCGGCGCTGCTGCGTCCCGGCCGCTTCGACCGGCGCGTGGTGGTCGATCTCCCCGACCTGAAGGGACGCGAGGGAATCCTGCGCGTGCACACGCGCAACATCCCCCTCGCCGAAGACGTCGACCTCTCGGTCCTGGCACGCGGTACCCCCGGGTTCTCCGGTGCCGACCTGGCGAACCTCGTGAACGAGGCCGCCCTCAACGCGGCCCGTTACGACAAGAAAAAAGTGCAGATGGTCGACTTCGAGTTCGCCAAGGACAAGGTCCTCATGGGCGTCGAGCGGAAGTCGATGGTGATGAGCGAGCGCGAGAAGCGCAACACCGCTTACCACGAGTCGGGACACACCATCGTCGCGGCGATGCTCCCCGCGGCCGATCCGCTGCACAAGGTGACGATCATCCCGCGCGGCCGCGCACTCGGCCTGACCCAGCAGCTCCCGACCGAGGACAAATACTCGTATTCGAAACGCTACCTGGAGGCCATGCTGGCCGTCCTCATGGGCGGACGCATCGCCGAGGAGATCTTCCTCAACGAAATCACCACCGGCGCGGGGAACGACATCGAGCGCGCGACGAACATGGCCCGCCGCATGGTCTGCGAGTGGGGCATGTCGGACCTCGGCCCGGCGACCTTCGGCAAGAAGGAAGAGGCCATCTTCCTCGGGCGCGAGTTCGCACAGCACCAGGACTACTCCGAAGCCACGGCGGTCGAAATCGACCGGGAGGTCCGCCGCATTCTCGATCGCGCCTACAAAACGGCCCAGGAGATCATCGGCAACAACAAGAACGCGCTCGACCGCGTCGCCCGCGCGCTCCTCGAGCGCGAGACTCTCGAGGGGTGGGAGGTCAACCAGATCCTCATCGAGGAGACGGGAGTCGACTACATGAAGCTCAAGGAGTACTACCCGGAGGAGGCCAGTCCCGGCGAGAAAATGACCATCGCGCCCGGCTCCGGTCCTTCGACCGACGTGCAGTCCCCCGTTCCCACTCCGGCCCCCGCTCCCGACCGCAAGTCGTAGGGCGGCTCTCCATGCCACGACGAACGCGGCGCTCCGGCGCCGCGTTTTTTTTGCACGCGTATATCATCCACGCCCGTGAAAAAACGCGTCTACATCGCGCACACCGGCGGGACCATCGGCATGCGCCGGAACCGGAAGGGTTACGCGACGGAACGAAACTATCTCGCGGGCCTGATGAAGCAGATGCCGGAACTGCGGCACCCGAGCATCCCCGCGTACACCATCGGCGAGTACGATCCCCTGCTCGACTCCTCCAACATGACGCCGCGCGACTGGGTGAAGATCGCCCGCGACATCGCCGCCCACTATGACGCCTTCGACGGCTTCGTGGTCCTCCACGGCACCGACACGATGGCCTACACCGCCTCGGCGCTGCCGTTCATGCTGGGCGGCCTGGCCAAGCCGGTGATCATCACCGGCTCGCAGATCCCGCTCTGCGAAGTTCGCAACGACGCGCGGGAAAACCTCATCACCTCGCTCCTGATCGCCGCACACTACGACGTCCCCGAGGTCTGCCTCTACTTCGGAGGAAAGCTGCTCCGCGGATGCCGCAGCGTGAAGGTGAGCGCCGACGGTTTCGCCGCCTTCGACTCGCCGAACTTCCCGCCCCTCGGCACCGTCGGCGTCGACATCGAGATCAACTGGCCCCTCGTACGCAGGCCGAAAAAGAGAGCGGCGCTGACCGTGCAGGAACTCGCCTCCCCCGTCGTCAGCGCGCTGCGGCTTTTCCCCGGGATCTCGCCGGAACTCGTCCGGAATGTCCTCCGCCCTCCCCTGCAGGGTCTCGTCCTCGAGGCCTACGGCGTCGGGAACGGACCCGATCAGGACGAGGAGTTCCTCGCAGCGCTCGCGGAGGCATCAGCCCGCGGCGTGGTGATCGTCGACTGCACGCAGTGCCTCGAGGGAACCGTCGATCTGACCGAGTACGAGGCGGGATCGGCACTGGCGCGCGCGGGAGTCATCAGCGGCTACGACATGACCGCCGAGGCGGCGCTGGCGAAACTCTACTCCCTGTTCAGCCGCGGCCACTCGCCCGAGCGCGTGAAACGCGAAATGCAGACCGATCTGCGGGGGGAGATGACGACACGAGGCGAGGCGAGTATGGCGAGGAGGCGAGCAGGCGAGTAGGCGGTTCTCGCCTCCTCGTCCACCCCTCGTAGATTCCGACCGCGTTGCTACAATCGTTCGCGGTGGCGAAAAAAGCGGCGGTCTTCTCCTGCCTCGAGTGCGGAAACCAGTCTCCGAAGTGGATCGGGCGCTGTCCCGAGTGCAACGCCTGGAACTCCTATGCCGAGGAGACGCCGGCCGCCCCTTCGCAACAGGGACTGAGCGCCGGGAGCGCGCCGGTGCCGATCGACAGCATCGGCGACGATACCGCGCCGAGGATCTCCGTCGAGATCGGGGCGCTCGACCGCGTCCTGGGCGGAGGCTTGGTGGTTGGCGGGATCACGCTCGTCGGCGGCGAGCCGGGCATCGGCAAGTCGACGCTCCTGCTGCAGACGGCCGAGCGTCTCGCACGCGCAGGAGTCGTCCTCTACGTCTCCGGAGAGGAGTCGCCGCGGCAGATCGCCATGCGCGCCCGCCGCCTCGGCACGCTCCATCCGAACATCCACCTCTACACCGAGACCTCGGTCGAGCGGATCGTCGCGGAACTGGAGAGACTGCGCCCCGTCGCGGCGATCGTCGACTCGATTCAGACCGTCCATACCTCGCTCAACGGCGCGATGCCCGGCTCTGTCGGGCAGGTGCGCGACTCGGCCGGCGCGCTGATGGCGGCGGCCAAGCGGCTGTCGATTCCGATCTTCCTCATCGGGCACATCACGAAGGAAGGGACCCTCGCCGGACCGAAGTCGCTCGAGCACATCGTCGACACGGTCCTCTACTTCGAGGGGGATCGGTTTCAGAATTATCGCGTCGTCCGCGCCTGCAAGAATCGCTTCGGCCCCGTCAACGAGGTGGCCATCTTCCAGATGCATGACGAAGGACTCGAGGAAGTCGCGAATCCCTCGGCCGCGCTCATCTCCCAGAGAAGCACCGCCGCCGGCTCGGCCGTCCTCGCCGCGATCGAGGGGACCCGCCCGCTGCTGATCGAGGTTCAGGCACTCGTGTCGCCCACGCACTTCCCCTCGCCGCGACGGATGGCGATGGGAATCGACGGCAACCGCGTCGCGCTCCTTCTCGCCGTGCTCGAGCGGCGCAGCGGCGGCAGCTTCGTCACGCACGACGTCTATGTCAACATCGCGGGCGGGCTGCAGATCGACGAGCCGGCGCTCGACCTCGGCATCCTCGCCGCCGTCCTCTCGTCTCAGCGAAACCTCCCGATCGCGCTCGATCTCGCCGTTTTCGGCGAAGTCGGACTCCTCGGCGAGATCCGGAGCGTTTCCCAGCCCGACCTCCGCGCCCGCGAGGCGGCCGCACTCGGCTTCCGCCGCGTCGTCGTCCCCTTCGCGAATCGCGACGGAATTCACGCAGACGTCGAGGTCATCCCGGTACGAACCGTCGAAGACTTTGCCGCCGCGGTCTTCCCCCGGCCTCTCGAAACAGTGGACAGCCTCAGCCGGGTTATTTAAACTCCCAGCCACAGCCGTACCGCAGTCAGCGACTCGTTTGCGAGGAGAGATGCGAGCCATTTGCGTACGGAAGTGGGGGGGTGCCCGGCTCGGGCTGATCGGTGCTCTCGCACTGCTCCTCGCCGGTTGTGCCACCATTCATTCCGCCCCCCCTGCCGCTGCCACCGTTCCCGACGACGACGATTTCAGCCAGCTCGTCGCCCAGCTCCGGAGTGACCTGAGCCGCTACAACAGCCGCGAAGTCGCCCGCAAGCCGTCGATTGCCCCATCGACCGAGACGGCGAAGGCACGCGACCGCGAGTTCTCCGAGCGTGCGAAGGCGCTGTTCGCGCCCATCGGCAGCCTTCGGATGCCGGTCGTCGGCGTCCGCTCCTCCGACCTCGACGACACCTGGCACGCTCCCCGCGACGGGGGGGCCCGCCTTCATAAAGGGATCGACATCTTCGCCCGCAAGGGGACTCCGGTGGTCGCCGTGGCAGACGGCATCATCAGTTTCATCGGCGTCCAGCCGAAAGGGGGCCATTCGATCTGGCTGACGACCGAGGGGGGGACGTCGTTTTACTACGCACATCTCGAGCGGTGGGCTCCCGGCATTTACGAGGGGATGGAAGTCCAGGCCGGCGACCTCCTCGGTTTCGTCGGCAACACGGGCAACGCGCGCCGGACACCGCCCCACCTTCACTTTGCCATCAACCAGAACGACGAGATGGTGAATCCGTTCCCGATTCTCAGTCGGGCGGTGACCGTCGCGCGCGCGCGGGTGCACGTCGAGATCGGCGGCGGAATCGGCACCCGGTAGAGGTGGCGGAGCCGCCATGCGCTGGGAATTCGAACCGGGCCACACTGCAGCCGCGTTCCGCTGTCGTCACATGATGGTCACGTGGGTCCGGGGACACTTCAAGAACATCCGCGGCACGCTGGAGTACGAGCCGGGACAGGAGCGGCTCGCGTCGGTCGAGACCGAGTTCGATGCGGCGAGCCTCTGGACGGGAGAGGCCGAGCGGGACGCGCATCTGCGCAGTGCGGATTTTCTCGACGTCGTGAATCATCCGAAGATCTCCTTTCGCTCGACCCGCGTCGAACTGCTGGCCAGGAACGAGTGCACGCTGCATGGTGAACTGACGATCCGCGGCACCACCCGATCCGTTCCGCTCCACGTCCGCTACTTCGGCGACTGGGAGACCCCCTACTGGGAGGAGGGCGTCGACAAGGGGCCGTTGATCCGCGCCGGGTTCGAGGCAACGACCGTCATCAACCGCCACGACTTCGGCGTGAGCTGGAATGCACCCCTTCCGGCCGGCGGCTTCGTCGTCGGCGACCAGGTGTGGATCACCATCGACGTCGAAGCGCTCCGGAAGCGATAGTCAGCGCGCCGCTGCCCGACGTCTGGGTGGAACTGCCGCAACACGGAAAAACGCCACGACCGGATCGTGGTCGCTCAGTCTCACCGGCGTTGCGGCATCGTTGCGGGCGCTCTCCGGAAAGTCGGCGTTGATGCGCGCCCATTCGACGCGGACCGCGTGCACCGCGGCGAGCAGGGCCCGGTTCACGACGACGTGATCGAGCGCCTCCGCGTTGCCGTCGATGACGAAGGAGTAGCGCTCGGGCGCGGGAGCGGCGAGCGTCAGGACCGTCAGGTCGGGATCGACGAGATCGGGCCCTGCAACCAAGACCTGATCGGCCGGTGCGGGCCTGCCGGCGATCGTCCCCATGACGTCGGCGTAACCGTCGTTGAATTCGAACGCGTTGAAGTCTCCGGCGATGGCGATCCGCTCGTCGCGGTCCGCATTCTGCCGCGACTGCACCAGCGACGCGATCGCCTCCGCCTGCTTTTGCCGCTTCAGCCGTACCCGCGGCCCGTCCGACGGATCGTCGATGCCGCTGAGCGACCGGAGATGCACGATGAGAATCGTGACCGCGAAACCGCCGATCTCCGCATCGAGACGGAGGGGCGGCCGGTCGAAGAGCGTCTCCTGCTGTCCGGCCGGATTGGTGAACGTCGCGGACTTCAATTCCTGCACCACACTGCGCACGCCGACGCGGGATCGCTTCACCAGCAGCCCGGCGTCGATTCCTCCCGGATCGTTCCCCTCCTCGAGAAACGCTTCGTATTGCGGATCGGGTTGCCCCGCGGCGACGGCGTCCTCGTTGATGCGCCGGGCGAGGCGTTGCAGCGCTGCGAGATTCTCGATCTCGACCACGCCGGCGATGTCGGGCATCCGGAGCCACTCCCGGACCGCGAGCGAGGCCTTCGCGAGACGCGTCTCGAACGCGGACCGCGTCAGTACGGGCTCGCTCCTCGCCGGATCGTCGGAGTCATCGAAGAAGCGCTCGAGGTTGTACGACGCCACCGTGAACTCCCCGGGACCCGGCGGCGAGACCGCCGCGGGAGCGCGCAGACGGGCAACGCCCGGGGGGAACGAAGCGTCGGGCAGGATGGTGTAAGTCCGGAACGCGAAATCGAGCGGACCGGCGAGTTCGCGGACCACGTCGCCGGCGGCGGCTTCGATCGCCGACGCCCCGGGCTGCGCGTCGCTGTCGACGCGGATCCGCTCCGGATTCGTGTCGAAGCGGGGAATGCAACACGGTGCGCCGGGGGGGAGAGGATCGCCCTCCGGAATCCCCGGCTCGCGCCGCGGCCGCGCAAGACCCGGGATGACGCCGTAGAAAACTCCATTGGAGACACTCGTGCCGTTCGTTTCGTTGACGCTTCCTCCGGTGGGAGCGACGACATCGAGCGAAGCGACCCGGACCCTCATCCCCTCGAATCGCTCGAGCCCCTCGGGTCCCCTCGTGTCCACCGCCGAAAGCGTGACCGGAACCGGCAGCGGATGGCCGGTCGAGAGCAGCGAGACGGAGATCGATCCGCCCAACTCCGTCAGTGGCGGGCTTCCGCGATCGGCCGCCGGAACGAATTCGACGACCGTACCGGTCACCTGCACGAGGTTCCCGGGTGAGGCGGCGGCAGGCGGTGCGCCGCCCGTGAAGACGAACAGACCTTCGGACGTCGCAGGATCGGCATCGGCTTCGGCATCGGGCGTCTGAATGAAGAAGCCGTTGCTCTTCGTCGCCGTGACGATGCCGCGCGTGGTCACGAGGCTGCCGGCGAGCGGCGAGCGCGGACCGCCGCCCTGGATCGCGTGAATCGCCTGCCCTGATACTCCCGGGCAGAACGTCAGAATCAGGAGCGAGACGAGCGCCGCTCTCACCACAGCGGTACTCCCGTTCGCGGATCGCGCCACCGGAGTTGCAGCTCGCGCAGAGGAGCCCGGACGAACTCCCGCTCGAGATAGCGGGCATGCGGCAACTCCAGCCGGCGGGTGCGGAGCAGATGCGCACTATGGAGAATCAGATCGATGTCGATCACTCTCGGCGCGTTGCGAACGCCACGCCGCCGCCCGAGGCGCCGTTCGACCTCCAGAAGCCGCTCCAGCAGTTCCTCCGGGGGAAGCCGCGTGTAGCCCGCAACGACCATGTTCAGAAACCGCGGGGACCCGGCGGGAGTGCCGACCGGCTCGGTCTCGTGAATCCGGCTGGCGCGCACGATGCTCACGAACGGACGGAGTTCTTCGGCCGCGCGCCGCAATGCCAGCAGCCGGTCGCCGAGGTTCGCGCCCATCGCGATGAGAACGGAGTAGGGCATGGTGCAGTGGCCGGGTCGGGAGTCGAACGCGGCTG
>DATLYG010000202.1:0-2125 GCA_035574985.1 Thermoanaerobaculia bacterium | reverse complement strand
TCATGACGAGGAACGCGCGTCCGGAGGTCTCCACCTCGATGGTGGCGCGGTTCGCCGACTCACTCACGCCGCGGACGACTCCTCGTGCCGGCACGAACCCCTTCGCCGTCACGAACGCGACGGAACTGCTGTAGGTGTTGGTCGTCAACTTCCTGACGAAATCGTGCCGGTCGCGGATGGTGATCATCTGATCGGCGAAATAGTAGCGGGGATGATGCTCCCCTTCGAGGAAGCGGATCGGCACCGCGTTCCTGAGGTTTCCCCGGACGCGTTTCTTTTCCTGTTCGAAATCGCGGTAGACCGCGCGGTACCAGGCGTTGGACATGGCCATGAACGGGCGGTACCAGTCCGGCCTGCCGGCGCGCTTGACGTCCCAGAGCGAATCGGTGAGGTCGATGGTCGGCAGGAGCGCGGTCTTGTCGTAGTCGCGCTCGAGGACCATCCGCAGCCTCGAGGCGACGGGAGTCATCGGGAAGAGGCCGTTGCGGACGATCCAGTAGACGGCGTCGCCGGTCGAGAACCACTGGCGCGCCGTTGCCTCCTGTCCGTACCAGTCGGCCTCGTGGAAGATGCGGTAATCGTCGCGGTTTTTCGGGAGTGTGTCGTCGAGCGGGGGAGAGGTGAAGAACCGCCTCGGCATGCGGGGGTTGATTTCGCTCGTGACGAGGGCGAGGTCGGCGGCGATGAAGATTGCGGCGGCAGCGATCCAGGCGGGGCGGCGGCGGGTATGCACGGTCAGGAGAAGTCCGATCGCGATCCCTCCGCGCAGCGTCGCCACGATCCAGTCGGTGGTCGAGATCGAGATCATCTTCGCCGCCCCCTGTCCGCTGAGGCTCCACATCTTCGAGAAGAACCTGCCGTAGAGCGGCGTGAGTGTGGAGAGCGTGATCAGCAGGGCGACGAGGAAGACGGCGAAGAGGAACCCGAGGGCGCCGTCGCGCACGCCCGAGTCGCCGTCGAGCATCCGCTGGAGCATCTGCGCTGCGAAGACGATGACGGCGAACCCGGCGATGAGTGCGAACTTCTCCGGATAGCGGACCGCGGTCGCCAGACCCGAGTCGTACAGCAGCTTCAGGAGCGGCGTGTGGCTTCCGAGCGCGAGGAGGATCGAGAAGGCCGCGAGGATCAGCACCAGCCGACCGCCCCGCGGCCGGACGAAGGCGCTCCCGACGGCGAGCGCCATCACCAGCAGGCCGTTGTAGATGCTGAACAGGAACGGCGACCCCATCCCGGGATACAGTCCGCCGCCCCAGTACCACATCACGCGGTCGATCGAAATGTGGCCGAGGATGTTCGGGTAGAGCATCTCGGCGAGCTTGGCCCACGGAAAACTCCAGGCGCTGACCAGTTCGAAGCCGAAGGGGCGCGAGCGCGCCGAGTCGCCGACGTGATCGAAGGCGGGAATGCCTTGTGCCGCACCGACGAGAAATCCCGCCGCCGAGATCGCCGCGACCCATCCGACGTGGCGGAGCGAGGAGCGGAGCCGCACCCTCCAGCGGTCTGGCGCCTCGTCGCCGTCGTGCCATCCGCGATAGAGCGCGTACATCCCGAGAAGGAACCCCGTCTGCATGATCGTCGTCGGTTCGCCGACGAGGAACTGCAGTCCCAGAAAGAGCGATGCGAGAGCGAAGTCCCTCCGGCCGGGGTGCAGGAGGCAGCGTCGCGTGAAGAGGCAGGTCAGCGGGAGCCAGGCGACGCAGAAGAGGATCGGCAGCAGGTTGATGTACGACAGATAGAGGCCGCCGAGGCCCCATGAGAGCGCGCCGAAGAAAGCGGCGAACGGGCGGAGTTCCATCGACCGGAGAAATGCGTACATCCCGAGGAGGCCGATGTAGACGTGCACCAGCACGTGCAGCCGGTAGCCGAGGTCGTAGTCGGGCAGAAGGATCAGCCAGGTGAGCGGGTAGAAGACCTCGTGTTCGGGATTGGCGGCGATCGGCTGACCGGCCGAGAACCAGGGATTCCAGAAGGGGAACTCGCCGCCGAGCACGATCTCGCGGAGGATCTGCTTGGTCGGGTAGTAGTAGCGCGTCAGATCGCGCATGTAGAAGTTGTTGACGCCGAACAGAACGTCGGCGAAGAAGAGGGTGCCGAGAACGATCAGGGTGATGACGGCGAGGGAGTC
>DATLYG010000201.1:0-3632 GCA_035574985.1 Thermoanaerobaculia bacterium | reverse complement strand
GTCGATCGACAACACGACCGGCGACAGCTGGTCGACTCTGGCGTTTCCGCTGTTGAACCCGTGATCGCCCGGGCGGAGGATGAACTGCCGGCCGCCGATACACCGCCCGGCCGGTTCTGGAGTGCGGCCCCTTGCCGCCGCTCTCGGCAGCGAGACACAGCCGCTGCTCCGGCCGGTACCACCTCTGCGCGCATACCGCCACGTTCGACGGATCAGCGCGGCACGTTCCTCGAGAATTTCGACGTGCGCCCCGGCGTTACCGTCCGCGCTTCACACTGCATCCTTCCTTCGGCCCGTCCACGGGCAGTCTGCCGGTCAGAGTGAATCAGACTTCGACAGGAGATTTGTCCATGCCTTTCACCGCCCTCGGTCTCGGACCGAAGATCACCCGCGCGATCCGCGAGGCCGGCTACATCGAGCCGACGCCGATCCAGCAGCGCGCCATCCCCGTCGTCCTTCGCGGCCGCGACGTCATCGGCATCGCCCAGACGGGAACCGGAAAGACGGCGGCATTCGTGCTGCCGATCCTCGAGCGGCTCGCCGCGAATCCCGCCGCGCGCCGCGCCATGCGCGCGCTCATCGTTGCACCGACCCGCGAGCTGGTCGTGCAGATCGAGGAGAACGTGCGCAAGTACGCGCGGCACATCCATCTCCGCATCGCCACCGTCTACGGCGGCGTCGGCGAGCAGCCGCAGATCCGCGCCCTGCGCGATGGCGCCGAAATCGTCGTCGCCACGCCGGGGCGCCTGATCGACCTGATGCAGCAGGGCCACGTCCGCTTCGACGCCCTCGAGATCGCCGTCCTCGACGAGGCCGACCGGATGCTCGACATGGGCTTCCTCCCCGCCATCCGGCAGATCGTCCGAGCCCTTCCGCGCCAGCGTCAGACCCTTCTCTTCTCCGCGACGCTCTCGAAGGAGATCGAGGCGATCACGAAGGAGTTCCTCCGCGATCCGGAGATCGTCCAGGTCGGCCGCCGCTCGAACCCGGCGGAGTCGGTCGCGCAGTTCGTCTACGAGGTGCCGAAGAGCCGCAAGCTGGCGCTCCTCCTCCATCTGCTCCGCGACCCCGCTCTCGACTCGGTGCTGATCTTCTCGCGGACGAAACATGGCGCCGACAAGATCGCGCGCAAGCTCGCTTCGGCCGGCATCACGACGGCGACGCTGCACTCGAATCGCAGCCAGAACCAGCGGCTTGCCGCGCTGCGCGACTTCAAGAGCGGCTGCGTGCGCGTGCTCGTGGCCACCGACATCGCCGCGCGCGGCATCGACGTCGAGGGGATCTCGCACGTCATCAACTTCGACTTCCCCGCGCATCCGGAGGACTACGTCCATCGCATCGGACGGACGGGTCGCGCGAAAGCGGTCGGCGACGCGATCAGCTTCGTCGCTCCCGACGATCAGACGAACCTTCGCGCGCTCGAGCGATTCATCAGCCGCGGCATTCCGCGCCGCACCGCCGAGGCGTTCGACTATCGCGAAGAGGACCCGATCGCCTCGTATGCACCGGCCGGCTCGCGGCCGCGCCCACACGAGAAGTCGCGCCGCGACGAGCAGGGGGTCACTTCCCATCCGCAACGCGGGTTTGACGGGCCGTTTTCCGCCGTCAAACGGCCGCCGCGCGCCGCGTCCCGCACCACGTCGCGTCATGAAGCGCGGCGCCGTCGCGCTTCCGGGACTCCTCGGGACCGCCACTGACCTCCGCGCGCTCGGTCAGCCGAGGATCGGCCCGCGCGTCTTGCGCAGCAGGATCTCGGAGTGGCCGCGCACGAGGTAGTCGGTCAGCTCGCCGACGACCTGGTATCCGAGCCGCTCGTAGAGCCGGCGCGCGCCGTCGTTGAACGACGAGACGCACATGAAGACATTCGGCGCGTCGCGGAAGATGCGCGATTCCGCAAACGCGATGAGCTGCGTTCCGACGCCTCGCGAGCGGAACTCGGGAGCGACGCAGATCGTCTGGATGTAGCCGACGAAGGCGCCGGTCATGTTGATGATGATGAAGCCGGCCAGCGCGTCACCGGCGCGCGCGAGGTAGGTCTCGCGATCCGGATGCGACACCACCGCCAGCGATGCCTCGAAATCCCGCCCCAGCGTGATCCACGGCTCGCTGGACGCCATCATCTGGGCGCACTCGCGCGCCTCGTCGGCCGTCTGGAGCGGAGTGATGGAGAGTTCGATCATGGCCGCCTAACGCCCGTGCTGTTCGAGAAAGACCGCCACGGCCGACTTGCTCACCTACCTACACATGCGGGAAGCGGGCTTCGTAAAGCTGCGCGACTCGTCGAATCATCGTGTCGTAGTGAAAGATGTCGTTCGGCTGTGGTGCCGGCCCGCTCTCTACGAGCCGTACAGGCGAACCGTCGTTTCGCATGTCGATCAAGATGATCGCCAGAGCGTCGAAGCCGCGCTCCTCGACATTCGATCGTCGCGCGATTTGCTTGACCTTCTGTATTGTCCTCAATGTGCTCTGGGGCTGACGGTGTTCGTTTAGGCGTGGACCTTTCTTCCGGATGCCGAACAGGTTGTTCTTCGGACTTATGAAGCTCTCGCTGGCGTTGATGATCGACAGCCCGGCGGCAATCACCCGATTACTCGCGCCGTGGATGCAGACGTGACTCGAGGTGAGTTCGTCGTATAGCCGCGGGAGAGCCTTGACGTGCTCCGTCATCGTTGCCTTGGCTTCCAGAGCCAAGTGCACCACGCCAACCGGCGTCTGCTGCAAGTCGGGAACACTCCGGAGTTCTCGTCTCTCTTCGTCTGTAAGAACGACGCCGTAGGCTTCACTCAGTGAACGGAAAGTTTCCCGCCCTGCCGGCCCGGTTCCGGGTGTGCACACGACCAGGTCAAGGTCCTTTTGGCGATCCATCCTGAAGTCGGCCATGGTGTGATTGATACCGAAACCGATGTTCCCATCCGCGGCGTGCTGGCGCATGAGCGCACACGTCCGCAGGAGATCGAACAGTGCCGCCCAGCACGCGACCTTCGAATGGTGATCGCTCCACGGGTAATACTGCCAATGATTCCCGAACCGATCTTCGTAGTCGTGTCCAGTAATCGACCGGGCAATGATCGCCGGACCGAACATTTCAGCCTTCATGGCACGATTCGGCGGAGTTTGGACAAAGCTCGACCGTTCTCCACCTCGCACTCCCAGACGATGATGACTTTCCATCCACTACGTCGCAGCTCCGTAGACGTACGGTCGTCACGTGCGACGTTAGCTCGGAACTTGGCCAGCCAGAATTCTCGATTCCGCGTCGGCGTGGTCGCGCGCACGCACCCTCGATGTCTGTGCCAGAAACATCCGTGAACGAAGATTGCCCACTTCCTCGATCGATTCGCAATGTCGGGCGATCCGGGCAGATCGCGATTCGCGACCCGAAACCGGAGGCCTAATCGATGAATGATCCTTCGAACGGTCAACTCCGGCGAAGTTCCCTGCTGGCGTATCCGGCCAAGACGTGCAGACGTCTCGGCGTCAACTGTGAGCGAGTGCTTCGATGGCCTCCGACGCGTCATCGCCACGCGGCAGATGATCGCACGAATCGGACCGACCGCTAACGTGAGCAAGGTGTTCCGCGACGGCGTCGAGAAACCCACTTGGAAACCTGAGCTTCGATCTTCGAGCCCGCG
>DATLYG010000200.1:0-11096 GCA_035574985.1 Thermoanaerobaculia bacterium | reverse complement strand
AGCTGCAGATACCGCCCGATGTTCTCCCCGCCGGCCCACGCGATCCCGCTGGTGAGAAGCTTGGCGTATCCGGCGAAGAAGTACATCTGGGCGAGGACGACCTGAACCGCCCGGACCGGCCAGGCGGAGACGAGCGCGGTGCCGTCGCGATGAGGGGGTCCGAAGGCGATGAAGAGAAGAGCGAGCAGAGGAATCGTCAGCCCGCGCAGATACGGATTCGGTGTCCAGATCACCGACTCGAACGGCGCGAAGTGATACAGGAGAAGGGCCGACGCGAACGCCGTCGCGCGGACCGCGACACCTGCCGCGGCGAGAACGAGCATTCCGATCAGAACGACGAACAGCGCCTGCTCGAGAAAGGTGTCGGCAAAGAGGCCGTACCGGATGCGTGTTCCCGCGGGAATCGAGTCGTAAAAGGGCCGAGGCCAGCTCGCAATCTGCGGCAGCGATGGCCGCGAGAGGAGCACCCAGAGAGCCGTCCCCGAGGCCACGATCCTGAGCATCGTCAGATTGATGGCCGGCTCGGCGCGATGCCAGAACGCGTTCCACGACGATGGTTCGCTCATTCGCGGTGCTCGAAGACGATCGATCGCTCGACGGAGCGTTCGTCGGCGGCCCGTTCGGCGACGTTCCACTTCTTCCACACGAAGCGCAGCGCAACGAAGCGGGCCGGGAAGGACTCCTCGCCGGGCACCCACGTCCGTTTCCTCTGGAAGTGATAGGGCGCGGCAGCGGCTCGAAGGATCGTTTCGTTCGGACCGTCCCCTCCCGCGGCGATCTCCTTCCGGAGGTGTTCGGCGCGCTGCAGGAAAAAGCGGCTGACGGCCCGTCGCTCGCTCTCCTCGAGTGCGGAGAAACGCCGCTCGATCCACGAGTGGATCTCCTCTTCCGCGAGAGGCTGCCAGATCCGTGCGTCCGGCTCGTACGTCCGGCCGCGCTCGTCGACGAGTTCGATCGCCAGTCCGCTCACCTCCCGCGGCGCCGGATGATGCATCAAGGCCCAGTTCGTGAAAGGCCACGACTCCCGCTGCGTCAGACCGACGATCGTCGTCACCGCCAGGAAATAGGCGATCACGATGTTGGCGGCGCGCGCTGTCTGACGCCGCGCGGCATGGATACCGGTGACCAGGAATCCGGCGAACATCAGGAGCTTCGCCAGTTCCGTCAGACCACCGAAGCCGCTCAGCGCGAGGACGGCTGCCATGTCAAATACGGACCGAGAGTCCTGCGCACGTGTGGCCGCCGGAAGGCCCAGAACAGTCCGTCGAGATAGAAATGCGTAAACGCGAGCGCCATGTAGAGCCCCTCGAAAGCACCCGGAAAACTCACCGCCTCGAAGAGCAGATAGATGACGAATGTCGTGACGCCGCTCGTCAGCAGCACCGTCGCGAGCACGAGCGGATTCGAACTGATGGTGTGGAGGACCCGTTCCGCGCGATCGTCGGGAGCCTCTCGAAATCGACGGTAGTGAATGAGCCAGACGATCCCGAGGTACTGAACGAAGTGCCCCATCAGCATCGCCAGAGTGGCGATGCCCGGTTCGCGCACCCACAAGTACGGGTGAAAGAGGAGGAGACTGGTCGCCAGAAACGCCAGTTCGGCCGCAGACGGGCCTTCTCCGCGCCGCTTTCTCTCGACGAGAGTCCAGGCCAGTGCCATACAGGATGCGATCGAAACGACACCGAGCGCCACCCATAGATACCGGGGCAGGTCGCGGTGCGGCATCGTGAGCACCCGATGGAGCATCGGGTACCACTCCGTGTTCCAGAGTGCGAACCAGAGGTTGGTGGCGACGATCGCCGTGTTGGCGATCCGCTTGTCACGCACCGACGGACGGACCACGCGGTGGCGATAGATCGAAAGGAGGCCGCAACTCTGAAGAGAGACGTGGTAGGCGTTCCAGAAGTAGACGACGAACGGAATGACGACCGGAATGCGCGCGGCGAAGAGGACGAAGGTCACGAGGGCGATGATCACCGGACCGAGGAAGAATGCCGTCCATCGCTCGAGGTGATGCGGCCGGTTCTCGCGCCAGAAGAAGAACGTGAAGGTCGAGTAGTAATGCGGAAAACCGATCACGGTCGTGGCGATCGCCGCGATGATCGGCCAGGCCGGCCAGGCGAGAGCGACGGCGACCCCGAGAAGCGGTGAGAGCACGAAGACGACGAGGTCGAAGTTGCGCGACTGAATCCACGAGGGTGAGACGTCCGCAACCGCCACTCCGGGCGATGCCACAGCGGAAATGGTCGACATGGAACGCGCAGATCGTAGCACGCCCGAAGGGCTCATCGCTTCGCGAGAAGCCGCTTTGCGGCGGCCGACGACACCCACAGATGTTTCAGAAGCAACGTGGCGATCGACGCCAGGAACGGGCTGCAGGAGAGGAGGAGGGCGATCGAGCGAGCGATCGCCGCGGCTGCACGGGTCGGACGAGGATGAGGGGAGACCGGCTCGGCGAGGATCCGGCCGATGACGGAGTCGCGCCGGAGGGGGGGATCGGGCACCGGATGGGCGTCACCGCGGGTCAGAAGCCATTCCCCGCCGCGCACGATGGCGACGATCCGGTGAACGAAGAGCCGATCATGGCGAAGAAAGGCGATCACGTCGCCGACCTGCAGCGATCCGGTGTCACAGCGGAGTCGGAGGCGCTGGCCGGGAGCAATCGTCGGCAGCATGCTCACGCCGCCGAACGCCACGTCCACTTCTCGTTTCTCACGGCGCCAGAGATCGGCGACCGCGCGGAGCCGCACCCCGTCGAGACCTTCCGTGGCAGGAGCGGGGAGCACGGTCAGATGGTCATCGCGCGGACGGCTTCGATTTCCGCCTCGCTGAAACCGGCTTCGCGGCGGACGTCGTCAGCCACCGGATAGGTGAGCGCGGCCTCGCCGGCGACGATCTTCAGAGCTTCGTTCGCGTGGGCGACGGCGCGGGCCATGTCGATCAGAGCCCGCGGGCCCGAGCGCTCCGCGAGCTTCTTCACCCAGACGTTTGCATACCGGACGTGCTGCACCTCGTCGGCGAGCTGGACATCGAACAGCTCCGCGAGATCGGCGTCGTCGCCCGACTCGCGAATCCCCTGATGGATGGCGTCGATCCCCGCGGCCTCGAAGCTCCGGTTCTGAACCGCCAGACGGCCGATGAGGGTGTCGATCTTCGTCAGAATCCGGAACTGAAAATTCATCACTGGGTACTTGCCGACGTGACCGCTCCGACGTTCGAGATACCGCCGGAACATCTCGATGTGGCGCGCTTCGTCCCAGCACTGGCGGGCGATGGCCAGTCGCAGTTCCCAGTCGGCATCGGGGTAGTCCACCAGATTGCGGGCGGAGATTTCCAGGCCGTTGATCTCCTCGTTCATCTGCCGGTGGAGGAATTCGGTCGTCGCCTCCGGGTGGCCGGGCGGAAAATTCGTCACCTCCGCCCAGCGGTCGCGCACCGTGAAGCGCTCGTCGCGGGCGGGATCGTCGGCAAAGAGTCGTGCGTCGAGAGTCATACCGTTGCGTCGCTCGCGGCGGTCTCCCGGATCAGCGTCCGGAACCCCGCCTGACGGAGGATCTCGTGGATCTCTTCGTCCGAGAATCCGGCGAGTTTCCGGTCGTCGATGTTGACCTTCGGGGTTCGCTGCTCGGCCGGCGCGAACTCCGTTCCGACCGGAGTCACCTCTCCTCCCTTGGCCCGGAGAACGCCATTGGCCCGTTCGGTGAATCGCACCGCCATCGCGATCTTCATCAGGACCCGCGGGTCGTCATCGGCCATGGTTCGGATCCAGCGGTTTGCAAAGCGGACGTGCTGGATCTCGTCGGCCAGGATCGCATCGAGAATGTCGGCAGTGGCGCCGTCTCCCACGGCGCGCCAGTTCACGATGTGGTCGCCGACCACGTCCATCGCTCCCGCCTCGAAGGTGCGATTCTGCGACGCCAGCCGGCCGGGGAGATTGTCGATCGCGCAGGTGACGCACCACTCGAATGCAGAGATCGGAAACTCTCCCTTTTTCCCTCCCAGATCGAGAAGGCGCCGGTAGAGGGCGACCACGTGGCGCGATTCATCCCAGCACTGGCGCGCGAGTTCCATTCGCAGCGGCCAGGGGGCATCGGGGAAATCGGCCACGCACTGAGCGGCGATGTCGAGACTCGTCATCTCGTTGCTCATGTGACGATGGATGGCCTCCCGCCTGGCGACCAGGTCGGTGCCTCCGTACTCGTACATCTCGGTGTCGTGCCTCACCACGCGGAAGCATTCCTCCCGCGCAGGTTCGAGGCGCATCCGAACGCCTCCCTCCTCGAAGTACCCGATGGTGTCCATCAGTCGTTCCTCCGCTGGACGATGGTCTGGTGCTCGCGCATCGCCGCAATCATCGCCGCGGCAGGGGCGCTCGCGATGCCGAGCCTCTCGCGGACCTCGGCGGCCTCGGCCCGCTGCCGGGTGTAGTCCGCCACGATCCTTTCGATGATCCGTACCGACGGTTCATCCAGCAGCCGGTCGGTCGCCTCGAGGTAGTCGCCGTACCGGCCGGCGACCTCCGGCATCAGCACGTCGTAGAGGTTTGAAAGACGGGACGATGTGTCGCCCGATGCGCTGATCTTCTGGAGAAGCTCGACGAATGCCGGGACGGGAGTCAGGGTGAACTGCTCCGGCTGTCTGAGTTCGAACGTCCGTTTCCCCAGCCAGTCGGCGTGTTGCGCGAAGTCCCAGATGTGCCGCCCGAGCAGCACCTTCACTTCCATCTCGGGCGTCAGCGGCGTCCATCGCGCTGCCGTCTCCATGAGATGAACTTCGAGATAGCGAAACGTGGCGATGTGTCTCGCTCGATCATTGACCGTCAGCGTCATGTGCAAAGGATCTCCTCGAGGTACGCAGCCGTCGCATCGGGTGTCCCGGCGATCAGGCGATGAATTTTCACTGAGGCGAGTAACTGTACCATCTCGAAAACACGGCGGGTGAGGTTGTGCGGCGCCAGCGAGACCGGCAGCGGCTGCAGCCCGGCCAGCTCCCGGCGACCGGCAGGGACCTCGAGTGCTCCCGGCCGGCTGCCGAAACCGTCGAGCAGGACGATGGCGCCGAGCGGAAGCGGGCGCGAGCCGGCCACCGGCAGTACCGTCTCGATCGGCGTCCGAAACAGACCGTCGTCATCAAAACTCGCCGTCATCGCGGCAAGCGCCCGTTCCACTGCCGCGGCGGCCGGCCCTCGCTTGATCGCTACCGGCCTCCGGAACGGAAAGACGAGCTTCGCCGACGGATCGACGACCGCCGTTTCGTCGCCGAGAAAGAGATGCCCGCGCGCTGCCAGCGCCATCGAGAGCGTCGTCTTCCCCCGCCCTTTCGGCCCCGCGAGCAGCACCGCGCGGCCTGACATTCCGACGGCCGCGGCATGGAAGAGCATCAGGTCGGGCCGTCCGGCGATCATCCGGTAAAAGAGGATGTGACTCAGCACGCGGGGCCAGCGGGGAATCAGACGGAAACGCACCTCTCCTCGCGTGCAGAAGAAAACCGGCTGTCCATCGAGGGCGACGACGGTCTCGCCGTTGGAAGAA
This sequence comes from Thermoanaerobaculia bacterium, assembly GCA_035574985.1. GTDB lineage: Bacteria > Acidobacteriota > Thermoanaerobaculia > Gp7-AA8 > Gp7-AA8 > DATLYG01. The sequence continues at coordinate 5,565 of DATLYG010000200.1, read as the reverse complement.
CCGTGCGTTTCCAAAGGTGCGTCGGCAACGGCGAGCCGGAGGAGAAAATCGGGGAAGTCGGCCAGATCGTCCCCATCGACCGTCAGCGCGCCCATGTCGGTTCCGGTCACCACGCGTGCCGTGACGCGGGAGCGAGCCGCACCGGAGGATTCACCGGGACCGAAAAGCAGAAAAAACTCCCGGCGGAGAGCCTCGCCGGCCTCCACCGAGAGTTCGATGTCTGCAAACCGAAACCGCAGGTGCGGAGCGCGCGTGTCGCTTGTCACCGCGATTCCGCATTCGAGGCGCCGGCGCGGAGGATCAGCAGCAGCCGACCCACCAGGTCGCCATCGCCTGTGTGATCTGGAACGTGTTCAAAATCTCGCGCTCGGTCATGACCTGGATGCGCGGCGGTTCGTACGCGGGACGCGGGGTCTGTTGCTCGTTCCTGACTTCTTTTTTGGTCTCCATCCATTCCTCCTTCAATCATCCCACCGGGGTCGAATCGGCGACTGTGACCAGACCGAGATTCCTGAGTTCATCGATCGCTGCATTCAGGTCGGACTCGGCGCGCTGCGGATCGACTCCCGCGAATGCGTCCGCCAGTTCGCGCGCCATCTGCGACACCGAGTGTCCCCCGTCGCATCGGCGCCAGACGAAGGCCATGGTCGCGTTGAGGACGTAGAACTTCGCACTCTGAGGGTCGAACAGCATGAGCTCGTTCTGCAGAGGCGCCTCTTCAATGCGCGTGTTCCGAAGCAGCATTGCCAACCTGCGATCAGACGTTTTGACTACGAGGATGGAGCGATTTTAGGCATCGCCGGGGAGCCAGTCAATAGTGGCGCCTGGCGCGGGCAGTGGTCGAACCTTCCCTCACTGCCGCCGACAACTGCAGGAGCAGGGTGGGAAGAGGAAACGCGTCGGCGGTTTCGTCGATCCCCTCGCGGGTGGCGACTTCGATCGCGGGAGGGGGATCGAGAACGACGTATCCATCGCCGCGAAGCGCTGCGACGTTCCGCTGGACGGCCGGATGGCTCCACATCGCCGGATTGGTGACCGGAATGAAAAAGACAGGCACCTCGGCAGCGAGGATCAGTGCGGCGATCAGCTCATCGGCGATGCCGTTGGCCACTTTCCCGAGCACATTGACGGTCGCGGGATAAACGAGGACGGCATCGGTATCTCGAGAGAGTTCGATGTGGGGCACATACACCCCGTCGCCGACGTCATCGAGTTCGACGAACACCGGGTGCCGCGACGCGACCTCGACGGCGTAACGCGACGTCATGCGCGACGCCGGTCGCGAGAGAACGACCCTGACGTCATCGGCCACGTGCTTGAGCAGTGACAGGACGAAGCCGGGGACCGAGTAGGCCTGGAATCCCCCCGAGACGCAGAGGAGAAGCCTTTTCAGACGAATTACCTTGCTCACGCTCCCATCCTAATCGAAGGAGACATCGAACTCCTCTTTCCAGCGCGCGAGCGCATACACCCGCCAGACGGCGCGCGCATCGTCATGCCGCCCCTCGAAGTATCCCTCGATGAACTCCCGCAGTTCGTCCCGGCCGAAGACCCCGCTGCGGCAGAAGGCGTCGTCAGCGGTGCGCTCCAGCACGTCACGACGCATCCCGTGAAGGATCAGCCGGTCGGGCGTCCCGAACCCCATCCGGTCGCGCCGCTCGGTCACGCTCGGAGGAACGTAGCGGCGCGCCACGTCGCGAAGGATCCGCTTCCGTTCCCCGTTTCCGACCTTGTCCACGTCAGGGAGAGAAAACATCAGGGTCACGAGCGCGAGATCGAAGTAGGGGACACGAGCTTCGATCGAGTGGGCCATCGCATTGCGATCGGTGTACCCCAGAACGATCCGCACGTTTCCCCACACGATGTCGCGGTAAAGGCGCCGGTCGACGCGAGAGTCACGCCCGCCATCGTCCGTTCTCGCGAACCGGAGATCCTCGATCTCCGGCCCGCCCCGGCCGCCGTAACCGCGATCGAGCCACCGATGGGCCTTTCGCGTGCGGCGAACCAGAGGAGCGACGAAGAACTCGCGGAGGATGCGGGCCCGGGAGAGATCCTCCCTCCGTGCCATCGCACTCAATTCGGCCGAAAACGCCCCGATTCTCCCCCGCGCAATCCGGTCGATCAGAAGGTCGCGCTGGTGATAGGGGTAGCCGCCGATGATCTCGTCGGCTCCTTCGCCGTCGAGCACGACCGTCATCCCCCGTTCGCGGCAGAGCTGAAACACTCGGTACTGCGCGAGTGCAGGCAGAGCGAGCACCGGCTCCTCCGTTGCGTACATCACCCGCCCGGCGTTTTCCGTCACCCACGCGGGATCGAACGTGGTCTCGAAGTTGTCGAGTCGGTGCCGCCGCACCACGTCGTCGACATAGGCGAGTTCGCAGAATTCGGGCGCGCGATCGCGGAAGCCGAACGAAAACGTCGGCAACGGCGTGTCGCCTGCGGCCCGTCGATCGCTCGCCATGATCCCGGCCAGGGTCGATGAGTCGAGCCCTCCCGAAAGGAGCATCCCGGTTGGCACGTCGGCCACACTGTGCGAGCGGATCGCCGCTCTCAGCACCGCTTCCAGCTCGTCACGCTTTGCCGGGTCGTGTCCGTTCGCCTTCGCCGGACCCGGGAGGTTCCTCAACTCCCAGAACCTGCGGGAGCTCCCCGAACCCTCGCCGAGCGGGATGGTCGTCACGCTCCCCTCCGGGACCGGATCGATTCCCCGGAAGAACGTCTCGTTGAGAACCGGAATGCGCCGGCCCAGGAGATACCTGCGGACAAGCGGGGCGTTGGCGGCAAAGCGTGTCTGCATGGCCGCCACGATCTGTTTAGCTTCGCTCGCGATCAGCAATGCCGATCCGTCGCGAAACCGGAACAGCGGCTTGATGCCAAACCGGTCGCGAGAGACGACTGCGCGGCGAGCACGCAGATCGAGGATGACGATCGCCCACATCCCGTCGAGCTTCTCGAACGCCTCCTCCCCCCACTGGTCGTATGCCGCAAGAACGACTTCGGTGTCGCTGGCCGTCCGGAAGACATGTCCGTGCGACCGAAGCCGTTCCCGCAGTTCCCGAAAGTTGTAGATCTCTCCGTTGAAGCAGATCCAGACGCGCTCGTCGGCGGAGGCGAAGGGCTGCGACGCGGCGTCGCTCAGATCGATGACTTTGAGCCGCCGGAACGCGGCCCCGGCGACGATCCCCCGCCCCCCCGCCTCGTGCGGCGAGCGAAGACGCACGGCACGCAGCGTCGTATCGATCAGGACGCCGCCCTCGCCGTCGGGGCCGCGGTGAGGGATCGCGGCATGCATCCGCAGCAGGCGCGCGACGCTCTCCGGGCGCGCTTCCGTGTCGATGACCACACTGATTCCGCACATGTGAGGTGGGTTCCGACTAGATAGCGTTCGCCTGCCGCCGAGTCAAGCGTGCGCGCAGAGGAAGCTGTAGCATGTCTCCGCTTGGATCTTCCGAACAATCTCTGGCAGGTGGTCGCCCGGGCAGCCGGTCTGCCGTCACTGCCGCCGGGCAGCGACGATGAGGCGGCGCGATTCATCGGGCAGTGCCATACCGAGGGCGTTCTGCCTCTGCTCTTCGCGTTCCCTCCGGCCGACGAACGGATCATCGGCGCTCTCGCGGGATGGCGCGCCCTCGCCGCGGCGCACCGGCGGCGGACGGAGGTCATCCGCAGGACGATCCTGGCTCTCCCCTCGCTGATCGAAGAAGACTTCGCTCTCCTGAAGGGAAGCGATCTCGCCTGGCGTCTCTATCCGCAACCGGAGCTGAGGCCGATGGGCGACATCGACATTCTGGTACGGAGCGACACCCTGGAGCGAGTGATCGCCCGATTGGGGCGCAAGGGATTCAGGCGGAATCGCTCACGTCTGCAGCACTACTCTCCCCGGAATCCCGACCTCGCGTTCGATCTCGGCGACGTGACGCTGGAAGTGCACCACAGCATCGTCTACCGTTCCGCGGCGAAGATCGACTACGACGACCTCTGGAACCGGCGAAAACCGCTGCAACTCGACGGAGTCACGCTGCAGCGCCTCGACGATACGGATGCCGCCGTCGTGGCGGCGATGAACGTCGCAAAGGATCACCTCTGCGCACCGCTGATCAAACATCTCGATCTCTGGCTCATGGTCCGCGCGGATGCACGGCTCGCCTCCGCAGTCCTGGCCCGCGCCGCCGAGTGGAAGGCGAGGAACGCCGTCCACGCCGCGTTCGGCCTTGCGTCCCTGCTGTTCACCGAGCTTTCCCCGCCGCCCGCGAGACCGCTCTTCGACCGGCTGGTCACACACTCCGCCCTCGAGCATCGCGACCTCCGGAGGCTGCCCGCCATGGTCCGCTGGTGGCGAAAGTTCTGGTTGCTGGACCGCCTCGACTTCCGGATGCTCTACGCCGCCGACATCATCCTGGCGCGGATCTACGGCATGGTGTCTCAGATCCCTCGACCTTGGGGTAGATTCGGGAGAGCCAGTCTCGAAAGCGCGAGAACGCGGCATCCAGGTCAGGGTGCGGCGCCTTCTCCTCGAGCAGATAACCCTCAAGGGCCCGCGCAACCAGGTCCTCGGTTGGGCGGGATGAGACATCCAGGCCAACCCAGCGCTCGATAACCTTCTGCTGCGCTTCGGGGATGGTACGCCGCCAGACGTGCGCCGGTTCGTGGAGCGCGGTCGACACGTCTGCGTTGTCGAGGAGTGTGATGGCGCGCTTCTCGGGCTCGGTGAAGCCCTTGACGACCTTCTGCGCGCCTTCTTGGTTCAGCCGGAGCGTTTCGCGGACGAACCGCTCCGCTTCGCCGAGGACTTTCTCTTCCTGCGCGGTGAACCGGCGTCCAAGACCAGCCTGTTTAGCCGCTCGATTTGCTCCGGCGAAGGATTCGAAGCGGCGGCGAACGCGCTCTCGGCCTCCTCCGGCGTCGATATAGGTATCCCCAGCTCTTCGGAGCGGCGCTTCAAAGCCTCCCAAGAACTGTTGCCCACCAGCTGCGGTTCGCTCGAGGTATCCGCCCGTGTAGTCTTCAAGTTTCGTTTCGAGGCCATGCTTCTTCGCGAGCTGGGCAATTGTAGCACTGAAAGTGGTGTCATCAACCTTTGCGGCATAGTTGCCGATGAGGAGCCCGCGGTCACCCACGTCGGTGAATTCCGCTCCGATGTTGAGCTTCTTCAGGTCGGCGTAAAAGGCTTGGAGCTTCTTGCTGCTGATCGCTTTACCAGATGGATCGAAGACGCGGATCCCAGCCGTCATCGGCGCGTCACTGGGGCGGGCGACACGCATGAACGGCTGTGCATCCTGCACGTCGAGCGCGCCCGTGATCGCGGCCACCGCTTCGCCCTGCCGTAGATCACCGGACGGATTGGTGAAGATGATGTCCGGCGATATCGTCCCTTCGAATGAGCCGCCTCCCTTCGCGGCGGTCGTGGGAATGTTCAGGCCGAACTCCGCGTTCCCGCCGGGGCAATCGCTTAGTTGCGACTACTCTGTAGTCATGATCCGAGGCTTGCAGCTGCGCCAATTGCGGGAAATGAAGGGGCTGCGGCAAACTTTTGTAGCCAGACAGGCGGGGTTAACGAAGCATCAG
>DATLYG010000199.1:0-14026 GCA_035574985.1 Thermoanaerobaculia bacterium | reverse complement strand
CGGATTCGTCGCCAGAGCGCGGGCCACGCCGATGCGCTGCCGCTGGCCTCCCGAAAACTCGTGCGGGTAACGGTTGCGGTAGTCGGGACTCAGTCCCACTTTCCGCAGGAGTTGTGCAACGCGGTCGTTCCGCTCGGATGCACTCGTTCCGCCGTGGATCACCAGCGGCTCCGCGACGATCGCGCCGACGGTCATGCGGGGATTGAGTGAAGCGTAGGGGTCCTGAAAGACGATCTGCATGTGCCGCCGCGTCCGGCGCATCTGGTTCGGACCGAGCGCCAGGAGGTCGACCCCCTCGAACACGATCGAGCCGGAGGTCGGCTCCATGAGGCGGAGAATGCACCGTCCGACCGTCGTTTTCCCCGATCCCGACTCGCCGACCAGGCCCAGCGTCTCTCCACGCGAGACGCCGAAGCTGACGCCGTCGACCGCTTTCACCTCGCCGGCGTGTTTGCCGAGGAGTCCCCGCTTGACGGGGAAGTACTTCCTGAGGTCGCGGACGATGAGAATCGGCTCACCTTCGCCGAGAGGCAGCACCGGCGCCGGCTGCGGCCCTTCATGCACGGAGTCGCTCACGGCACCATCCTTTCGGGATCGGCGAGATTGCCGTGAAGGTAACAGCGTGCAATCTGTCCTTCACCGGCGACCATCAGCGCCGGCTCGTTTCCGCGGCAGATCTCCATCACGTCGGGACAGCGAGGATGGAACTTGCAGCCCTGCGGAAGCGCGCCCGGCGAGGGAACCATGCCCTCGATCGTCGGCAGCCTCCCGGGACGTGCGGGCGACTTCGGAGCCGCGGCGTCCGATGCCGGATTCTTCGCCAGGCGCGGGAGCGACTCGAGCAGGCCCCTCGTGTACGGGTGCGCCGGCGATGCAAAGAGGCGCCGGACGGGCGCCTCCTCGACCACCCGTCCGCTGTACATCACGACGACGCGCTCGCAGAACTCGGCGACGATGCCGAGATCGTGAGTGATGAGCAGAATGGCAAGTCCCAGCCGCTGCTGCAGCCCGGCGAGCAGCTCCATGATCTGGGCCTGGATCGTGACGTCGAGCGCGGTCGTCGGCTCGTCGGCGATGAGCAGTTCCGGATCGCACGAGAGCGCCATTGCGATCATCACCCGCTGCCGCATCCCGCCCGAGAGCTGATGCGGATAGTCGTCGAGACGTTTGACCGGATCGGGAATCGACACCAGATCGAGCATCTCCCCCGCCATCCGCCACGCTTCCTTCTTCGACACCTTCTTGTGGATCCGGATCGCCTCGGCCACCTGCATCCCGATCTTGAAGACCGGATTCAGCGACGTCATCGGCTCCTGAAAGACCATGGCGATGTCGCGGCCGCGGACTTTCTGCATCTCTTTTTCGGTGAGCGCTGCGAGATTGCGGCCCTTGAAAAGAATCTCCCCTCCGGTGATCGCTCCCGGTGGCGCGACGAGGCGCATGATCGACATCGCCGTCACGCTCTTGCCGCAGCCCGACTCGCCGACGAGCGCGAGCGCTTCACCGCGGCGGACGTGGAACGAGACTCCGTCGACGGCGTGAATCACCCCCTCGCCTGTGGAGAACGACGTCCGCAGGTTCCTGACCTGGAGAAGGGCCTCGGCTGGATCGACGCCGGCGTCGGCGACATGCGCGCCGCTCATGCCGACAGGCTGGGACGTCACCGGCACCTCTGTCACGCAGGCGGATGGTAGCAAGAAAGGTGACACCCTCCCCGCCGGGTCAGCGGCGGAAACGCGCGAGCGTCGACTTCACCTCCGGAACGCCGAGGAGAAACGCCGTGGCGAAATAGACCACGCCGAAGACGAGGCAGACCATCAGCGCTTCATTGATGTGGCGCAGCGGCAGGTGCGCTGCGGCATCGCGGGCCACCAGCAGATCGAAGGCCAGCGACGCCCCTCCCGCCACGAGGGCCGACGTCCAGAGCCTCGCAAGAAATCCGGCGGCCGGCTCGCCCGCCCCGATGCGCCGCCGGAGCGCACGCCGGAGAAGCAGAAACTCGACCCACGATGCGACGCCCGAGGCGAGGGGGATCCCGATGACGGCGAGCGCATCGGCGCCGCCGGGCAGGTGCGGCATCGGAAGCGAGGCGGCGCGGATCGCCGTGGCGAACAGACCCCGGAACGGGAAGGCGAGCAGAAGCGCGAGGGTGGCCCCGAGGCTCACCCGGGCGAGCGCGAAGCGGAACGGCGTCCGGGTGTCCTGCAGTGCATAAAACGCCGACGAGTAGAGCCGCCCGAGTGTCGCGGCAACGAGACCGGTGGTCCATCCGGCAAGCACGTACCAGACGACGAGCGTGACGTCGTTCGTGAACTTCCCCGTCTGATAGAGCGCCGCGACCAGCAGGCGTCCGATGAGGAGGAATGCGACGGCCGTCGGCACGATGAAGAACGAAATCTGCCGCAGACCTCGCGTGAGTCGGGCCCGAAGGGCGGCATCGATCTCCTCCTTCGTGCCGCTCTGGGCCGACATCTGCGGCAGCTCGGCCGCGGACACCGACATCCCGAACACCGAAATCGGCAACAGGTAGACGGTCTGGGCGTAGACGAGGTTCGCCACCGCGCCGGCCGGGAGAAACGTGGCGATGAACTGGTCGACGTAGCCGCTGATCTGGACCACGCCGCGCCCGCCGATGACCGGTGCGAGATTACGGAAGATCTCGCGCACCGGTGCCAGGTCGCGATCGATCCCGAACGAGAGCTGCCGCGCGTGCCGGAACACGAACGGCATCTGAATTCCGAGCTGCAGCGCGCAACCGATGAGGGTCCCCCACGCCAGCGCCACCGCCAGCTCTCGCTCGCGCAGACGCGTTCCGAAAATCACCAGCGTGGCGATCATCGCGGCATTCCAGAGGACCGGCGCGACGTAGGAGAGAAAGAACTGGCGATGCGTGTTCAGGACGCCGAGGCACCACGCCGAAAGGACGAGCAGCCCGACGCCGGGGAAAATGATCCGGACCAGCGTCACCGTCAGCCGCATCACGTCGGGAGGAAACCCCGGGGCGGTGATCTGCAGGATCCAGGGAGCGAGCAGAACGCCGAGGAGCACGATTCCCGACAGGCCGAGCATGAGCAGTGTCGCGAACACCCCGGCCACGCGGCCGGCGAGTCTCTCGTCGCCGCGGGCGAGGAGTCGCGCGTAGACGGGGATGAACGAAGCGGAGAGCACACCTTCTCCCAGAAGGTTCTGAAGAAAGTTCGGGACTTTGAGCGCGACGTTGAACGCGTCCGCCGCGCGCGAACTGCCGAGGAAATGGGCGAAGACGCGCGTGCGGATCAGTCCCGCGATGCGGCTCAGGAGAATGCCTGCGGCGACGAGCGCGGCATGACCGCCGAACGGTCTCCTCTCACGATGGTCTGTCATGTCGTCGTCCTGGGCGGCGAGCAGCGAGACGGCGAAGGACGGGGGATGTCCTTCGCGAACATCCCGCCGTTCCTTCGCCGTCTTCGCGGTTCAGAATGACACAGGTCTCCGGAATTCGTGCCCGGTTCGAAGCGATACGATACAAAGTTCATGGCCGGAACGGATCCCATTCGCATCGCCGGTGCGGGCCCCTCCGGTCTCGCCGCGGCCATTGCGCTCGCGCGCGCGGGGCGGAGCGTCGAAGTCCACGAAGCGAAGAGCGGCGTCGGGATGCGCTTCATCGGCGATCTGCAGATCATCGAAGGCTCTTCGGAGCGCGAGCCGGTCCCCGACTTTCTCGACCGCATCGGAATCGAGCGCAACTTCTACTTCCGTCCCGCGACGTGGGCCACGTTCTACGACCGCGGCCGCGTCGCGCACCGGATCCGCAGCGCCGAGCCGTACGGCTACTTCATCCGCCGCGGACCCGAGGCCGGAACGCTCGATCACGGCCTTCTCGAACAGGCCCGGGCCCTCGGGGTGAACGTGATCTTCAACAGCCGGCTCTCGCCGGAGGCCGCCGACATCGTGGCGACCGGCCCGGCGGCCCCCGACGGGCTGGCGCGCGAGATGACCTGGCAGACCGGCGAGCCGGAGCGGATCGACGTCTTCTTCGATCACCGCCTCTCCCCCGGAGGCTACTCGTACCTGTTCATTCTCGACGGCCTGGCAACGTTCGGCTGCGCGATCGTCGCCGACTTCAGGAGGATCGACGACTACTTCGAACACGCTCTCGCCGCCGCACAAACGACGCACCCGTTCTCCATTCCTTCGGCGACACGGACCGGCTACTCGTACATGAACTTTCACCTCAAGCGGGCCGCCACGTCGGGCGGAGCGCGATGGGTCGGGGAAGCGGCGGGATTTCAGGACTACCTGTTCGGACTCGGAATCCGCTATGCACTGACCAGTGGACATCTGGCGGCGGAAAGCATCCTTCGCGGCGTCGACTACGACGCACTCTGGCAGAAGGAGCTGGGAGCGAAGCAGGAGACGAGCCTCGTGAACCGGTTCCTCTACGAGGCGGGCGGCAACAGCGGACTCTCGATGTTCGTCAGGCGTGCCGCAAAGGCGGACGACTTCAACGCCTACCTCCGCGCGTGGCACCAGCGCCGCTGGTGGAAGTCCGCGCTCTCGCCCCTCATCCGGCGCCTCTGGAGGCACGACGGCCGCTGCCTCCACAAGCCGGGGGAACACTGGTGCCGCTCACGCGACACGGAGATGCGCGTGCCTCCCCTCGGTCCGGTTGCGGACACGGGTTCTCGATTCCCGGTTCTCGATTCGCGGTCCGCGGAACGACGACGGAACGACGCGTACGCCTACTGCCGGGCGATCGCGCACAAGCACGGGGCGAACTTCTCGGTCGGGTTCCGTTTCCTTCCGCCGGTCAAGCGCCGCGCCGTCTACGCCGCCTACGCCTGGTGCCGCCGGGCGGACGACATCGCCGACGAAGGGACCGGCGGCGCGGAGGCGACGATCAGCCGCCTCGACGAGTGGCAGCGCGAACTCGACGCCTGTTACCAGGGAAAGCCGTCGCATCCGATCACCATCGCGCTCGCCGACGCGCTCTCCCACTTCGACATCCCGAAGGACGCCTTCGTCGCACTGGTCGAAGGATGCCGTCAGGACACATGGAAAGCGCGCTACGACACGTTCGACGAGCTGTTGCGCTACTGCGATCTCGTCGCGTCATCGATCTCCGACATCTCCCTGTCGATCTTCGGCTACCGCTCGCCTGCTGCGATCGCCTACGGACGGCAACTCGCCACCGCGCTGCAGTTGACGAACGTCACGCGCGACATCGGCGACGATCTCACGCGCGGCCGGATCTACGTCCCGCGCGAGGAGCTCGAGCGCTTCGGCGTGAGCGAAGGCGATCTCTTCGCCCGCGCCGAGAACGACCGCGTTCGCCGCCTCGTCGAGTTCCAGATCGCGCGCGCCGAAGAGTACTTCCGGGCAGCCGAGCCTCTCCTCGGAGAGCTGGCGTGGGACGCCCGCTTCCCGACCCTGCTGATGGGCGGCGTCTACGCCACCGTGCTCGCAAAGCTGCGAAAGGACCCGCTGATCGTGATCCGGCGCCGCCTGTCGCTGTCGACCTTCCAGAAGGTCCTCGTCGTCGGCAGCCGGGTCCTCCATCCTCACTTCGTCTGAAACCGGTGACACCTCTGACTCGTCTACTCCTGATGACGGCTCGCGTTGCAGCGGTGGCCCTGATCTGCCTCTGCGCGGCTCCTTCGTTCGCCCAGAGCGAGGAGAGCGGAGCGGCCGAGATGTCGACGGTCATCGTTCCCGTCGTCGGCAGCATCGACGGCATCAATGCGGTCCACTGGAAGACCGACGTCGTCCTTCGCAACGACCTCGGCACGGAGGTCGAGGTCGCACTGATTCTTCCCGCCGCTCCCGACCAGCCGGCGATTCTCACGTCGATTCCTCCCGGCGAGTCGCTTCGCTTCACCGACGTGGTCGGCGAAGCATTCGGTCTGCCCGCGGCGATTTCACCGCTCGTGGTCCAGACGCGCGGACGCCGTTCGGTCACCGTCATGGCGAGCGCGTACGCCGTTCGCGGGACCGACTCTTCCAGGCCCCAGCCGATCGGAGTGTCCTATGGTGACCCCGGCTATGCCCCCCTTCGCGTTCTTCACGGACTCTCGTTCAGCGAGTCGTTCCGGACGAACATCGGACTCGTGAACCTCGGCGAGAAGGAGGCGCGCTTCACCCTCGCCCTCCAGCGCATCCCCGGCCGCAATCTCGCCCTCGCCAGCGTCAGCCTTCCCCCCTCGTCGATCCGGCACACCTCGATCCAGTCGATCTTTCCCCTGATCCCATCGGGCGGCGGCTTCTCGGTGCTCGTCGAGTCGAGCGCACCTTCGACGTACGCCTATGCGTCGGTCATCGAGAACGAGACGAATGCCGCCCGTTTCGTGCAGCCGTCGTTTGCACCGGTGATCGAGCAAAGGCAGCAGCAGGTGGCCGGGAAGTGAGCTATCCTTCGCCGCGATGGACGACGAACCCGAATATCTGGTCTGTCTGCAGTGCGAGACGCCAACCTATCAATTCGAATTCGTCAACGGGAAACTCGCGACGGTCTCCTGTCCAACCTGCGGTGCCGATGATCCGTCCGACTTTCTCACCGAGGCGGAGTTCGAAGAGCAGAGCGGCGCCTGACGCGCGAGCAGAATGAAGACACCGGTCGTCATCGGAATCGCCGGAGGAACGGGCTCGGGAAAAACGACGGTCGCGCGGTCGATCTATGACCGTGTCGGACGCGACCGCATCGAGTGGATCTCCCACGACTCGTACTACCGCAACTTCGACGACCTCTCCCCCGAGGAACTGTCGCGGATCAACTGGGACCACCCCGACTCGCTCGAGACCGAGCTTCTCGTACGGCATCTCGACCTGCTCGCCGGCGGTTCGGCGGTCGATGTCCCGACGTACGACTTCGCCGCCTATTCGCGCCGTGCCGAGACGCAGCGCGTGGAACCGCGCAAGGTGATCATCGTCGAAGGCATTCTCGTCCTCTCCGATCCGGAGCTTCGGAGCCGGATCGACATCAAGCTCTTCGTCGACACCCCCTCGGACATCCGCTTCGTCCGGCGTCTGATGCGGGACGTGCAGTCGCGCGGCCGCTCGCTCCAGTCGGTCGTCGACCAGTACCTCCAGACCGTGAGGCCGATGCACGAGGAGTTCGTCGAGCCGTCGAAGCGGTACGCCGACCTCATCATTCCGGAAGGTGGGGAAAACCTGGTGGCTCTCGACGCCATCGTCGCCCGGATCGAACGGCTTCTGGCGTCCTGACGCCGATCTGCAGTCGTATCAATGATTTACAGCTACTGGAATGGAACCTCCCACCGAGAGGTTGATTCCCCGTGTGCGCCGGGGCTCGGAGAGTCGAAGAATTGACCCGCCCGCGAACCGGCCCGTAGAATGATCGGGCACCATCGGGACCTGATCCACGACAAAGTTGAAGGCAGAAGGGGGGGAAGTCGGGGATGCCTCTCGTTCACGTCAAGGAAGACGAGACGTTCGAGAATGCGCTTCGGAGATTCAAGCGGAAATGCGAGAAGTCGGGAATCCTCTCTGAGCTGAAGAAGCGCCAGCATTACGAGAAGCCGAGCACGAAGCGCAAGAGAAAAGCGATCGCAGCTCGCAAGAAAGTCCTGCGGAAGCTCGCCGAAGAGCGCCGCGCCGGTTACTGAGAACCAACCCTCGAACTCGGAAGGACCCGCGACGAGCGTCGCGGGTCTTTTTTTGTCCGCGCGGCCCGGAATAGCGGGCGACCGGTGATCCTTTCAGCGATCCGAGTGACACCCGCAGCCTCTCTCGTCACCATCGAGTTCGATCGCGTGCTGGCTCTCATCGCGATGGAGGCGAAGAGCGCTCCCGGTAAGGACGCGATCGCACGCCGGCGGCCTCATGCGACCCTCGAGGCGTGCGAGAAGGCGCAGGGGGAGCTCGCGGAAATCGTCCGCTTCATCCAGAGCGAAGGGCTTCTCCCGCTGGCCGGACTGACCGGCGTCGCTCCCCTCTTCGATCGCGAATCGGTTCTCGAACTCGACGAGTCGTGGGTCGTCGTCCGCGCGGCGCGTGCGACGCAGTCGGTTCGCGAGACGTTCCTCCGCTCCGACGGCTTTCCCCTCCTGACCCGCATCGCGCGCGAGATCCCCGATCTCGGGGAGCTGCTGTCGCATCTCGGCCGGTACTTCACGCGCGACGGAACACTGCGCGAGGAGGCCTCCGCCGCGCTTCGCGCCATCCGCGGCCGCATCCAGAGCAAGCGGGCCGCGATCCAGCGCGTGCTGAGCGAGGTCATGAACCGCCATGCGGAGGCCATTCAGGAGCCGCTCATCGTGCAGCGCGGCGACCGCTACTGCGTCCCCGTCCGTGCCGGCCACCGCAGTGCCGTCGCCGGAATCCTCCACGAGCGCTCCGGCTCGGGCGCCTCGGTGTTCATCGAACCGATGCAGGCGGTGGAGCTGAACAACGATCTCGCCGAACTCCTCATCGAAGAGCGGGAGGAGATCGGGCGCATCACCCGTCACGTCTCCTCCGCGTTGTTCGATCAAAAGGAGGCGATCCTCGGCGCGGTCGCTGTGGCGGGGGAATTCGACGCGCTGCAGGCATGCGCGCTTTTCCACGAGCAGATCGGCGCCTCACGGCCGTCGTTCAGCACCAGGCGCGAACTGCGCCTCCTCGATGCGCGACATCCGCTGCTCGACGAACGCCTCTCCGCCGCGAGGGTCGAGCTGTTCGGCGAGAAGCCGGCCGGCCAGAAAGTCGTGCCGGTCACCGTCGAACTCGACGAACACCATTCCGCGCTCGTGATCAGCGGGCCGAATGCGGGAGGGAAGACGGTCGCGCTGAAAACGGCCGGTCTGCTCGTGGCGATGGCCACGAGCGGGCTGCCGCTGCCGGCAGCCGAAGGAAGCGTCATCCCGGTCGTCGACGCCATCCACGTCCTCATCGGTGACGAACAGGACGTCCTCGAACACCTGTCGACCTTTTCGGCATACCTGGTGCGGCTCGCGCGGATTCTCGAACAGGCAACGGAACGGTCGCTCGTTCTTCTCGACGAGCTCGGCTCGGGAACCGACCCGGAGGAAGGTGCGGCGCTCGCGGCGGCCGTGGTCGAGCACATCCTCGAACGCGGCGCCCTGCTGATCGTGACGACACATCTCTCGTCGCTCAAGACCTTCGCAGTGAACGACCCGCGGATCGTGAACGCGTCGATGGAGTTCGACGCGGCGACGGGCAGACCGACCTACCGGATGATCGCCGGCATTCCGGGAAGAAGCCGCGCGATCGACGCTGCGCGAAGCGTGGGCCTCCCCGCGGCCGTGATCGAGCGCGCCCGGGAACGCCTCGGCGACCGTTACGGATCGACCGACGAGCTTCTCAGCCGGCTGCAGCAGAAGATGGCCGAGGTGCTCGCGCAACTCGACGCCGCAGAACGCCTGCGGCGGGAGATGGAGAACGAGCGGGCCGCACTCGCCTCGAAACAAAGGCAGCTCGAGCAGGAGCGGGCGCGCCTCGGGACGTGGTACCGTGAGGAACTGGAGCGCCTTCGCGACGACGTGCAGCGTCAGCTCGCCGCCGAGATCCGGAACCTGCGCGAAATGGACCGCGCCGCGCGCGCACACGTCGCGCCGTCATCGGCCGCCGAGGGGCTGACCAGGCAGATCGAGCGCGCCATCGAATTCGTCCCGGTCGAACAGCGGGAAGTCCGGGCCGGCGACCGAGCCGAGCACCGGAAGTTCAAGGTCCGGGGGAACGTCGTGAGCATCGACGGAAAGAAGGCGGTCCTCGCCGTCGACGGTAGAAAGATGACGGTCGAACTGCGCGACCTCGTTCCGATCGAGAGAAAAGCGGAGCGCCCCACGCGGCACGCCGCATCCGCCGGGAGCGGCGACGACGCGGTGGTGGTCTCGGCGGAGCTGAACCTCATCGGTCAGCGCGTCGACGACGCCATCGAGGAGTCGGACAGGTTCCTCGACCGCGCTCTTCTCGAGGGGCGGCGGGCCGTCCGGATCATTCACGGTTTCGGCACCGGCGCGCTGCGGAAGGCCATTCGGGAGCATCTTCGAAACCATCCGGCCGTCAAGTCGTGGCGGCCCGGGGGCGACAATGAGGGCGGTGACGGCGCGACCGTGGCCGAACTCGATACCTGAAATCGGGCAGCCGGGCGCCGGGAACAAACTCCATGGCTTACGTCGATCTCAACGACCAGATCATCGCGCAGGTGCGGCAGGCGGCGGACATCGTCGAGTTCGTGTCGCAGGTGACGCCGCTCAGGCCTGCCGGCAAGAGCCACAAAGGACTCTGCCCGTTTCATCGCGAGAAGACCCCCTCGTTCACGGTCGATCGGGGCAAGGGTCTCTTCTACTGCTTCGGCTGCGGCGCCGGAGGGGACGTCTTCAAGTTCCTCACGCTCACGGAGCGGTTCACCTTTCCGGAGGCCGTCGAACATGTGGCCTCGCGCGTCGGCATCGAGCTGCCGCGGAAAAAGCGGACCGCACGCGAGAGCGACAAGGACGACCTGCTCGAAGTGATCGACGAAGCATCGGAAGCGTTCCATCAGGCGCTCCGATGGACCCCGAACGCCGCGGACGACTACCTCCGCGGCCGCGGGGTGGCGAATGCGATCGTCGAGCGCTACGGGTTCGGCTACGCCCCCGACACGTGGGATTACATCTGCACGCGCCTGTCCCGGAAGCATGGCGAGAAGAAGCTGGAGGCGGCGGGACTGATCACGCCGCGGAAAAGCGGATCGGGTTACTACGACCGCTTTCGCAACCGCCTCATGATTCCGATTCACTCCGAAACGGGGGCGGTGGTCGGGTTCGGGGGCCGGTCGCTCGACGGCAGCGATCCGAAATACCTCAACTCCCCCGAGTCGGACGTCTTCAACAAGTCGCGGCTCCTCTACAACCTGCATCGCTCGAAGGATTCGATGCGGAAGATGGACATCGACCGCGCCATCCTCGTCGAGGGCTATTTCGACGCCATCGCGCTCGACTACGCCGGCGTGCCGGGGGTGGTGGCATCGATGGGAACCTCGCTCACTGCGGGGCAGGCATCGCTGCTGCGAAGATTCACGCGCCGTGTGGCGATCGCCTACGACGGCGACGCGGCCGGCCGCGCCGCCACGCTCCGCGCGGCGCCGATTCTCCTGGCGGCCGGCCTCGAGGTGCTGGTGATCGATCTCCTCGGGGAGAAGGATCCCGACTCGCTGATCCAGAAGCTCGGCCGCGACCGCTTCCTCGAGACTCTCAGCAACGCCAGCGACATCTTCGAGTTCGCCCTGCGCGAGTGGGCCACGGACGCGGCGAGCCTGAGCGGACGGGAGAAGTCCGAGCGCGTCGAGATGTTCGTCCCGCTGCTGAACGCGGTCGGCGACCCGGTGGTCAGGAACGACGCCGCGCAGAAGATCGCCGACCGGATGCGGCTCGAGTTCGAGACGGTCTGGTCGCGCGTACGCGGAAAATCGCCGGCCACGGCGGCGGCGGCCGAGCGGCCGCCCCGCGCCGGGTCCGCCGCCCCGACGGCCGAAAAGATGGTGCTGTCGGCCGCCCTTCAGGGACGCCTCACGCCGGAGCTCGCCGCGAGACTGCGGGAAGAGTTTTTCACCGACGAGGCCTGCAAATCGTTATTTCTCGTGACAAAAAGTGCGATCCAGGGGGGAGAACCTATTGATTTCGCGCAGATTGCGACCCATCTTAGGGGCGAGGCCGAGATCACCCTCCTCTCGGAGCTGACCCTCAGCGAGGATCTCGACGACTCGGCGCTCGCGCGGATCGATGAGAACTTACGGGCGTTGGAGCGTTTTCACGCCGATCGGCGTCTGCGGGAGATTCAGCGCGAGATCCTCGATGCATCCCGGAACGGAGATGACGAGCGCGTCAATGCGCTTCTGCTGGAGAAACAACGTCTTACGCAGGCTGTCCATACTTTGAAATAAAAATCGTCCTCACCCGATTACGTGAGTGTCCTCTGCGGACGATGGTTTGGCGGGGCGGCGGGGCAGAACACCCGATGCCGCGCCAAGGCCTCGAAGCAGAGGTCCCCAGACCGTTCGATGGTGCCGGAGCGATGGTTCAGGCTGCCCGGCACGTGAGGAGCGAAGACGACCATGACGACACGCCTGCGCACACCGAACCTCGAGCAGGAATCCAATTTCGAAGAGGGAGTCGGCGAGTTGAGTGTCGAAGAGAAATACGCGGAAGTCAAACAGCTCATCGCACTGGGTAAGGAAAAGGGATTTCTGCTTTACGACGAAATCTACGAGATCCTCCCCGAAGAGATCACCAGCCTTCCTGAAGAACTCGACGAGATCTACATCCGCTTCAACGACCTCGGCATCGATGTCGTGGAGGACTCCGAAAAGCCGCTCGCTCCCCAGCCGAAGGGGATCGTCACCATCGACGGGACCATCGAAGAAAAGGAGATGGACCAGCGCGAGGAGGTCCAGCAGGACATCATCGCGGCCTCGAGCGGGATCGTCGACAAGACCAACGATCCCGTCCGCATGTACCTGCGCGAGATGGGGACGGTCAAACTTCTCGACCGCCAGGGCGAAGTCGACATCGCCAAGCGAATCGAGAAGGGAGAGCGCCGCGTCTACAAGGCACTCTCGCAGAACCGCATCATCCGCGAAGAGATCCTGAAGATCTACGAGGCCGCCCGGCGCGACACGCGGGTCATCAAGGAAACGATCGATCTCGCCATGCCGGACGACGATGGCAGCAGCAACGGCGCCGGCGACGCCGAGAACGGCGAGCCGAAGATGCCGGCGGCCACCGCCAACAAGATCAACGAGATCATGGCCATCTTCGAGAAGGTGGCGAAGCTCGACAAGAAGATCAAGGACAACAAGGTCAAGCTGGCGGACAAGAAGCTCTCGGAGCGGACCATCGTCAGCACACTCCGCAACATCGAGAAGCTCGAGCAGGAGCTGGCCACCGAGCTGCGGCAGATCGACTTCACGCCGCAGACCCGCAACCGGATGATCAACAAGCTGAAGGACGTCGACAGTGAGATGTCGCAGGTCGTGGCCATGATCCGGAAGGACGACCAGGCCCTCAAGCGGGAGAAGGACAAGACCCGCCGCGACTTCTACCGGCGCCGCCTCCAGAAGTACCAGGAGAAGCTCGACGAACTGGAGATGTTCTACGGCCTCACGCACGAGGAGCTGAAGAAGACGATCCGCGAGATCCGCTCCGGCGAAGAGGAGGCCGATCAGGCCAAGCAGGAGCTGATCGTCGCCAATCTCCGCCTCGTCGTGTCGATCGCCAAGAAGTACACCAACCGCGGCCTGCAGTTCCTCGACCTGATTCAGGAGGGAAACATCGGCCTGATGAAGGCGGTCGAGAAGTTCGAGTACCGCCGCGGCTACAAGTTCTCCACTTACGCCACGTGGTGGATCCGCCAGGCCATCACCCGCGCCATCGCCGACCAGGCCCGCACCATCCGCATTCCGGTGCACATGATCGAAACGATCAACAAGCTCACGCGGACCTCGCGAGCGCTCGTCCAGGAACTCGGACGCGAACCGCAGGCCGAGGAGATCGCCGAGCGGATGGACATGCCGGTCTCCAAGGTCCGCAAGATCATGAAGATCGCGCAGGAACCGATCTCTCTCGAGACTCCGATCGGGGAAGAGGAAGACTCGCACCTCGGCGATTTCATCGAAGATCGCGGCGTCATCTCCCCCATCGACCACGTCATCGTGTCGAACCTGAAGGAGCAGACGCAGAAGGTGCTCCGCACGCTCACCCCACGCGAGGAGCAGGTCCTGAAGATGCGCTTCGGCGTCGGCGACGGCGCCGAGCACACGCTCGAGGAGGTGGGCCGTTCGTTCAACGTCACCCGCGAGCGGATCCGCCAGATCGAGTCGAAGGCCCTCCGCAAGCTGCGGCATCCCTCGCGCTCGAAGAAGCTCCGGCCGTTCCTCGACGCCACGTTCTAGTGTAGTGCTTCATAAATCTCTTGCCTTTTGCCGTGGGAGCTGCGGGCGAGGTCAAGGAACGAGGAGGAGGCGATGCGATGGCATCGTCGACGACGAGTGACGCAGAGATCGCCCGCAGATCCCACGGCCCTTCGGGTTGCGGCGGCGAGCGGCCATCTG
>DATLYG010000198.1:0-11133 GCA_035574985.1 Thermoanaerobaculia bacterium | reverse complement strand
GCCGATCGTCCCCGGTCCTCCCCGACGAAGAACGCATGGCCGGCTTCGAGCGCTCGCACCGCCGTCACGGTCGTGAACGGTTCGGGAACCGAACCGGTGAGGAAAAAGCCCGCCGTTCCGGCCGCATCGCGCGAACGCGGTACGGAGCCGCCCGCGAGGAGCGCCTTCACCTCCGACGCAATGCGGATCGTTCTCCCGTCATCGGCGTAGTAGAGGGGCTTGATCCCGCAGGGATCGCGTGCGACGAACATCCGCCGGGTGCGCACTTCCCAGATCGCGAGCGCGTACATGCCGCGGAGCAGGCCGAGCATGTGGGGGCCGTCGCGCCGATAGAGCTGAAGCACGACTTCCGTGTCGCTTGCCGAATGAAACCGTGCGCCGCTGCGCTCGAGCGATCTCCGGATTTCGCGGTGGTTGTAGATCTCGCCGTTGAAGACGATCGCGTATTCGCCCTCGGCATCGAAGAACGGCTGGTTTCCTTCGGAAGAGAGGTCGATGATCGCCAGCCTTCGGGCGCCTAACGCGACGCGGCCGTCATCGGCGATCCACGTGCCGCCTGCGTCGGGTCCGCGGGGGCGCATCCACTCGGTGATCCGTTCGATCTCCCCTCGGTCGACCGGGGGTGCCGTCGAGCGGTAGGCGAAGATCGCGGCGATTCCGCACATTCAGGCGGTGCGCTCCCGGACCGGTGACGGGCCGGGATGGGGGCGGTGCCAGTAGCGGAGAAAGAGGAGTCCGGTCAGGCCGATGATGCCGGCGGCGTAGCCGACGACCTTCGTCTCCTGGATGACCGTCAGCACGGCGGCGATGGCGAAGAGGACGGTGACGAACTCGATCGAGACGATCGTCCGGATCGTGCTGCCATAGCGTTCGATGAGGATGTGATGGATGTGGCGCCGGTCGGCGGTGACGACGCGGGCGATCCGCGCCATGAGCGGTATCCGCTCGCCGCCGAGGCGCTCCCTGACGACCATCAGCGTGTCGATCACCGGCACCGCGAGCGCCAGCATCGGCCCGCCGACGATCAGCGCCGTCGGCGACTTGCTGGGCCTGGCGATCGAGATCGCGGCGAGAAGAAGTCCGATGAAGAGGCTCCCGCTGTCGCCCATGAAGATCTTCGCGGGGGGACGGTTCCACGGAAGAAACCCGATCAGGCTTCCCGCCAGCGCCGCCATCACGAAGAACGAGAAGACATCTTCTCTGATGTAGCCGATCACGGCGAAGGTGACGGCGATCGTCAGCGAAACGACCGTGCAGAGAGAGTCGATTCCATCGATGAAGTTCACCGCGTTGATGACGCCGACGATCCAGAAAACCGACGCAAGGACGCCGAAGTAGCCGAGATCGAAGTTGTGCCCGGCGATCGAGAGCTCGTCGAAGTGGAAGCCGAAACTCACCAGGATCAGCGCTGCGGCAGTCTGCACCGCGAATTTCTTCGGCGCGTCGGCGCCAACCAGGTCGTCGTAGACGCCGAGGCCGACGATCAGCGCGCCGCTGGCGAGGACGGCGAAGAGTTGCTCCAGATTCTGCGAAACCATGCTGGCGGCCTTCGGGTTTCCGGCCAGCAGAAGAAGCGGAAAGCCGAAGCCGAAGATGATGGCCAGGCCGCCGATGCGCGGAACCTCGGTTTCGTGGAGCTTGCGTGCGTCGGGGCGGTCGACCAGCCCGATCTGCTCGGCCGAACGCTTGACGATGCCCGTCGTCAGAAACGAAGTCACTCCCGACGCGACGAACAGCAGCAGGAGGGCGATGGATGCCTCGGACACGCAGGCCGAATTATAGGTCGCGGGCCGGTCCCGCGACCGGAGGCGCGGTGTCCGACGTCACATACCCGGCGCGCCGCCGGCGGCACCCTTCCCCCTGCGCCGCGCCTCCCGCGGTGCCATACAATGCGCGCGACTTCGCCGAGCAGGAGACATCATGGCTGAACTTCCCGGGATCGAGCGCGAGACTCTCGACGTCGACGTGGTGATCGTCGGCGCCGGTCCGGCCGGTCTTGCGGCCGCGTACAGGCTCGCGCAGCTCATCGCGGCGCACAACGGGAATCCGGAGACGGAGCAGAAGCTCGAAGCGGTGTCCATCGCCGTTCTCGAGAAGGGAAAGGAGGTCGGCTCGCACGGCCTGTCGGGCGCTGTGATGGACCCGCGCGGCATCGCCGAGCTGATGCCCGACTGGCTCGAGCGCGGCTGCCCCGTCGAGTCGCCCGTCGGTGACGACGCCTTCTGGTACCTGACCGGGACGCGGAAGATCGCCGCCCCGATCCTTCCTCCTCCTCTGCAGAATCACGGCAACTACGTCCTTTCGCTGGGCGAGATGGTCCGGTGGATGGCTCCCATCGTCGCGGAGATGGGTGTCGATCTCTTCCCCGAGTTTCCCGCGACCCGGGTGCTCGTCGAAGACGGCCGCGTGGTCGGCGTCCGCACCGGTGACAAGGGAATCGACAGGAACGGGCAGCCGAAGCCGAACTTCGAGCCGGGTGTCGATGTCCGGGCGAAGGTCACCATCCTCGCCGAAGGCCCGCGTGGAACTCTGACGAAGCAGCTCGCGGGAATGTTCGACCTCTACGCGGGGAAAAACCCGCAGGTCTACTCGGTCGGCGTGAAGGAGCTGTGGCAGCTCCCCGACGACCGCTTCGCTCCCGGGACCGTCATCCACACGCTCGGCTGGCCGCTCGACGGCGACACGTTCGGCGGAGGCTTCATCTACGGGATGAAGGACCGGATCGTCGACATCGGTCTGGTCGTCGGTCTCGACTACCGCAACCCGACGCTCGACCCGCACCACGAGTTCCAGCGCTACAAGCTCCACCCGTCGATTCGCGCGATCCTCGAAGGGGGGAAGATGATCGCCGCCGGCGCGAAGGCGATCCCCGAAGGGGGTTACTTCTCGATGCCCCGCATGTATGGCGACGGGTTTCTCATCGCCGGCGACTCCGCCGGGTTCCTGAATGGTGCGCGCCTCAAGGGAATCCACCTCGGCATCAAGTCGGGGATCCTCGCCGCGGAGACGGCATTTCACGCGCTGCTCACCGGCGATTTCTCCTCGAACCAGCTCCGCGAGTACGAAGCGCTCTTCGAGGCCTCGTGGGCGAAGGACGAGCTGTGGCGCGAGCGCAACTTCCATCAGGCCTTCGAATACGGCCAGTTCGCGGGGCTGCTCAACGCCGGGCTGTCGATGGTCACCGGAGGCCGCGGCTTCGGAGTTCTCGATCGCCTCGAGGGGCACTCCGGGCACGCGCGGATGGCGAGGATCAAGCGCTACTTCGGCAGCGACGATCCCCATCCGCCGGAGAAGATGAAGTTCGACAACCAGTACACGTTCGACAAGGTGACGGACGTCTACTACGGGGGGGTCGTTCACGAGGAAAACCAGCCGCCGCACCTGCTGATCCTCGACACCGAGGTCTGCGCCACGCGTTGCACGGAGGAGTACGGCAACCCCTGCTTCCACTTCTGCCCTGCAAACGTCTACGAGCCGAGGCCGGCCGCCGACGGCCGCGGAAAGGTTCCCTTCCTCAACTTCACCAACTGCTTCCACTGCAAGACGTGCGACATCATGGATCCCTATCAGGTGATCACGTGGGTGCCGCCGGAAGGGGGCGGGGGACCGGAGTACAAGAAGTTGTGACGGGCGGAGGAGGCGAGAGTGTTTCCGTTTCGTCGCCGCGCCGCCTTCCCGCCTTCTCGCCCGCTCCGCTCCTCGCCCGAAATGGCCGATCGGCCGAGTCTGTTACACCGGGCACGCTTTTCGTTTTCCTCTCCCGGTCGGAATGCATCAGATGGCACGAGAGCCGATTCCTCTGAACCGGTCGCTGCACAGGATCGCGGCGCTGCAGTCGAACGTGGAGAAGGTGATCCGCGGCAAGTCGGAGGTGGTGCAGTTCTGCATCGCCGCACTTCTGGCGCGGGGGCACATCCTCCTCGAGGACGTGCCGGGAGTGGGAAAAACGACGCTGGCGCACGCGATCGCGCGTTCTCTGTCGCTCTCGTTCCAGCGCATCCAGTTCACGAGCGACCTGATGCCGGCCGACATCGTCGGCGTGACGATCTTCAATCAGGAGCAGGAATTCGAGTTCGTTTCCGGCCCGATCTTCACGAACGTTCTCCTCGCTGACGAGATCAACCGCGCGACGCCGAAGTCGCAGTCGGCCCTGCTCGAGGCGATGAGCGAAGGGATGATCTCGGTCGAGAAGCGGAGGCTGCCTCTCCCCGATCCCTTCCTGGTGATCGCCACGCAGAACCCGATCGAGCACGTGGGCACCTATCCGCTCCCCGAGTCGCAGCTCGATCGCTTTCTGATGAAGCTGACGATCGGCTATCCGAGTGCGAGCGACGAGAAGCAGCTTCTCCGCTCCGGCGGTGCGCAGGACGCGCTCGAGCACCTCGAGCCGGTCCTCGATCAGGACGAGGTGCGCGACCTGCAGGACCAGGTCGGCAGCGTGCACATGAACGAGTCGCTGGTCGAGTATCTGATGACGATCGTCCAGACCACGCGCAATCATCCCGAGATCGCACTCGGTGTCTCGACGCGCGGAGCGCTGGTCTACTTCCGGGCATGCCAGGCGCTGGCGATGGTCGGAGGACGGGACTATGTGGTGCCGGAAGACGTCAAGCGGCTGGCCGGCGCGGTTCTCTCGCACCGGATCGTCCTGAAGGAACGGCGGATGCTGCGGGGCGAGACGGCGCCCGAGTCGAAGCTGATTCATCGGATCGTGAGCGAAATCCCGGTCCCGAGGTGAGAGGTGAGTGACCGGCGCCGTCCGTCCGGCAGTTGATCACCGATTCCCGATCGCGATGCACTCTCTTCCGTTCGCGTTCGAAGGTGTCGTCCGGCTGACGAAGATCGGCACGGTCTATCTGACGTTCACGGTCGTCATCGGGTTCGCCGCTCTCAATACCGGCAACAACGCGCTCTACATCGGCCTGACGTTCATGCTGGGGTGCCTGCTGTTGTCGGGCATCGCCTCGAAGGGGGGGCTCAAGCATCTCGAGATCGAGCTGCGCGGGATCGACGAGGCATGGGCCGGGCGGCCGGTGGCGGCGACGCTGCGCATCCGCAACCGCTCGCGCATCTGGAGCGTGCGCGACGTGGTGGTTCTGTCCGACGAGATGGCGCGAGCCGCCGTCGTGCCGCTGGTCCCGAAACGGACCACGGTCGAGATTCCGGCGGAGTTTCTGTTCGAGCGCCGGGGACTCGTCTCGCTGCGGAGGGCCGATTTCTACACCCGCTATCCGTTCGGGTTTTTCCTCAAGAAGCGGCGTGTCGGGCTGGTGGGAGAGGTGGTGGTCTTTCCCCGCCTCCGTTCGGAGCCGGATGGCGCGGTCCGCTTCCGGCCGGTGGCCGGAGACGAGGCGCCGTCGAATCGTCCCGGGCCGGGCGACGAGGTGCACTCGTTCCGCGATTACGTGAGGGGTGATTCTTTGCGCCGCGTCCACTGGAAGAAGTCGGCGAGCCTCGGGCGGTGGATCACGAAGCAGACGGAGATGGACGCGGCGCGGGCCGTCCATGTCGCGGTCGATCCCTGGAAGCCGCGCGGCACGCCGGCCGAGGCGTTCGAGGAGATGATCAGCGCGGCGGCGACGTTCGTCCATGACGCGGTGCGGCGCGGCCTCGACGTCGTCCTGGAACTGCCGCGCGTGACGCTGCGGGCGCGCGAGTCGCAGTCGGCCAACGCCCTTTTCCGCGCGCTGGCGCTCATCGAGCCGGTCCACGAGCCGGTGGAGATGCTCCCCGGTCGCGACACGGTCGTTTTCTCGCTCAGGAGCGGAGATGCAGGACAGACGGCGTGAGATCGAATCGGTCCTGGTGACGGGCTTCGCCGCCGCGCCCCTCTACCTGACGATGGCGGTCGGCTTCGTGCCGCTGCTGCTCTTCCACGGCGCGCTGACGCTCGTGGTTCTGAGAATTCATCGCGACGGGACGAGCCGTCTCCTTCCTCCGGCCGTGATGAAGGGACTGGCGATTCTCGCGCTTCCCTTCTATTTCGTCGACGCGGTGGCGATTTCGCGTGGCGCGTTCGCCGCGTCGACGCACCTGATCCTCTTCATCGCCGTCTACCAGGCGACCGAATCGATGACCGCACCCAACCGCGGCCAGCGCCTCCTGACGACGTTCCTCCTCTTCATCGGCAGCATCGCCACGTCGACGCACATGTCGGTGGTCCTGTTCGTCGTCGCCTTCGCGTTCCTCCTCTTCCGCGAGCTGATGCACATCAGTCACATGGAGACGGCGGCGGCGGTGGGACGCGAATACTCGGAGGCGCCCTCGTCGCGTACCGCGGGTTTCTATCTCGCCGGAACGGCGATTCTCGGAGCGCTTCTCTTTCCGGTCCTTCCCCGCGTGCGCGATCCGTGGGTGCAGGGGGTGACCGGAGCGCTGCAGAGCGCGACGACCGGCCTGAGCGACACGATCAACTTCAACGAGGAGCGCGTCACGCCGGATGACACGACGATCGTCGCGCGCGTCTGGATGGGACGGGAGGCGGTCCCCTTCTTCACGCCTCTGCGGCTGCGCGGCGCCGTCTACGACCGCTTCGGTCCCAACGTCTGGAGGCAGACCTACCGCGGGCTGCGTTTCGTCGAACCGCGCCGGGGGAAGTTCCGCATCGCCGAGCCGGTCGGCTTCGCGCGCGGCGCCCGCATCCAGCAACGGCTCGTCAAGGGCGGACGCCTTCTTCTGCCGGCCGGAACCTACAGCGTGCACGGGGTCCCGGATCTGCGCGAGGGACCGGCGGGCGCGTATTCGATCTCGCGGCCGCCGCGGAACCTCATCAACTTCGAAGTGAGCATGTCGCTCAACGTCCGCCCGCTGGAGGGAGAACGGGTGCGGCTGTCGAACTATCCGGTGACCCCCGCGGTGGCGGCGATGGCGCGCTCGATCGCCGGCAGCTCGACCAGCGCCGTCTCGCAGGCAGCGAGAGTCGAGTCGTATCTCGCGCGCAATTTTCAGTACGTGAGAAACGCGCAGGACGTCGGCACGATCATGACCGTCGACGACTTCCTTCTGAGGCAGCGGCGAGGACACTGCGAGTATTTCGCAGCCGGGATGGTCGCGTTGATGACGGCGTTGGGACATCCGGCGCGAATCGTCGGAGGCTTCTACGGCGGCCGCCTCAATCCGCTGACCGGCTACTTCGTCCTGCGGCGGGAGGACGCACACGCGTGGGTCGAGGTGTGGGACGGCGGCAAATGGGTGACGTTCGATCCGACGCCCACGACGCTGCGGCCGGGGATCGCTCCGGGGAACATCGTCGGCCTCTATGCCTCGGCAATCAGCGACTGGGTGAACTTCTTCTGGGACCGCTACGTCCTGACGTTCGGACTGGCGGACCAGGTGACGCTCGCTGCCGAGGCGATCACGCGGGCGCGGGAGCTGATGGCGAGCGGGCGGCGCAGCCTCGCCGCGGTGCGGCGGATGCTCGCGTCGCCGGAGTTTCTGGCCACGCTCGGGTTCCTTCTCGCCGCCGGGACGGCGGCGGTGGTCGCGGCGCGGCGGAGGGAAAACGCGTTTCGGCTTCTCGCGCGCCATCTGTCGTCGATCGGCGTCGAGGTCGGACCGTCGATGACGATGGAAGAAGCTCTGCGGATCGTGCGCGAGAAGCAGCCGGCGGCGGCGCGCGAACTCGAGCCGCTCGTCGCGCTCTACGAGGCGGAGAGCTTCTCGGCCCGCCGCGACCGCACGCGGCTCGTGCAGATCCGGCGGCGGCTGGCCGAGATCGCCCGCACTACACTTTGACTTCGTCAGAAGGCGTGCGTCGGAAGGCGACGCGGATTGCGCATCAGCGCGATCATTTCCCGCACCGCGGCATCGAGGCCGACCAGCGCCGCACGCGCCACGATCGAGTGTCCGATGTTCAACTCCTCGATCTCCGGGATCGCCGCGATCGCATCGATGTTGCGATAAGTCAGGCCGTGGCCGGCGAGGACGACGAGCCCCATCTTTTTCGCCGCCTTCGCCGCGGTGGCGACTTTCTCGAGCTCCGGCCGCCAGTCGGCGCCCTTCCATGCCGCGGTGAATCTGCCGGTGTTGATCTCGATCTTCGGCGCGCCGATCCGATGGCACTGCCGGATCTGGTCGAGATCGGGATCGACGAAGATCGACACGTCGATGTGTGCATCGAGGAGCTGCCGCACCACTTTCTCGATGTTTCCCGAGTGCAGGACGACGTCGAGGCCCCCCTCGGTCGTCACTTCATCGCGCCGCTCGGGGACCAGCGTCACGCGATGCGGCTTGACGGTCTGGGCGATCCGCACCATCTCGGCAGTGGCGGCCATCTCGACGTTCAGATGCGTCGAGACGGTGCGGCGGAGAATCTCGACGTCGCGGTCCTGGATGTGGCGCCGGTCGCCGCGCAGGTGGACGGTGATTCCCTGCGCCCCTGCGAGTTCGCAGATCACCGCGGCCGCGACAGGGTCCGGCTCGTCGGTCTTCCTCGCTTCCCGGATCGTGGCGATGTGATCGATGTTGACGGCTAGACGCATGACCAAAGTATGAAACGAGAAACCGGAAACCAGAAGAATGAAACGGCCGTCTGCGCGTGTTAGCTGTCCCGGTTTTCCCGATTCCCCTTCCGGTTTCGGGTTGCTCCGATGCTTTACCGATTCGACAACGTCGAGAAATCGTACGGGCCGCACGACATCCTCCGCGGCGTGACGTGGCAGCACAACCCCGGCGAACACGTCGGGCTGGTGGGCCGCAACGGGGCGGGGAAGACGACCCTCTTCCGCCTGCTCCTCCGTCAGGAGGAGCCGGACAGGGGGCAGATCGTCCGCGCATCGGGACTGACCATCGGTCACGTCGGCCAGCATCTCGAGGCCGAGGCGGGAATGACGCTGTTCGACTACGTCGAGACGGCATTTGCCGACGTGCTCGCGATCGAGCAGAAGATGCGCGTTCTGGAGCGCGACCTCGCCGACGCGACGAAGAGCGAGGCCGAGCACGAGCGGCTTCTCGACCAGTACGCCGCGCTGCAGCACCAGTACGAGCACGCCGACGGCTACAGGCTTCATGCCGAAGTCGAACGGGTCCTCACCGGCGTCGGTTTCGACCGGAGCGAGTTCGAGCGGCCGATCGCGGAGTTCAGCGGCGGGCAGCAGAACCGCGCCATGCTGGCGCGGGTGCTCCTGACGAAGGTCGATCTCCTCCTCCTCGACGAGCCGACCAATCACCTCGACCTGAACGGAATCGAGTTCCTCGAGGAGTTTCTCCAGTCGTTCGCCGGGAGCTATCTGCTGATCTCCCACGACCGGACGTTCCTCAACCGCACCGTGTCGAAGATCATCGAGCTCGCGCACGGGAAGCTGGTCGAGTACCACGGCAACTACGAGAAGTTCGTGCAGCTCCGCCAGGAGCGGCTCGAGAAGATGGCGACGGAGTTCGAGCGCCAGCAGGAATTCATCGAGAAAACCGAAGAATTCATTCGACGCAACATTGCCGGCCAGAAGACGAAGCAGGCGAAATCGCGGCGAAAAATGCTCGAGAAGATCGAGCAGGCGGAGCGGCCGGAGACCGACGAGACGTACGCCAACTTCCGCCTCGACGCCGGTCCGCGCTCGGGAGCGACGGCGCTCGTCGCCGACGAGCTGACGGTCGGATACGGCGAGCGCGCCGTGGTGAGCGGCTTCAGCCACACCATCCGTCGCGGAGAGCGCTGGGCGATCGTCGGCCCGAACGGGTCGGGAAAATCGACCCTGCTGAAAACCTTCGCCGGCAGGCTCGCACCTCTGTCCGGCACGCTCTCCTACGGCAGCAACGTGCAGGTCGGCTACTACGACCAGACCCTCGGCGACCTCGATCCGAAGGGACGCGTCATCGACGAGGTGTGGGACCTCGACCACTCGCGGAGCGAGGAAGAGGTGCGGAACTACCTGGCGCAGTTCTCGTTCTTCGGCGATGACGTCTTCAAGAAGACGCGCGACCTTTCGGGCGGCGAGAAGGGGCGTCTGGCACTGGCGAAGATCATGTATGCCGGCGGCAACCTGCTGCTGCTCGACGAGCCGACGAACCACCTCGACGTCTACACCCGGGAGGCACTCGAGGAGGCGCTCGAGCGTTTCACGGGAGCGCTCGTCGTCGTCTCGCACGACCGTTACTTCCTCGACCGCATCGCCGAGCACCTGATCGTGATCGACGACGGGCTGGCCGGCATCTTCGTCGGCAACTACTCCGATCTCGCGGAGAAGGTGAGGAACGGTGGCTTTGCGATCGCGAGGCCGTCGCGTCCGGTACCGGTGCCCGACGCTGCGCCCGTGCAGGCGAAGGTCGAGCGGCCGCAGCCGGCACGCGCACCCGCGCAGGCCGACCGGAAGAAGCGGGACCGGATGCTGCGGAAGATCGACGAGGAGATCGCCGCGCTCGAGGAGCGGATCGCCGCGGCAGAGCGCGAGCGGGAACGGAACGACCTGCTGCTCTGCTCCGAGGAGGTCTACCGGGACGGCGAGCGGGCGCGGAAGATCCAGCGCCGGAACGACGACCTGAAGGCGATGATCGATCTGCTGCTCCGGAAGTGGGAGGAATTGTCGCGCGAGCGGGAGATGACGCTGTCATCCTGAAGGCGACACGGCGGAGCGAGAGTACACTCCCACGCGCATGACGACTGCATCCATCATCGCCATCGGCTCGGAGATGCTCGGGCCGGTGCGTGTCGACACGAACTCCCTGCGCATCACCGCGGCCCTCGAGAACCGGGGGATCGGGGTCGTCCGCAAGAGCGTCGTCGGCGACGACCTCGACACCATCGTGGCGGAGCTCGAGTGGTCGATCACCTCCTCCGACATCGTGGTCGTCACGGGCGGCCTCGGTCCGACGGACGACGACCTGACGCGGGCGGCGCTGGTGAAGGCCTTCGGGCTCGACACGGAGGTCGACCCGTCGATCATCGAACGCATCGAGGCGCGTTTCGCCGCGCGCGGCTGGACCATGCCGGCGGTCAACAGGCGGCAGGGGGTCGTCTTCCGGGGCCAGGAGACACTGCAGAACGAGGTCGGGACCGCGCCCGGTTTTCATCTGCGTGTGCGCGGCAAGGACGTCTGGGTCTTTCCCGGGGTGCCGCAGGAACTCGACTGGATGATCGAGAAGTACTTCCGTCCGTGGCTCGCGGAACGGAGCGGCGGCGTCACCCGCTGCCGCCGCGTG
>DATLYG010000197.1:0-3583 GCA_035574985.1 Thermoanaerobaculia bacterium | reverse complement strand
GAGACCTTCTGGAAGTACGTTCCATCGTCACCCGCCGGCTCGAGGCCCGCCGCGGCGAACTGCGCGGCGAGGTACTCCTGCGTGAGGCGGTCGCCCCGCGTGCCGGGGCCGCGCCCTTCGAGCAGATCGCTGGAGAGAAAGCGGACGTGCGCCTTCATCGCCGCCTCACTGATCCGCTCCATCGCCCGTTGGACCGCCGCCGGAGGGACGTCGGAGGACTTCGCCTTCGGCTGCGCCGCCACGCCGGCGGCAACCGCCAGAAGCGCCACTGTCACCATCCATCGAAAACGAACCATGCTGCCTCCTTGAAATCAGCGCGTAAGGATATCGAAAGGCGGGGTAGGGAAACGGCTTCGCCGGTCACTCCTATGCAGTGAGCCAGAAACTTCCGCAGCTCGATCCGACATGGGCCACGCACCTGCCGCTGGCCAACCGCGTTCTCGACCGCCTCGGTGACATCCTCTTCGCCAGCGACGAAATCCTCGGGATGGTCGGCAGCGCGGAGACCGAGGCGGCGCGGCGGGTCGGTGCATCGATCCGGCTCGTTTACGACGAGGTCAACGAGCTGATGAAAGAGCTCACCGACTGATCGAAATTACCAAAATTGGGCGTTGACAATCAAAACAACCGCACTTAACTTAACACTGTTAAGTTCAGGAGGGCTGTTTTGGGACCGAAGGAACGGCGCCAGCGGGAACGCGAAGAGATCCGCAGCCGCATTCTCGACGCGGCCCGCGAGATGTTCGCCACCGAGGGCTACGAGGCCGTCACCATGCGACGGATCGCGGAGAAGATCGAATACTCCCCGACGGCCATCTACTTCCACTTCCGCGACAAGGAGACGCTCATCCGCGAGCTGTGCGACTGCGACTTCCGGATGCTCGCCTTCCAGTTCCACGAGATCGCGCGCATCGACGATCCGATCGAGCGCCTCCGCGCGACCGGGCGCGCCTATGCGCGCTTCGGTCTCGAGAACCCGAATCAGTACCGGCTGATGTTCATGACGCCGCACCCGCCGCTCGATCCGGAAACGCACTCGATCGAGCGCGGCAACCCGGAGGAAGACGCCTATGCGTTCCTCAAGGGCACGGTCGCCGACGCCATCGCGCGAGGACTTTTCGGCGGCGGCCACGACGACGTCGAGCTTCTCTCCCAGACGATCTGGGCGGCGGTCCACGGGGTGATCTCGCTGCAGATCGCGAAGCACAACGACGAGTGGGTCGACTGGAAACCGTTCGAGGCGCGCGTCGACTCGATGATCGACATCATCATCGCCGGCCTGTCGCGTGAGACTGCCGCGACGGCGAAGCCCGCGAAGGAAACGAAGTAGGCCCGCCGTGGTCGATCTCGCAACGAAAAGTCTGCTGCACGACAAACTCCGCTTCCTGATCACCGTCTCCGGTGTCGCGTTCGCGGTGACGCTGGTGTTCGTCCAGGTGGGACTCTTCCTCGGCCTGATGGGTAATGCCTCTCTGACGATCGAGCATCTCGATGCCGATCTCTGGGTGACCTCACGCAATGCCGCGAACATCGACTTCGCGCGCGCCTTCCCCGAGTCGTACGTCCAGCGCGTTCGCTCGGTCCCCGGCGTCGCGCGCGCCGACAACCTGATCGTCTGGTTCATGAACGTCAACCTGCCGACGGGGGCCGTCGAGGGGACCGAGGTCTACGCTCTCGAGGACTTCGAGCGGTGGAACTTTCCCTGGAACCTGCCGGAGGGGCGGCTGGAGGACCTTCGCCGCGGGCCGTACTTCATCCTCGACGAATCGGCGAAGAAGCGCTGGGGCGATTTCCGCGTCGGCGACTACCGCGAGGTACTCGGGCGCCGCCTGAAGATCATCGGCCGCTCCGTCGACGCGAAGTCCTTCACCACCACGCCGCTCACGTTCATGGACTACCGCCTCGCGCAGAGCCTCAACCCGAGCGACCTGCGGGGAAACACGACGTACATCCTCGTGAAGCTCGCGCCCGGCGCCGACGTCGAGGCCGTCCGCTCCGAGATCCGGCGCCGCCTGCCGTACAACGACGTCTTCACCGGCGACGAGTGGGCGAAGCACTCGCGCCGCTACTGGGTGGACAGCACGGGACTCGGTCTGAACATGTACCTGACGGTCTTCCTCGGCTGTCTCGTCGGCATCGTGGTCGTGGCGCAGACGCTCTACACCTCGACGATGGAGCACATCAAAGAGTTCGGAACGGTCAAGGCCATCGGCGGCGGCAACTACGACATCTACCTGATTCTCGGCAAGCAGGCGACGATCGCGGCGGTGCTCGGCTTCCTCTTCGGCGCGCTGCAGGCGTACGCGATCCGTCCGCTGATCGATCGGATCGACCTCGAGCTCGTCATCCCGGCGGAGCTCGCGATCGCGGTCTTCATCGGCTCGATCGTCCTCTGCCTCGCGGCGGCGATGATCTCGTTCCGCAAAGTCGCCTCGATCGATCCCGCTCTCGTATTCCGAACCTGAGGAGTCGATGGCATGGCCGTCCTCGAAGCACGCAGCATTCAGAAACACTTCACCGAAGGGCGCGAGCGCGTTCACGTTCTGCGGGGGATCGACTTCGACGTCGAGCGCGGCGAGATCGTCTCGCTCGAAGGTCCTTCCGGATCGGGGAAGACGACGTTCCTCTCGATCCTCGGCTGCATCCTGACGCCGTCGAGCGGCGAGGTGAGCATCGACGGTGTCGCCGCCGACCCGGCGCGGCTCGCCGCGATCCGCAGGCGCTCGCTCGGCTTCGTTTTCCAGCAGTTCAATCTCTTTCCGTCACTGACGGCGCTG
This sequence comes from Thermoanaerobaculia bacterium, assembly GCA_035574985.1. Taxonomy (GTDB): domain Bacteria; phylum Acidobacteriota; class Thermoanaerobaculia; order Gp7-AA8; family Gp7-AA8; genus DATLYG01. The sequence goes on along the minus strand of DATLYG010000197.1, from coordinate 806 downwards.
GAGAACGTCGAGTACGCGCTGAACATCAAAGGCCTTCGCGGTGAGGTCGCCCGCAACGAGGCCGAGCGGGTGATCGAGGCGGTCGGCCTCTCCGATCGGAAATCGTTCCTCCCGCGCGATCTGAGCGGCGGGCAGAAGCAGCGGATCGCCATCGCCCGCGCGCTCGCCGGAGCGTCGCCGGTGATCCTCGCCGACGAGCCGACGGCGAACCTCGATTCGGTCTCCGGGGCGCAGATCCTCGACATGTTCCGCGACCTCGCAAAGAAGGAAAACCGTGCTCTGGTCATCGTCACGCACGACCCGAAAGTGCGGAGCATCGCCGATCGCGTGGTCCGGATCCACGATGGGCGGCTGGCGGCGTGAGGCAGGAGTTCGACATGAAACGCATCATCGTTCCCGCCATCGGGCTGGCCCTCGTCACGGTCACCGTCATGCAGGTGAAAGCGCCGCGCGACGCGCAGGCGGCGCCTCGCGTCCGCGGCGCCGCGCCGGAGCGCGCGCCTCTTGCGGCCGAGGGGCGCGTGGTCGCCTGTCCCGGCGCGGAAGTGACCGTCGGCACCGACGTCGCCGGCACCATCGAACGAATCGGCGTCGTCGAGAAGGACACCGTGCGCAAGGGCGACGTGATCGCCGTGATTCGGGCCGATGACACGCGCGCCGCGGTCGCCGAAGCGGAGGCGCGCGTCGCCGAGGCGGGCGCCGACATCCGCCTCTTCGAGGCCGAGCGCGATCGTGCTCGGGCTCTCTGGCAGGAGGATGTCGGCCCGAAGCAGGCATGGGAGAAGGCCGAGCGCGACCTCGCCGCG
>DATLYG010000196.1:0-12146 GCA_035574985.1 Thermoanaerobaculia bacterium | reverse complement strand
TTCCCGCCGCGACGAGTGCCGTCCCGAAGAGAGTGTGCATCAGGAGAAGCGGATCGACCGACGGCGCGGCAATGAGAAAACCGGCGGCGGTCGTGATCAGCACCATCATGACGATGCGCGCCTTCGACAGCTCGGCGTAGTCGCGCACACGGCTTCCGACCGGCGGACGACCTCCGGCCGGCATCGCCAGTGGGGTCATGCCGCCACCTCGCCGGCAACGAACGGACCGGCCTGCCGCTCGCTGCCCCACCCCAGCGTCCGCGCCGAAAGCCAGAGCACCACGGCCGTCGCCAGTGTCAGCGCCCCCGTCACCACGTGCAGGCTCGTGATCAGCGGCTGCCTGCCGCTCCACACGGTGTACCCGCCGAGGAGAATCTGCGCCGGAACGAGGATCAACAGCAGCGCGGCCATCTGCCGCAGCGGGTGACGCGCATCGTACCGGCGGAGGCGAATCGACAGGGCCAGGGCCGCGATCGCCACCGCAAGACCCCCGAGCCTGTGCGCATAGTTCACCGCGACGGCGGTCGAGACCAGATCCGGAACCCATTTCCCGAACGAGAGGGGAAAGTCGGGGATGGCCAGGCCGGCGCCGAGATGGCGCATCACCGCGCCCATCACGATCTGCAGGAACACGATTGCCACCACCGCGCCCGCTCCGGCGACCGGCGCGTCGCCGCGCGGTTCGCGGCGGATCGCCTCGAAGGAGCGGGAGGTGTAGAACGCAATCGCCACCGTGACGCAGAAGAAGATCTCCGCCAGCCCCGCATGCGCGACCGAAATCGCCGGCGGGAGGAGGAAAATCACGGTCAGCCCGCCGAGCACTCCCTGCAGCACGACGGCGGCGAGGGCGGTCCATCCGAGGACGCGCACGAACCGCTTCGGTTCGCGACGCTGCAACCAGATCGCCTGAAGGACCGTCAGGAAACCGACCGCCGCGGCGATCATCCGGTGACCGTGCTCGTAGAAGATCCCTCCCACCATCGGCGGCATGAGCATCCCGTAGGAGAGAGGCCAGTCGGGAACGGCGAGGCCGGAGCCGGTCGATGTGACCATTGCGCCGGCGAAGAGGAGAAAGAGCGTCGAGACTGCGACGAGTTTCGTATGGCGGCGAAGCCATGGGGGCGTCGCCTCGTCATGGAATCGAATCATGAAGGTTCACCCGAGCGTGTCGTTCTCGAGCCGCAGGCGCAGCGGGCCCGGCCCGGGACGACAACGATATCTCAACTTCCGGCCGCCGCAGCGGCAGGGGTCTGAGTCGAAAGCCACTTCTCGAATTCCGCCCTGGTATGGACGAAAAGCTGGCCGCGCATCCGGTAATGACCGAGTCCGCAGAGCTGTGCACAGGCGATCTCCCACGTCGCGCCGTCGCTGGTCTTCACGGGAGTGAAGTGCACCGGGATCTCCATTCCCGGAATGGCGTCCTGCTTCACGCGCATGACCGGCAGGCTGAAGCTGTGGATCACGTCCTTGGAGGTGATCCTGACGACCACCGCCCTCCCGGCCTCGAGATGCAACTGGTTGATCGATACGATGTCGTCCTTCGCGCCCGGGTCGGCGTAATCGAGGCCGACCGGATTCGTCGAGCTGACCAGCTTCACGTCGGTCCTTCCGAAGATGCCGTCAGCGCCGGGGTAATGAACGTTCCATAGAAACTGCTCGGCGACCAGCCTGATTTCCAGAGGGTTCGACGACTTCGGCGGCTGCGTGGTCCACTTCGACCAGAGCGGGATGGAGAAACCGACGAGCAGGATCACCTCGACGATCGCCACGCCCGCCTCGGCGTAGCTCGAAATGTGCGACTGCGCCCCGGCGTAGCTCGCCTTCGGGTGACGGCTGGCGCGGAAGCGCCAGAGCACGTAAAGGAAATAGAGGCTCCAGCCGACGAAGAGAACGAGCATCAGCCAGTGGACGACCGCATTGAGATCGTCGAGTTTCGAGCCGTGCGCCGACGCGTCGATCGGCATGTAGCGCGCGAGGAACTCTTTCATCTCCGGATGACCTCCTTCTCCCTAGTGGACCAGATGAAACTTCTCCCGGCGCCGGGCGAGCGCCCGGGCCCGGAGCCAGAATGTGACGAACAGGGCGATGAACCCGATCTGCACGAACGCGATGACGCCGATCAGAAAGAGGACGCCGTTGCTCACGCCCTTCATCAGATTGGAATTCGGGTCGCCGTAACAGACGGGGCAGGCGGCGGCGATCTGCGGGAGGAGCGCCACCGCGAGCATGACGAGCGCCCTCCTGAGAGCCTGTCGTTCCGCGGGTCGCGGGATGACGGGACCGGCCGGCCTCATACGTTCCTCAGTTTTTCGAACACCTTCACGCCGTACACGACGAGCGCCACTCCCGTCAGCAGAAACAGAATCCCGAGAGCGAGCGCGTCGCCGCTCCGCTCCGCCATGAAGCGTCGAACCCCCCACACGCCGACGAAGAGCGAGAACGCCACACAGACGATGATGAAAACGATGTGGAAGATTCGCAGAGACATTCATCGTCCAAACGTGTCGTAATGGTGGTGCCACGGGCCCCACAGCAGCACGGCAAAGAAGAAGACGGTCAGCATGAGCACCCCGTAGATCAGCTTCTTCTCCGACAGCAGGTGCATGAAGTAGCCGGCCACCAGAAAACCCTTGATCGACGCGATGAAGAGCGCGACGAGGACCGCCATTCCGATGCTCAGATGGAGGTAGCTGACGGCAACGGTGACGGCGGTGAGCACCGCCAGCCCCGCGAAGACCATCAGATAGATGCGTGTCTCTTTCCTGATCTCTTCCGGTGTTGCGTGTCCAGACATGCGTCCTCCGTCACAGCAGATAGAGCGTTGGGAACAGGAAGATCCAGACGAGATCGACGAAGTGCCAGTAGAGGCCGCAGACCTCGATGCGGTTGGTGAAACGCGCGGGTTCGGTCTGCCACATCTTCGCACCGGGCCCGAGGAAGTAGGCGAAGACCACCATTCCGCCCAGCACATGCAGGCCGTGCAGTCCGGTCATGGTGAAGTAGATCGCATAGAAGTTGTCGGTGCTCGGATGGATGTGGTGCGAGAACTTCGAGCCGTACTCGAACGCCTTCACCACCATGAAGATGAGGGCACAGAGAAGCGTCAGAGCGAGGTAGATCTTTCCCTTGCGCAGATCTCCGAGGCGGAGGCTCGCCCACGCGAGCACGACCGTGACCGACGAGGAGATGAGGACGAAGGTGTTGAGCGTCGCCAGCGGGACATTGAGCAGCTTCCATCCGTGCGGCCAGTTCTCCACGCCGGTTCGGAGAAGAATCAGCGACGAGAAGAGGGCGCCGAAGAGCATGACCTCCGAGGCGAGGAAGAGCCAGATCCCGAGCTTCGCGTTGTAGAGACCGGTGTCGGGACGGGGGTGGACGTTGAACGGAATCTCCAGCTCGCCGTGTCCGTGTGCCGCGTGTGCGTGCGCGTCCATCTAGGCCTCCCTCCGTGCGACCGCCACAGCCTCCGGCAGCATTCCGCCACCGGGCGGGGGCGCCTCCGGCACCTCGACGTGCTGCGGCAGGTAGTCGAATTCGTGTCCGGGGAGGCTGTATTCGTACGGCCCGCGGTAGACGACGGGCATGACGTCGAAGTTGCCGTGAGCGAGAGGCGGCGAAGTCGTCGCCGCCCAGTCGAGCGTCGTCGCCTGCCACGGGTTCGGGCCGGCGTTCCTCTTCCCGAGAACGGCCATGAAGACGTTCCAGAAGAAATTGACGATGAACGGGACCTGTGCGGCGAGAAGACACCATGCCGACACGGTCATCAGGACGTTCGACTTGAATGCCGGATTGGCGTGAGCGTACTGCGCCCCGCCGTCATAGAGCCTCCGCGAGATGCCGGCCAGTCCCTGATAGAACATCGGCGCGAAAACACCGTTGATGAAGATCAGCGACAGCCAGAAGTGGACCTTCCCCCAGAACTCGTTGAGCATCCGTCCCGTCACCTTCGGGAACCAGTAGTAGATGCCGGCGAAGAGCGCGAAAATCGTTCCCGGCGCGACGACGTAGTGGAAGTGGCCGATGACGTAATAGGTATCGTGCAGGTGGATGTCCGATGCCGCCAGGCCCAGCGGGAGTCCCGTGAGCCCTCCGATGCCGAACATCGGCAGGAATGCCAGGGCGAAGAGCATCGGCGTGTTGAAGCGGATCGACCCTCCCCACAGCGACATGAACATCGCCGTGAGGATGATCACCGAGGGGATGGAGATGATCATCGTCGTGGTCTGAAAGAAGGCGCTGATCACCGTACCCATCCCGGTGAGAAACATGTGGTGCGCCCAGACGACGAACGACATGAAGCCGAGGAACACCGCCGCGCCGACCATCGACCTATATCCCCACAGCGGCTTGCGGGTGTTGTTCGCGAGAACCTCCGCGACGATTCCCATCGCCGGGAGAATCAGCACGTAGACCTCGGGGTGCGCCAGGAACCAGAAGAGGTGCTGCCACAGAAGCGGGTTGCCGCCCCCGGCGTTGGCCAGAACGTTGCCGCTGACCACCAGGCCGCTCGGCATGAAGAAGCTCGTGCCGGCGACGCGGTCCATGAGTTGCAGGATGGCCGCCGCCTCCAGCGGGGGAAAGGCGAGCAGCAGGAGGAACGACGTCACGAGCTGTGCCCAGACGAAGAAGGGGAAGCGCATGAAGGTCATCCCCTTCGCGCGGAGCTGGATGATCGTGACGATGAAGTTGACCGAGCCGAGCAGCGATGACGTGATCAGGAAGACCATCCCGAGAAGCCACCACGTCTGTCCCTGGGTGGCGATGACCGAGAGCGGCGGATACGACGTCCATCCGGAGTTCGCCGCACCTCCGGGAGCGAAGAAGCTGCCGAGCATCAGCAGGCCGCCGGGGAGGTAGCACCAGTAGCTGGCCATGTTGAGCTTCGGAAATGCCATGTCGGGAGCGCCGATCTGGAGAGGAACGACGTAGTTGCCGAACGCACCGACGGCGAGCGGCACGATGGCGAGGAAGACCATGATCGTGCCGTGCATCGCGCCGAGCTGGTTGTACGTCTCGGGGAGCATCACACCGCCGGGCGCAGCCGTCTCACCGAGGACCTTCAGGATGCCGAAGGCCTTGTTCGGCCAGGCGAGCTGCAGTCGCATCAGCAGCATCAGGGAGAAACCGAAGAGAAGGAACAGCAGGGCGGTGAAACCGTACTGGAGGCCGATCCACTTGTGATCGGTCGAGAAGACGTAGCGGCGGATCCACGACTGGGGATGGCCGCCGTGGCGCTTCTTCTCCTCCTCTTCCTGAATCCGGATGGCCTCGCGGAGAAGCTTCTCCGCTTCGTCGACGTAAAGCCACTGGGTCCCCACCCTGAGCTGTCGCTTTGGTGCCACGCGGCCTCCTGTGCTTCGAGTCTCCCGGCCGCCGGCTCTCACGAATCGCGGAGAGCCGGCGGCCGGAAGCTGCTTTCCTATCCTTTGAACGTGAACTGAATCTGCTTCTGCTCGTTGTCGCCGATGGTGACCTGCTGCTCCTGCACGCCGAACTTCTCGTGCCATGCCACGACGGTGTAGTTCCCCGCCGGGAGGCCGGCGATGTGGAACGAGCCGTTCATCTGCGACACGGAGAAGTAATTGTGCGGCAGCACCGCCATGTACGACTTCATCCAGCCGTGGACGTCGCACTTGATGCGGAACGGTTGCATCTCGATCTTGTCGAACTTCTTCGTCGAGACCATCCCCTGCACCGGCTGCCCTTCGTTGAACTGCTTGTTGACGGCCGGCATGGCGTGGACGTTGTGCAGCGTCGCGTCGCTGTTCCTGATCTGCACCGGCTGATTGACCACGACGGCACTGACGTGCGGGACGTACTTGCATCCCTTCTGGTCGAGCAGCGCCGGCGTGGAGGGCGGCGGGGTGTTGGGAGCGTTCTTGATGTAGACGAGCACGTTCGCCAGCTCGCCGCCCGGACCGAGCACGACTTCTTCGTCGGGGACGGGCGTCTGGTGCTGCGAGGCGCAGTAGGGATCGGCCCCCATCTGCAGGTTCGGCATCTTCGGAGGCGCTCCTTCGAACTTCACCAGACCCGCGAGCGACGCTCCGCCGGCGGGCACGGCGGCGGCGGGGGCCGCGGGTGCGGCGGCCGTGCCGGTCGCCTGCGCAACCGTGGTGGTCTCTTCCTCGTCGTCCTCTCCCTCGTCTTCGGCGACGGTCTCCCTCCCCTGCCCGCAGGCAATGGTGAACACGACGAGCGTTGCAAACAACATCGATACGAACTTCTTCAAGGTCATTCCATTTCTCCTGTGAGAATCATTCTCCAGCGGGCGCGCCGCCGGCCCCCTCCACGCTGCCGGTCCTGACCGGAGTGGCGGGAGGGAGTGATGGTTGTGCGGGAACTCTCAGGCCCGGCTCCCCGGTGCCGGGACGCGCGGCGCGCATCTGTCGGATGCCGATGCTCCAGATGTAATCGCGCAGGTAGTCGGTCAGTGCGACCGCGTCGCTCATCGCCCGCTTCAGCTCCGCCTCGCTGCCGAAGTACGGCAGCAGCGCCGCCTTGTGCGCGGCAAACTGCGGCGTGTCGATGGCGAGGGCGAGCGGCGACTGGAAGCCGCCCGTCGCCGCATCGCGCGGGAAGTTCGCCGGCATCCGCGTGCCGGGAATCATCTCGCCGGGGCGGCGGATCCAGTCGGGGATCCACTCGTGGCGGAGGCGGATGCGCGAGAGCGTCAGGTTCGGCGCGAGCGAGGTCGTGTCGGCGACGTTCGGAGCCGGCGGATTCTCCGGATCGACGGGGTTCGTGGCGTGGCATTGCGCGCAACGGAGCATCTCGAAGACGTGGCGTCCGATGGCGACGTTCGCCGGCGGCGGATCGACGTACTGGCGGTTGTCGAACGGCGCGATCTTCCCTTCCGCGGCGAACGCGGCGACGAGCTTGTTCGCCTGCTCGTCGGTGAAGTGGAACGTCGGCATCCGGACCTGCATCCACGGCCGGATCTTCATCACCGTCGGGTCCTTGAGGAAGTTGAAGAGCCAGTTCGACTGCGCGCGCCCGCCCTGCGGCGTCAGATCGGGCGGGAGAAAGTTCTCGTCGGCGATGAACGGCGCGATCGCGCGGCCCTTTCCGGCGATCACGTGGCACCCGCGGCAGTTGTTCTGCGAGATGAGCTTCCGCCCCTCCTCGATGGCGCGCGAGCGCGGATCGGTTGCCGCGAGACGGTGCGCCGCCACGCGCTCCTTCGTCAGGCCGGCCACCACCATCGTCAGCGCCTGCGCCTCCTCCTCGGTGAGGTGGAAGTTCGGCATCTTCAGCTTGTCGTTGTACGGCTTGGTCCGCGCGTCGTCGTAGATCCGCGGCGAGCGGAGCTTGTTGTAGATCCACGACGGCACCGTGTGCAGCACGTGCTCTCTCTTCCCGTCCTCGTGCTCGTAGTCGTGCACGAAGCCGAAGTCGAAGAGGTGGACGTTTTTCGATCCCTCCGTGGTCAGCTCCGTCCCGATCGGCTTGAGGCCCTCGAAGCCCCTGATCTCATGGCACGAGTAACAGCCGTACTTCTCGATCGAGCGCTGGCCGAGGAAGACGAGCTGCTCCTGCAGCGGCATGGCCCGAAGCCTCGCCTCCGCGTCGCGGATCGTCATCGTGCCGACCATGTAGCCCTTCGCCAGCTCGAACACCGCGTTCGGATCGGGAGGACGGACCGGACGCTGCATGAACTCCGGCTTGCGGAGCGTCATCAGGTAGGCCGTCACGTCGGCAGCCTCGGCGTCGGTCAGGCGGAGGCTCGGCATCGGCGCACCGGCGTAGTAGCCCTTCGGGTTCTTCACCCAGTGGAAGAGCCAGCCGGGATGCGACTTCGTGCCGGTCCCGACGAGGTTGAAGCCGAAGTTGCGCTCGAGCGGAAAGTCGGTCCGCCTCGCGGGGCGAACCCTCCCGCTCTCGCCGTCCTTCACCGTCTCCTCGGAGACGTGACAGGCGAGGCAGCCGACCGTCTCGACGATCTGCCTGCCGCGGACCGCGTCGCCGCCGCCGGGCGCCTGCCACTGCCTCCGCGTCGACTTCGCGAAGAGGTAGGTGACGATCGAGTGGATCTCCGCCTCCTGGTAGCGGATGTTCCGCGCTTTTTCGTCAGGCGGAACGGTCGGACCGATCATGTTGCGCTGGAAGAAAAACGACGGCATGCGCGTGGTCGGCCGGAACGCGTGCGGGTCGGCGATCCAGCGGAAAGCCCACTCGGGCGTGGTCTTCTCGGCGATCCCGTTGAGGTCCGGCCCCGGCTTGCGCAGATCGGCGAAGCGCCAGTTGTTGATCCTGTGGCAGGCATGGCAGCCGTACAGCTCGAGCATCGCCGTCGCTCGATTGATCTTCTCGCCGCCGCCGGACACCTCCATCTGCCCCGAGTGGCACTTGATGCAGGCGGCCTCGTAGTACTGCCGCGGATACATCGGCGTCTCGAGATAGGGGTTCGGGGCGTAGCCCCAGTTGCGCTTCTCGAAATCGGACGGAAGGGGGAAGAAGCCGAGCGTGAGCCACGACGCCTTCTTCCATCGCTTCTCCATCCGCCTGCTGGCGGGGGTGTGGCCGGCGCGGCTGAACTCGGTACCGCGGTCCTGACCGCGATGGCAGCCGGTGCATCCGTACTCGAGCAGCGGATGCGGCGACGACGAGCCGACGAAGAGATCGAGCTTCGGATGCGTGCGGAAGGGATTGCGGATGTCGCGCGGGGCCTCGGCCCGGCGGCGGAGCTGCTCGATCCGCTTCTCCGTCTCCTCGCGGCGCTGAGGCGGAATCTGGAAGGAGTCGAGCTTCGCCTGCAGCTCGGCGGCGAGGCGCCCGGCTTCCTTCTTCGATTCGTACCCGGGCACGTCGATCGCGCGATGACAGGTCTGGCAGCGGTCGACGCGAGGGACCTGCAGGTAGTTCATGTCGATGAAGAGATCGTTGACGATCACCTGCTCGATCCTGAACGTCGGAGCGATGAAATCGAGCATCGGGGCGTTGAGGACGAAAAAGTTCCCCGTCGGTGCGACGCGCCGGAGCTGCTTCTGCAGGAGTTCGATCGAGGCGGTCAACTCCTTCTTCCGGTCCTCGATCTCACGGATCTTCGCCATCCACCCATCGACACGCAGACGGGCGGCGTCGCGGCCGCGCGTCACCTGCTCGAGACGGAGCTGCAGAGCCTGCACGTGGCGCGCGAGGTCGTCGTAGGCCTTTCGTCTCGCGGCGGCGTCGCTCCGCTTCTGCACCACCGCCGCCTCGACCTCGTAGCGGGCGGCATCGAGCCGCGCCTTCGCGAAGCGGAAGTCCTGGTCGGCCGCGTAGTGCTTCCCCTCCCACTCCTCGAGTTCCTTCCTGGCGATGACGTATTGCGAGCGGTTGCGCGCGATCTCGACCTCGCTCTCCCGCATCCGCTCGTCGAGTCTCTTCAGCTCCTCTTCGCCGGAGGCCCGCCGCTTCGCCTCCAGCTCCTGTTCGATCCGTTCGCGCTGGATGCGCATGAACTCGAACTGGAACCACTTCCAGCCGCGCACGTAGTCGTACATCACCATCCCCCCGGTGACGAGGAGCAGGCCGAGGCTCGAGACGGCGAAGATGAGATTGAGCCTCCTGATGCTGTAGTTGTGCGGAATCGGCTCTTGCGGCTTCATGATTCAGGCATGCGTCGCCATGCCTTCTCTCCCGGCATCAGATGTTGAAGAAGATCTCCTGGATGTGAACGATGTATTTGAGATTGAACAGCCACCGAAGGACCATCTTGATCGGCAGCGACAGCATGATCAGGAAGAGGAACGCGCCGACGTAGTATCGCGGGGCGCCCATCTTCAGATAGAAACGGCGGAACGGTCCGGCCGCGAGGACCGGCGGCAGCGACAGGTAGAGAAGCGTCAGGATGATGCCCGGAAGCTCGCGGATGAACCAGAGCTTCGGCAACGGCATCGCGAGCATCTTCACCCAGATGATTTCCGACAGATCGACGTTGACCAGCGGCACGAGTTTGTTCGGGTCCCAGTACTCGTAGGGGCCGAAGAAGTTCCAGTTCGGACCGCGGAGAAACGTGCCGGTGATGATGAGGAACGACCAGAGGACGAGGAAGCCGTAAAGGAAGACGCCGATCTCCCACTTCCTCTCCCGGAACGAGTAGTAGCCGTTCCCTTTCGGGTTGGTGTCGATGTAGGGAATGGCCATCAGGCCGACGATGATCAGCGTCGGCAGGACGACCCCCGCGAGCCAGGGGTCGAAGTAGACGAGCATCTCCTGCAGGCCGAGGAAGTACCACGGCGCCTTCGCCGGATTGGGCGAGGAGGTCGGGTTCGCCGCTTCCTCCAGCGGCGCGCGGAGGCCGATCGACCAGACGATCATCACGATCGTCAGGAGGATCATGCAGAGCATCTCGGTGTAGACGAGGTCGGGCCAGGTGAAGAGCTTCTCGTCCGACTCGGTCTTCTCCCACGGGATGCCGCCGGCCTCCATCTGCCTGTCGTTGAGATACGCCTTCCGCAGCGCGAGCCAGGTGAAGAAACCGAGGAGGAAGATCATCGCGCTGATGGGGACGTTGTCCGGCTTCGCGGCAATGAGCAGAAAGTTGTGATCGAGCAGCGAGACGCCGAAGGCGGCGAGGCCTCCGATCAGGATCCAGAGGCCGACTTTTCTGTCCCACAACCGTCCGCCCAGCCGCGCCAGCCCCCACATGATCACGAGATAGGCCACGCCGAGGTAGAGCAGCGGCCTGACGGCGAACCCGACGACGACGAAGGCGACGCCGGCCGCCGTGAATGCGTAGCCGGTCTTCGAGCGCAGCCGGCCGTCGAGAAGATTGAAGTAGACGACGAAAGCGAAGACGGCCGAAAGGAGAACGAACGAGATCGAAGCATCCGAGAGGATGTTGATCGTGTTCTTGATGAAGGTCATCGCTCGTTTCTCTCCCGAACCCTACAAAGGACCTGAGATCCCCCCGTCTTTGCGGACCCGCCAGAAATGAATCGCCATCAGGAACCCCGCCGCGAGCGGAATCGCGACGCAGTGGAGCACGTAGAAGCGGAGCAGCGTCGCCGACCCGATCGACCGCCCGCCGATGAGCGCGAAGCGGGCGTCGTCGCCGGCATGAATGAGCGGCACGTCGCCCAGCTTGACCAGGGCCGACATCGGCCCTTCCGTCCCCGCTCCCGGCGTCGCGCGGGCCATGTTCGATCCGACCGTGATGGCCCAGATCGCGAGCTGGTCCCACGGCAGCAGGTAACCGGTGAACGAGAGGAGCAGCGTCAGCACGAGGAGGATCACGCCGACGTTCCAGTTGAACTCGCGCGGCGGCTTGTAGGAGCCGGTCATGAAGACGCGGAACATGTGCAGCCAGACCGCGATGACCATCGCGTGCGCCCCCCAGCGGTGCATCTCGCGCATGATCCCGAACGGTGCCTGCTCGCGCAGGTCCATGATGTCGGTGAAGGCGTACTCGATCGTCGGCCGGTAGTAGAACATCAGCAGCAGCCCGGTGACCGTCTCGACGAGGAAGAGAAAGAACGATGTCCCTCCCATGCACCAGGTGTACGACATCCGCACGCCCGAGCGCCGGACTTTCACCGGATGCAAATGAAGGATGAGGGAGCCGAGAACGGCGAGAACGCGCTTGCGGTTGGTGTTCGGGATCCCGACCCGGAAGATCGACTTCCAGATCTGCGAGTTGACGATGCCTTCCTGGAGTGCCCTCAGGTCCGCCATGCTCTCCCCTCGGCCGTCAGCCATCGCCGTCAGCCGTCGGCCTTCCGGCCTGACCGCTGGCGGTTGACGGCTGGCGGCTAAACCTTGATGAACGAGTCAGGATTCGTCCACTCTCCCCGTTCCTGATGAAACTGGACCGATTTGTCGACGACGATCTGGCCGTCGGACGGATCGATGTAGATCCGCGCCCTCTCGAGCGGCCGCGGTGCCGGCCCTTCGAAGTTCACACCGCTCTTGTAGAAGCCGCTGCCGTGGCAGGGGCATTTGAACTTGTTCTGCGTCGGGAGCCAGTTCGGCGTGCAGCCCAGGTGTGTGCATGTGGTGATCAGCGCGTAGACGATCTCCTCGGTGCGCACCATCCAGATGCCGTACTTCTCCTTCCACCGTTCGTCGACTTCGCCCACGCTGTAGTCGTTGACCAGCCCGGCCTTGAACTTCTGCACCGGCTCGAAGAGGACGTTGGGGAACATGAAACGCCCGATCACCGA
>DATLYG010000195.1:0-2792 GCA_035574985.1 Thermoanaerobaculia bacterium | reverse complement strand
TCCGGAATGATGACGGGAGGCGGCGCGGTGACGGGTGCCGGCTCTTCCTTCGGCGGCTCGGCCTTCGGGCGCGGCGTCGGCTTGACGATCGGACGCGGCGGCCGGATCGCTTCCTTCTTCTTCTCCGGCTGCGGCTTGTCCTCGCGCATGATCACGCTCTTGCTGCGCGTGGTCAGCTTCTTGCCGGTGATCAGGGCCTGGATCACTTCCGGCTCGAGGACCTGGTTGGGGTCCGTCACTTCCGCACCGAGCGACTGCAGACGGAAGATGAGGTCCTTGTCCGTCAGCCCCATCTTCTTCGCCACATCACTCACTCGAAATTTCGCTGCCGCCATTCCGTATCAGCTCCCAGTTCTCAGCTCGCAGCTCCCGGGCCCCCGCCCAATCGAGCCGGGAGCCGAAGAGTGTGGATTGCGTCACTCCACCTGTGCTTTTTCCTGCTCTTCGTTCGCTTCGTCTCCGGCTTCTTCACTCTCTTCGGACGATTCCGCCGTTTCACCGCCGACTTCGAGCCGTTCGTGCTTCTTCGCCAGTTCGATCATCTGCGCGGCCATCTCCTCGTCGACTCCCTCGATCGCGGTGAGGTCGCCGACCGTCGCGTTCACGACCGAGTCGAGATCATCGTAACCGGCTTCCTCGAGCTTGTCCGCCCATTCTTCGGGCATGTCGTCGATGTCGCGGACGCTCGTCTGCGCGCGCGCCTCGGCCATCGCCTCCTGCAGCATGGCCGTGAGCGCGTCGGCGACCTCGCCCTTCACTTCCTCTTCCGACTTGATGTCGATCTTCGCACCGATCAGCTCCGCCGCCAGGCGGACGTTCAGCCCCCGCTTGCCGATGGCCAGCGAGAGCTGGTCGTTGTCGACGATCACATCGAGGTGCGGCCGGTGCGCCTGCTCGTCGCTGGTCACGCTCACGCGCGTGATTTTGGCCGGGGCCAGCGCGTTCTGGGCGAACGTCACGACGTCGTCGCTCCAGGGGATGATGTCGATCTTCTCGCCACGAAGCTCCCGGATGATCGACTGCACGCGCGAGCCCTTCATGCCGACGCAGGCGCCGACCGGATCGACGTCGCGCTCGCGCGACATCACCGCGATCTTCGCCCGCTCGCCCGGCTCGCGCACCGCCCCCTTGATCACGACGGTCCCGTCGTAGATCTCCGGCACTTCCATTTCGAACAGCTTGATCAGCAGGCGCGGGTCGGTGCGCGAGAGCACGACTTGCGGTCCCTTCGGCTGCGTGTGGACGTCGACGATCACGGCCTTGATCCGGTCGCCCTGCGAGTAGCGCTCGGCGCGCGACTGCTGCGAGCGCGGGATGATCCCCTCGGTCTTCCCGTTGAGGTCGATGATCATGTCGCCGCGCTCGAACCGCTTGACGTAGCCGTTCGCCAGCTCGCCCATCTTGTCCTTGAATTCGTTGTAGACCTTCTCCCGCTCGGCCTCGCGGACTTTCTGATAGAGGACCTGCTTGGCCGACTGCGCGGCGATCCGCCCCAGCTCGTCGGGCGGCCGGGTGAGCGGAATGTGGACCTCGTCGCCCTGCTCGACCTCGGGGTCGATCTTCTGCGCCTCGTAGAGGCGAATCTGCGTGTGCGGATCCCTGACGACGTCGACCACTTCCTTGGTGATGTAGTTCAGCCGGATCGTTCCCCCGACTTGCACGTCCGGGTCGATCTTGCGCGCCTGTTCGAGCGTCCACTGCGCCTGCGGATCCTCGATCTGGTCTTCGTTCTCGACGACCTCCTTCACCACCCGGATCGTCACGTTCCCGCTGTTGCGGTCGAGCTCCGCCTCCAGCGGCTCGCGCGTCTTGTAGTACTTCCGCGCCGCCGTCGAGAGCGCGTCTTCCAGCGCCTTGAAGACCCGCTCGACGTCGATCGACTTCTCGTACGCCAGGGCCTTGATGTCCTTCGAGATGTTTTCGTTGAACATGATGCTCCGTGAAGCCGTCCCCCTCAGTCCTCAGCCGTCAGGTCGTCGGAACTGCTGACGGCCGGCGGCTGACGGCCGGCGGCTCGAATTTCAGATTTCCACTTCCAGTCTCGTCTCTTTGATGTCCTCGAGCGCGATTTCGTAGTCCGCGTCCTTCTTCATCTTCGGATCGGTCACCACGATCCGCTCCCCGTCGAACGACTTCAACGTTCCGACGATCACGTGCAGCCCCCTCACCGGCCTGCTCGTCTTCACCCTCACCAGCCTGCCGGTGAACTTCCGGTAATCCGACGGCCGGTAGAACTTCCGGTCGAGTCCCGGAGACGACACCTGCAGTTCGTACTCCCCCGGGATCGGATCCTCGACGTCGAGGAACGCCGAGACCTGGTTGGAGACGAGCGCGCAGTCGTCGAGCGTGACTCCCCCTTCCTTGTCGATGTCGACGCGGAGGAGAAACGTCCTTCCCTGTCTGCGATACTCGACGTGCACCAGTTCCATTCCCTCGGAGGTCACGATCTTTTCGATCTCCTCTTCCACCCGCTGTGGCAGACCGGTCGTCATTTCCAACAAAAAAAGCGGCCGAAATCGGCCGCTTTCGAAAAAGTTGCTCGAAAGCCGTCGAACTGAATACTAGCACTTACTGCGACGCGCTACAACAGGACTGCGACCGGAAACCATTCCCCTGCAAAGGAAAACGCCGCGGCCGGGACGGCCGCGGCGTTTTGCCGATTCGCGATTCGAGGTTACGGGGTGGAGCGCGCGGCGCGGCGGATCGACGGCACCGACTTGCACTGTGCCGTCGTCGGGCTGTAGATGCAGGCGATCGCGGCGCTCGTGAGCGCCTTCAGGTACTGCGGCTCC
>DATLYG010000194.1:0-42173 GCA_035574985.1 Thermoanaerobaculia bacterium | reverse complement strand
TGATGCGTGCGGTCAGGGCGACCGGATCGTCATCGCGGGTGGTCTCGATCGGATCGGTGAAGCGGACGTGGTGCTTTCCGTCGCGGCGCATGCTGAAGACGGCGACGACCGGCGAGCCCGTGCGAATGGCGAGACGGGCGGGGCCGATCGGCGTGAGCGCCGGGATCCCGAAGAAGGGGACCTTCGCGCTCTCGGCGCGGATGTTCTGGTCGATCAGCATGCCGATCATTCCGCCGTTGCGGAGGGTTCGGATCAGCTCTCTGCCGGAACGTTCGGATCCGCGGTCGATGGTGCCGATTCCGATGCGCCTCCGATACTCGATGATGAAGTCGTTGAGCTCCCGCTCGTCGCGTTCGCGCTGCATGGCCCAGAGAGGAATGCCGAGGGCGGAGACGGTCGCGGCGGTCCACTCCCAGTTGCCGCAGTGGCCGGTGAAGGCGACGATTCCCCGTCCGGCGCGGATCACCTCGAGCAGGGGAGCGGCATTCTCGACGACCGTGTAGCGCATCCGTTCCCCGACCGGGGCATGGAGGAGCCAGAGCATCTCCATCAGGTTCTGGCCGAGGTGCCGGAACATCTCGCGGACCGTGTCGCGCCGGCGGGAGTCGGGCCAGTCGGGGAAGGCGCGGGCGATGTTGCGGAGGGCCTTGTTCCGTTCGTGGCGGACGAGATGCCAGGCGAGCGAGCCGAGCAGCCGGCCGATGTTCCGGCCGCGCTCGAGCGGGAGGGCTCGCGCCATCCGCGCGAGCAAGAGCAGCGCGCGGTAGAGGAGCTTTCCCCTAAATGCTCTGAGCTTCCGGCCGGCCACTGGTGAATTCCCGGACGATCGACTCCCAGTCGCCGCGCTCGCGGAAGAGGCGTTCGACCAGCTCGCGAAATGCTCCCTTTCCGCCGCGGCTCTCCAGTTTCCACGTCGCGGCGGCGAGGACCTCGGGGGCGGCGTCGGAAGGCGCGGCGGAGATGCCGGCGGCGAGCATCGGCGCCAGATCGGGAAGGTCGTCGCCCGCGTAGAGGACCTGGTCGAGCGCGACCTGGAGCTTCTGCGCCAGACGGCGGGTTTCCTCGAGCTTGTTCGCCGCCCCCTGACGCAGATCGGTGATGCCGAGTTCGCGGGCGCGGCGCTCCAGAGCGGGAGAGCGGCGGCTCGTCACCAGGGCGACGCGGATGCCGGCCTTCTGCGCCAGCTTCGCGGCGAGGCCGTCGCGGACGTTGAACTCCTTGATCTCGCGCTGCTCGCCGAGGTAGATGATCCGGCCGTCGGTCCAGACTCCATCGACGTCGGAGACGATGAGGCGGATGTCGGACGCGCTGGCCATCGGTCAGTGGCGGAAGTGGCGCTCGCCGGTGAAGATCATCGCCATTTCATGTTCATCGGCGGCGGCGATGACTTCCGCATCGCGCACCGAGCCTCCCGGCTGAATGACCGCGCGGACCCCGGCAGCGGCGAGGATGTCGAGGCCGTCGCGGAAGGGGAAGAAGGCATCCGAGGCGGCGAAGGTGCCGGAGGGAGGGAGGACCGACTTCATGATGGCGACGCGCGCGGCGTCGACGCGCGACATCTGTCCCGCGCCGATGCCGACCGACTGCGATCGGTTCGTCAGGACGATCGCGTTCGACTTCACGTGCGCGCAGACGATCCATGCGAACTCGAGCCCTTCCATTTCGCTCTCCGAGGGCCGCCGCCTGGTGACGACTTTCCATGACTCCCGCCCTCCGACGACGTCGCGTGACTGCGTGAGGACGCCGCCCGCCGCACTGCGCAGTTCGATGGCGCCGTGCACGCCGGGGGTCGTCACCAGCCGAAGATTCTTCTTTCTCGCGAGGACCTCGCGTGCCTCGTCCGAGAACGACGGCGCGACGATGACCTCGAGGAACATGTCGGCAACCGCGCGGGCCGACTCCCGGTCGAACTCGCGGTTCGCGCCGATGATCCCGCCGAAGGCGGAGACGGGATCGGACTCGATCGCGGCGCGGAGCGCGTCGGCGAGCGATGGCCCGCGCGCGACGCCGCAGGGATTGGTGTGCTTGATGATCGCCGCGGCCGGCTCGCGGAAAGCGGTGGCGAGACGGACCGCGGCGTCGAGGTCGAGCAGGTTGTTGTAGGAGAGTTCCTTCCCCTGAAGCTGGGCGAAGGGACGCGTGCCGCTCTCGACCCAGAACGCCGCGGTCTGCTGCGGGTTCTCCCCGTACCGGAGGTCCTGGAACTTCTCGAGACGAAGCATCAGCGACTCCCCGCCGGAGAGGAACTGCGCGATGGCCGCGTCGTACGCGGAGGTCTTCGCGAAGACCGCCGCGGCGCACCGGCGACGGAAGGCGTCGGAGATCTCCCCCTTCTCGAATGCGGCGAGGAACTCGCCGTAGAGCGAGGGATCGCAGAGCGGGAGGACGTGGCGGTGGTTCTTGGCCGCCGCGCGCAGCATCGACGGGCCGCCGATGTCGATCTGCTCGATCGCCTCGTCGACCGTCACTCCCTCCTTCGCCACCGTCCTCTCGAAGGGATAGAGGTTCACGACGACGAGGTCGATGGGGGGAATCGAGAGCCGCTCGACGTCGGCGGCGTGATCGCGGCTGTCGCGGTCGAAGAGAATCGCGCCGAAGACCTTCGGGGTGAGCGTCTTCACGCGGCCGCCGAGAATCTCGGGCGCGCCCGACCAGGAGGCGATCGGCGTGACGGCGACGCCGGCCTCGCTCAGGTGCTTCGCCGTGCCGCCGGTGGAGAGGATCTCGACCCCGCGCGCAGCGAGCGCGCGCGCCAGTTCGATGATCCCCGTCTTGTCGGAAACCGAGAGGATGGCGCGTTCAATCTGCATTCAACAAGAGGTTGCTGCTCCGCATCACCGATGCGGTGCGGACGTCTCCGCCGGCTTCTCTCCAGATGTAGTAGTAGAGATTCACCACGTCGGTCACGGCGCGCGAGTAGCAGATCGACGCGATCCCGAACGCGGTGGAGCGGTCATCGAAATGGGAGGAGTTCCTCCGGGTGCCACCCCGGAAGTATTCCTCACGGACGAGCGGCTGAAACTTCGCGGTGCGCGCGAAGGTGCGGTCGAGGTACTGGCCGATCCGGAAGTGAGGATCGAGGCCGTAGAAGACGGTCGGGAACCTCGCCATCCGCTGCTCGAAGTAGCTCTCGTAGTCTTCGTGCATCGGCGCGAGGCGGGGGTCGTCGGCGATGTGGAAGGGGTTGTTCGCGTCGGCGACGAGATGCACCAGGCCTCCCAGCCGCTCGACGACGGCCGACATCGGCTCTCCCTTCCGGATCATCGAGATGGCCGCCGCGGTCTCCCGCTCGATCCGGTCCCGGAGCCGTCCGCTGCGCGAGGCGACGAGATAGCGGTGAGTGTCCGACCCCTCGTCGAGCCGCGCGCGCTCGAGGCCAGCCCGGTACTGCGGCTCGTAGATCCGGATCAGCATCCGGAGGTCGGGAGGCGCGAGGTCGGCCCCCTTCTCCGCGATGCGCCGGTCGCCGGCCGGCGTCCAGGGAAACGCCGCGGCGGGGGCGAGGAACAGAACGATGGCAATGAGAAAGCGCATGGGCTGGTTTGGATGTTAGACGAAAGACGCCGGGCCGCAAAGCCGCACAGTCCAAACGTTCCGGCGTGGCGAGGTGTGCGGCTCTGCGACTTTGCGACCCGGCGACTGGATTTCTCACCTCGAAACGCTCCACGCCTGCCGTGCCTGCCCCCGCGTGAGCGGGGAGCCGGTCACGGGGGCGGTGGCGGGAGCGCGCGTCATGCTCGTCGGTCAGGCTCCCGGCCCGCGAGAGACGGCCGCCGGCCGGCCATTCGCCCACACGGCAGGAGCGAGGCTCTTTTCCTGGTTCCGCGACCGCCTCGGCGTGGGGGAGGAGGAGTTGCGCCGTCGCGTCCACATCACCTCGGTGATCCGCTGTTTTCCCGGGCGCGATCCGAAGAACGGCGGCGACCGCGTTCCCGGAGCCGATGAGATCGCCCGCTGCGGCGAGCACCTCGATCGCGAGCTGCGCCTGCTGCGCCCGCAGCTCGTCATTGCCGTCGGGACGCTCGCGGCAAAGCAACTCACCGGCGTCGCGGAACTGAAGGAGGCCGTCGGCAGGATCCACCGCGCCGCTCGGGCGGGGCACGAATTCGACGTCGTCGTCCTGCCGCATCCGTCGGGGCGCTCGACGTGGCTGAACCGGAAGGAAAACAGCGAGCTGCTCGACCGGTCGCTGAGGCTCATCCGCCGCCACGAGGCGTGGAAGGCCGCGACCTCGAGTTCACTTTAAGTGCCACCAGGCGTCGCGCAGGCGCTCGCGCCGGTCGGCCGGCATGTGAACGCGCCAGATGTAGTCCATCTCCGCGTAGGTGGTGGCAAGAGCGAGGCGGGACTCGAAGATCAGGATGATGCTCGCCCAGAAGAGGAGTCCCGCGCCGATGAAGCCGAGCAGAAGCGGCATCCAGGCGAAGCGAGAGGAGAGGGCCACCACGCCGATGGACACGCTCGTGGCGATGAACATGGCCAGGCCGAGATAGAGGCGGGTCATGGCGCGCTGAAGGAGGCGGGCGCGCAGGGTGGCGCGCTCGAGCTGCGCGAAGAGGAGTGTGCGCTTCTCGTTCGACAGCTCGTCGGAGGCGTCGGCGATCGCTTCGAGGTCGGCGAGCATCTCCCGGACGCGGTCGACCACGCGCGTGAGGCGGTTCGAGGTCGTCAGGATCAGCGATCCCGAGGCGAGGATCAGCACCGCCGGCGTGATCATCGCCGACAGCACCCCGAGCGCCGAGGAGAGTTCCTTCAGCGGAGCGGCGGAAACGAAGTCAGGAAACATGGGCGAACGCCGCGCGGGTCAGGTTCTCGACGCCCCCTTCCCGCACCACGACGTCGTCCTCGATGCGGATTCCTCCGCAGGGTCGGAGCGCGTCGACCTTCTCCCAGTCGACATACTTCGCGTTTCCGCTCGCGCGCAGCTCCGCGAGAAGCGGGTCGATGAAGTAGAGACCCGGCTCGATGGTGAAGACGTGACCGGCGTCGACCACCCGCGTGAGGCGGAGGTACGGATGGCCTTCCGGCCTCGGGATCGTGGCGCCGGAAGGGTCCTTCATGAACCCGGCGACGTCGTGCACCTGCAGACCGATGTAGTGGCCGATGCCATGGGGAAAGAACGCGCTGCTGATCCGCCGATCGACGACCGCTCCGGCGTCGAGTTCGCGCACGATGCCGAAGCGAACGAGGATCTCCGCCACCTTCCGGTATGCCAGGAGGTGGAAGTCGATGTAGTTCATCTTCGGCCTCACTTCGGCGGCGAGCGACTGCTGCATCGCGTCCATCGCCGCGACCAGTTCGGCGAACAGGCCATCGGAGGCGGCGTACGTCCGGGTGATGTCGCTCGCGTACCCGTTGCAGGAGGCGCCGGCGTCGATCAGGAACGAGCGCGCCTTCTTCCGCCGTCGGTCGTGTGCGTAGTAGTGCAGCGTCGCCGAATGCTCGTCGAGGGCGATGATGTTGCCGTAAGGGAGCTCGTCCTCGGTGTGGTTTGCGGCGGCGAGATAGGCGAGATGGATTTCGTACTCCGAGGCGCCGTCGCGGAACGCCTTCTCGGCGGCGACATGCCCGCGTGCGCCGAGAAGGTTCGCGCGGCGCATGCACTCGATCTCGTATTCGGTCTTGATGGTGCGGTCGAAGTGCAGCCGGTTGAGGAGTGCCTCCGGGTTGCGCCCCTCCCCGCCATCCGACTCGCTCTCGCCGATCGTCGCCACACGGCCGCTCGCGGGGAAGTGCCGCCTCGCCTCGTCGGGGGAGGCGATCGGGCGAATCTCGAAGTGTTCGACCCAGAAGCCGGACGGCGCCTCCGGCACCTTGTGCCAGTAGTCGACCGGCTGGTGAAAGAGCAGGAGCGGCGTTCGCCCCGGCGTGTAGACGAGAAAGCTGTGAGGGTTGTCGACGACCGGGACCCACGCCTTGAAGTGTGGATTGACCTTGAAGGGATACGGCATGTCGTCGAGGAACTGATAGCGCTGGAACCCCGACTCGATGATCAGGTGATCGAATGCCGTCGCCGCCAGCGCGCGATCGTGCCGCTCGCGAAGGGTCCGGACATGGTCCGCATACAGAGATCCAATGGCGTCACTCATGGCGGCGGAGAATAGCAGAGGGGCGGAGGGGAACGGGGTGACGCCGCGGTGTCATCCTGACGGGCGGGGCGCGAGGGAACGCAGGGTCGCATTCCTGGAGCGAGCCGATGCACGGCAACGGGCAGGGGGGCATCTCGTCGAGGGGCACCGGAGGGGAGCCGCGGAGTTTTTCTCGCCGGACGTGAGCCGGCTCACGCGCGCCGGGAACGAATCGCGCTATGGAAGGCGCATCATGACGCGCTACGTGCAGCGCATCTCGCTTCTCGGGCGGGAGCGGTGGATCGGGTGGGAGGTCGACGATCTCGGCGCCGAGGTGCCGGGGCTGGTGTGTGCGGAGGAGATCCCGGAGGACGAGCTGCGCGCCCGCGGCGTCGACGAGTTCCGGCCGCTGCCATTCGAGACGATGCTCGAATTCGGCTCGGCGATGCGAGGGGAAGACGATCTGCTCGACCGCGACGTGGAGTTCCGCCTCGACGCCCTGCAGGTGGGCATCGACTGCTGCCGCGATCGCGGGATCGACGCCGTTCCCCTCGCGGCGCTCGTTCGCGTCTTCGGCTCGAAGCGCAACATCGCCCACCCGCGCGTGCAGGAGCGGCTGCGGCAGCTCCAGTCGGCGGGCCGGATCGAGTTCGTCGGTGACGACGAGTGCTACCTGCGGATCCGTTAGCGGATCGGTCAGCGGATCGGTCAACGAACCCGTCAGGCGGGCCCGTCAGAGCGATTCGGCCACCGCGGCGAGCTGCGCCGCGATTTCCTGCTGCGAGGCCCGCGGGACCGTCGCGCTGTCGAAGCGGGCCAGCACCGGATCGTGGATCCCGCGCTGGAAGAGCGCCGCGCGAAGCTCGATGAATCGCGCGCGCAGCTCGTCGGTCATCGCGCCGGCCTGCATCTCACGGGCCACCGATGCCGCCATCGACTTGATCTCCTCGAGCGAGCGGGTCACCGGCCGTCCGGCTTCGTGCATCGTATGTCTCTCCTCCTTCGGCGGTTCGTCGGCTCGACCGCCCATGTCTCCCGAACGATTTTGACCGCCTCGCCGTTCCGCTTCGGAGTGGCGAACCGTGCTTCAGGCATCGCTGCGGGCACGGCCTTGTTCCACGCTTCCTGCGGATCGCCGTCCTGAGGAAACGGCGCGGCGCAGCGCCCGCGTTCCGCGACGCGGGCCCGTGCGGGCTACCATGATTGCCGCCTCGGCAGCCTGCATGCAACGAGGAACCGTGACGTGAAACCGCAACAGCTCATCAGGCGATTCTTTCCTCCCATGCTGGCGACGCTCGCCGGCGCTCCGCCCGAAGACGACGGGAACTGGGTGTACGAACTCAAGTACGACGGGTTCCGGGCGATTGCCGCGATTTGCAGCGGTGAAGTCGCGCTGTGGAGCCGCAATCAGATCGATCTCTCCGACCGCTTTCCGCACGTTGCCGAGGCGCTGGCGAAGCTGAAGGTTCGAGAGGCGGTCGTCGACGGGGAAATCGTCGCCGTCGACGAGAAGGGTGTTCCGCGCTTCCAGCTTCTGCAGGGAGGGGCGCATCGAGCGCGCATCGTTCTGTTCGACCTGCTCTGGCTCGACGGCGAGGACCTCCGCAACCGGCCGTGGGAGGAGCGGCGAGGGGCGTTGGAGAAGATCCTGCGCAACCCGCCTGCGGGGGTCTCGCTGGCGCAGCGTCTGAAGGGCGATGGGGAAGAGGCACTGCGCCGCGCCGCGATCGAGGGGTACGAGGGGATCATCGCGAAGCGGCGCGATTCGATCTACGAGATGCGGCGTTCGAAGCAGTGGCTGAAGATCAAGGCGCTCAACACCCAGGAGTTCGTGATCGTCGGCTACCAGCCGAGCAGTGCGTCTCCGAACGAGATCGGCTCGCTTCATCTCGCGGTACGCGACGATGACGGCGCCTTTCGCTACGCCGGAAAGGTAGGGACCGGGTTTTCGTCGAAGCTGCGGAAGGAGCTGTGGAGCGAGCTGTCGCGCGACGCGGTCCCGTCGCCGCCGGTGAAGGACCCGCCTCGCGCGCGCGATGCGACGTGGGTGCGGCCCCGCCTCGTCGCGCAGGTCGCCTTCACGGAGTGGACGTCCGATCATCGCCTCCGCCACCCGTCGTTCCTCGGACTGCGGCCCGACAAGGCGCCCGAGGAGGTCGTTCGCGAGCGCCCCGTTCACGAGCCGAAGCCGAAGCGGACGCGGAAGGCGAAGGCGCCCGAGGTGATCCTGACGAATCCGGGACGGCTCCTCTATCCGCGCGACGGGATCACCAAGCAGGACGTGGCGGACTACTACGAGGCGATGGCCGAACCGATGCTCCGCTCGCTGCGTGACCGCCCCCTGGCGCTCGAGCACTGGAACGAGGGAATCGACAAGCCGTCGTGGTTTCACCAGCACCTCGGCAGGGAAGCGCCCGGCTGGCTGACCACGGTCATGACGCCCACGCGCGGCGGCGAGCGAAAGGCCGTGCGCCATCTGGTCGTCGACAGTCCGGCCGCACTGCGGTGGCTGGCCCAGATGTCCGTCCTGACCATCCACATGTGGGCCTCGCGCGCGAAGCAGCTCGAACAACCCGACTGGATCGTGTTCGATCTCGATCCGGCGAAGGGGAAAGGCATCGAGCAGGCCATCGATGCGGCAAACGTCATGCGGGGACTGCTCGAGACCCTCGAGCTGCCGAGCGTGCCGAAGACGTCGGGAAAACGGGGGATCCACATCTTCGTCCCGCTCGCAGCCGGCTACACGCACGAGGATGCCGCAGAGTTTGCCTGCGGGATTGCTCGCGCCGTCGCCGCCCGCGTGCCGTGGATGACGACGGAGCGGAGCCTGACCCGGCGCCGCGGACGGCTGTATCTCGACTGCATGCAGAACGCATACGGAAAGACCGTCGTCGCGCCGTATTCGCTTCGCGCCGTCGACGGTGCTCCGGTATCGGCGCCGCTGAAGTGGGAGGAGGTCGGGAAGGATCTCGATCCGGGGAAGTTCAACCTCCGGACGATGCCGGAGCGTCTGGCGAAGGTCGGCGATCTCTTCGAGCCGGTGCTGAGGAAGGGAGCGAAGCTGCCGAAGCTGCAGTAGGCTTCGCGCCATGAAGTCGCATACGAAACGGCTGACGTTCCACACGAAGGAGCGGATGGAGTTCGTCAACATCACCCGGGAGGTCGAGCGCGAGGTGCGCGAGAGCGGCGTGAAGGAAGGGCTCTGCCTCGTGAATGCGATGCACATCATGACGATGCGCTCGGTGATGTTTTCGATGACCCGCCGTTTTTCTTCAAAGGAACTGTGCTGCTTCGGTCGGAACGTGACGGACCAACCGCCGTGTTACGCACACGGCAGGAGGATCCGTCACGTTCCGACCGAAGCAGCACAACTGCGACATCCGACGTCGTTTTCAGTTAACTGTTACGTTAGTCGATGTGCCGTGCCCTGTGTTCACCAGGCGTGTACAACAGAATGCGTTTCGATCGCCCGTCGTTTAGGACGGACATCCAGCTTCCTGGTTTGGCTAGCGCGCTTGCGCGACGGACAACGGTCAAGGCTCGCTCCCGCTGCGACCAAAACTCCTTCACCTCGCTTGACCAAGCTTCGGCAGGGCCAAATTTCTCAATGAGATTCGTCCTGATCAGCTCGAGCGTGCGATCGTAATAGGCTGTTGCTTCTTCAGCGGTAGACAGCGAAACAGCGAGATCCCCCAGCCACTCCAGGTTCCCCGGATTCTTGGGCTCGAGCTGCATGAGCTCCTCGACCGTAGTGCGAAACAGATCGAACCCGACTCCTGGCGTTGCTGCGAGCCGTTGGGCTCGCGCCCGCAAGTAAGCACGGCGCGTATCAACGTCCTCATCGCCACGCCGAACGCTGAATGCGAAGGGTGTATCAGATCGAAACATCTGCTCGGGCTGCGACCCGACCTGAGGTACCCTCAATTCGGCGATGAGGTGGTAGTCACCCAGGGCGAAGGGTGGCAAATCAAATTCGGCATAGACGATTTCGTCATCGCGAATCGCATTCACGCTTTCTCGACCACCTTCTCGGTCAGACCGCTCTGCAACAAACCGCAAGTCGCTTGCGGGTATCGTGCGCGTTTCTCCAGTCGTGTGGTTCTCGAACCGCAGCCAGGCGTTCGTCCACCACGGCGTTGTTCCGAACGTGATCTGTTCGTGTTCCTTAACATTCTCATATTTTGGACCACGACGGAGGGGGTTCATGAAGACGCGTATCTCAAGGCGCGGCTTCTCGTCGGCAAAGACGAGCTGCGGAGCGGTCACGCCAGGATGTGGTTCGCTGAAAAACAACTGATGGTACTTAACCCAGCCGGATACTATGACGCCAGCCGTCGCTGATTGCGCGATTATCGACACGAGAATAAGCAGAATCGTCGAGACAGTACGCGATCTCATCTCTGATCCTCCTCAGTATTTGCGATGCACACGGATCTGCGCGAGATCAGTTGCGGTGTAGTTGTCCGGTATCGGTAAGAATGGCAGACCCATGACGCCCGCAGGGCTGCAGGTGTCGTAGTGTTTCATGTCGAGCAAGTGGCCTCCCTCGTGTGCGATGGTATTCCGCTTCAGCATGTCGATGGCGATCGGGCCCAGGAACAATGTGTTCGTTGCGGGACACCCATTTGGCAAGTAATTACCGTAGGTGTCGTTCCCCATAGCGGTAGTCTGCCAGTCGTCAGGCCCGGGCTCAACGGCGGCCGGCGGCGTGCCTGTCGTTGGATACCTTAGAGTCACGTCGTCGCACTTGTAAAACGTCGTTCGCTGATTCATCGCAGTACAGATCTGCGCGTTCGGATCGTCAATAATGCCATCGTTCGTCAGAATCGCGCGTTTGCTGTGATTATCTGTGTAAATGTCGGCGTAGAGCGATTCGTTGGTGCTTTTGACATCCGCATCAGTTAGACGATCGTCCGCCGCGAAGGTGTCGTGGCCGTCAAAGTATACGGCACCCCATAATCTTGTGTCGGTATAGAGTTGGCCCGCGGAATCGCGCCGCCAGCCTATTCCTCGGCGTTCCTTGAAGCGAGCAGCGCGCTGAGCGCTCGACCCAATCATGCAGGGTCGAGTAGGATCGGGATCGCATCGAGTAGGATTAATCACGGAGGGTCCGTCGCCCCTCACTTCCGCGGATTCTACGTAGTGCAGATCAAGCGGAAGCGAGTTCAGAAAGTCTGCAAATGGCGTTAGGGCGGCATCCATGCGTATAAAGAGATCTTTCTTGTCTGGGTTCGTTCGCCGATGCACTCCGCCAACGACGAATCCGCGGTACTCCTCAAGCACCGTCAACCCGTCGCCGGTCAAACCAAGCGTCGGGTCCCCGCTCGCTGCTGGTTGCGCGTCAATGTCTTGTGTTTCGGCTAATGAGGTATCGGGCGTCGTGTTGGGACTCCATGAGGCGTCAGGGAGGCCGTTAAGGTTCGCATCCGTCGGTATGGCGATCGGTCCGAGAACGATGGGCGTACGACCCGTCGGCGTGACGGTGACGCGGAGCTTTGCGCGCGCCGCGTAATCATTGACGAAGAGCGTTGCCACGGAGTCTCCTGAGACGGCTGGGCTCGCCGGCGGCAGCGCCCTTACGCGCGACACGCCGTCATGAAAGTACGTGTCATCCTCGCTCACTGCACCACTGGCAGGGTAGTTCATTGCAAGCCCTGGAAAGCTCGATGTATCCAGAATCTCAAACTGCACCGTACCCGACATGCTCGGCGGCGTCAGTACGTGGACTTGCACCTGCTGCGGCATCAGGGCCGGCAGCACGGACGATCCGCCGATCGCGCCAGGCAGAAAGGTCGGCAGGTCATCCTCCGGTCCTGACGGGACGAAGTTGTTGTCCACGTCGAGGAAGACGCCCGTGCGGATCTCCACCGGCGCCTTTGCGGTGGAGACGCCGGAAATGCGCGGGCTAGTCGTCGCCTCTAGGGTGAGCTTGCCGAATGCTGTCGGGGTGAATGACGTAAACGATGACGCCGTGATGGGGGCAAGCGTGGCACCTCCTGGCTCTGTTGTGCCCTTAGCAACGCTGGTTTTCCAGTCCGCGCGGACCGGT
This sequence comes from Thermoanaerobaculia bacterium, assembly GCA_035574985.1. Taxonomy (GTDB): domain Bacteria; phylum Acidobacteriota; class Thermoanaerobaculia; order Gp7-AA8; family Gp7-AA8; genus DATLYG01. The sequence goes on along the minus strand of DATLYG010000194.1, from coordinate 30,056 downwards.
CCGATGCGTCCACCTCCGTCGTATCCTATCGCTCGGAAGCGCGCGCCCTGCAGCGGGAGGACGACGTACGGGTTGCTGTACACATCGAACTCCATATTCTCGTCGCGTCGCGCGATCCGCACTGATGTCGGCACACGTGCGGTGGCCGTGAACGTCGCCGGAACCTTCGTGTTGCTCAGCGGACTGATCGCCTCGACGGTGTACGTGCCATCCTTGTTCCCGAACACCATCGTCGCCTGCGCGCGACCCGAGGCGTCGGCGGTCGCAGTGTACGTCGTGGTGGTGCCCGACTCCGTCGCGCCAATCGTCGTCGCCGTCGCGCGCGTGGGGACGCTCGTCACCTTGAACTCCACCGCCTTGCCGGCAAGCGACGTCCCGTCGAATGCAGAGAGTTGCACGACGAGCGGCATTTCGGTGGGGCCGTGAATCGCGCCGACCTGGTTGTTCCCCGAGTAGACACCCGCCTCGATGCCGGTCGTGTACGTCACCGTGACCGAGGACCCCGCGTACGTGATGCCACAACGCCCGTCTGGTGACGTGCAGTAGTCCTTCGTGATCGTGATCCCAACCTTGTTCTGCTCGCGCACCTTGTACGTGTCAAGCCCGCTCGGAAAGGACTGCTCATAGACATACTCCGTCATGTCCACAAACACCGGGCAGGCCGCGTTCGTCGTCGTTGATGAAGACGCTCGCGGTATCCTGCGTTGCCTTTTTGCCATCTGACATTCTCCGCTGCTCGGCCGAAGGAACGCCCGTGCCGCGCCGCAGCACTCCGGCTGAAACACTTGGGAATGGGCTCCGAGGACTACAAACGCTGGCTCGAGTGGCTCGCGCCGTACGATCCGAGTCCCGAGCGCTATCACCACAACCGCACCGGGGAGGACAACGGCGATGCGCACCACAAGCGCCAGATCATGGGGCGGGAGGTGGTGGTCGCGATCACGAACGGGAAGCTCGACTTCGGACCGTGGGAGCAGATCTTCTACGGAGAGTTCGACGGGCGGCGCGACAAGCGGGTGCTGATCAAGATCATCGGTGAGTGACCGGACGGGAAGATCGGTGGAGAGCGCCGGGACCCGAGGGAGGGTCGCGTCGCGTGCCGCAGCCGGTTTTTCGATATGCTCCCGGCAACGAACCACGGACCACCGACCACGGACTTGAAACGCGCAATCATCACAGGGGCCTCGAGCGGGATCGGAATGGCGCTGGCGCGCGAGCTGGCGCGGCGGGGATACGTTTCGGCGCTGCTCGCGCGAAGGGAGAACGAACTCGCGCGCCTGGCGCAGGAGTTGAGGGGGAGCGTCGCCATCCCGTGTGATGTGACCGACCGCGAGGCGGTCTTCGACGCCGTCCGCCGCGGCGAGGAGGCGCTGGGCGGCCCGTTCGACCTCGCCGTCGCCAACGCCGGCGTCAGCATTCCGACCTCCAGCACGGAGTTCGATCTCGACGATGCCGAGACGATGATCCGCGTCAACGTCCTCGGTGTGATGCATCTCTTCGCGGCGGTGATTCCGTCCATGGTGGCGCGCCGTTCGGGGCGCTTCGTGGGAGTCGCCTCCATCGCCGGTCTCCGCGGGCTCCCGACGTCGGCGGTCTACTCGGCGACGAAGGCGGCGGTGCAGGCATTTCTCGAAGGGAGCCGCGTGGAGCTGATTCCGTACGGCGTCGGCGTCACGATCGTCAATCCGGGCTACGTCGACACGCCGATTCTCGAAAAGTACAGGCACAAGCTGCCGTTTCTCGTGAAGGTGACCGACGCGGCGGCGATCATCGCCGACGGCATCGAACGCGGCGAGCGGATCATCGAGTTCCCGCTCCCGATGTCGCTCCTCATGCGCTTTGCACGCCTCCTCTCCGCGCGCATGTACGACGTGCTGGCCACTCCGTTCGCGAAGCGGGGCATCGACATGTCGAAAGTGAGGCGATAGCGGTGCATCTCCGGAAGGAAACCCTCTTCGTCCGCACGTGGGCGCTGCGGAACGTCCTCCTGCTCTGGCTCATTCGCCCGGTCGTGCTGGAGTTGAACGATCAGCGGTGCGTCATTCGCATCCCGCTGAACTGGATCACCCGGAGGCGCGACATCGGCGCGATGTATCTCGGCACCCTCTGCATGGGAGCCGACATTGCCAGCGGCCTGGTGCCGTTTCGCATCGTTCAGGAGAAGAAGGCCCGCGTGACGATCCTCTTCAAGGACATCAGCGCGCGCTTCCTCAAGCGCGCCGAGGGAGATGTCGTCTTCACCTGCTCCGCAGGCGAGGAGGTGAGCGCGCTGGTCGAGCGGACCCTTGCCAGTGGCGAGCGGGAAGAGATGACGGTGCGGGTGGTGGCGACGGTGCCGGAGAAGCTCGGCAACGAACCGGTCGCCGAGTTCGATCTCACGCTCTCGATGAAGCGGCGCTGACTATTTCTTCAGCTCCTCGTCGTAGAGCGTCCCGATCCAGTCGTCGGTCTTGATGAACCCCTGGCCGAACGAGTCCCACTTCGCCAGCACCTTCTCCGACCGGAGCTGCTCGAGGGTCTTCCCGGCTGCGATGCCCGCCGCGACCGCGGCCTGCGTCTCCTTCAGCATCGTCAGCCAGGCGCGCAGCTCGCTCTTGTTGCTCAGTGCCCCGTGACCGGGGATGATCTTCACGTCGTCAGGAACGGTGGCGAGCACCTTCTCGATGTTGGCGATGAGACCCTTGACGCTCCCGCCGTTTTCCCTGTCGACGAACGGGAAGCCGCCGTTGAAGTAGTCGTCACCCATGTGGACGACGTTCGATTGCGTGAAGAAGACGACCAGGTCGCCATCGGTGTGGCCGCCGGGAAGATGGATCGCGCGAACCTCCTCGCCGTTGAGGTGAATCGAGAGCCTGTCGTCGAACGTGACGATCGGAAGGGCGTCCTTCGGCCGGGGAGGCGTCTCGCGGCCGCGGGCCTTCGTTCCGCTCTGCAGCCGTTTCCGCACGTTCGTGTGGGCCACGACCGGGACGAGTTCCCTGCCGAACGCCTCGTTCCCCCCGGTGTGGTCGCCGTGATAGTGCGTATTGAGGACGAAGCGGACCGGCTTGTCGCTGATCCCCCGCAGCGCCTCCCGGATCTTCGGAAAGAGCGGTGCGTACTGGTCGTCGATGACGACGATGCCGTCCTCGCCGGCGGAGGCGCCGATGTTTCCTCCCGCACCCGTCAGCATGTAGACCGTTCCGGCGACCTTCGTCGCCTGCACCGCGACGTTGCTGAAATCGCGCTGCTGCGCGATGGCGGGCATGGTGAGAGCGATGCATAGAATGGCGAAGGACGTGGCTTTCATGGCGGCGGATTGTAACGGACGCGATCGGCCGGGAGGCGCCATCGAGTCGGCCCTCGCCGAAGCGCGAGCGCTGGTACGCATGCAGCCCTGGTGGCTTCGGCCGCTGCTCGTGCGGGGGGTCGAGGCGATCACGCTGGGGCGGAGGATCTACCTGGCCCGCGGAGTGACCGGAACGCATCTCGAGCGGCTGCTCCGTCACGAGCTGGCACACGTGCGGCAGATCCGGCGCCTCGGGCTTTTCCGCTTCTACTGGCGCTACCTGGCCGAATACCTCCGCAATCGTTGGGCGGGGATGCCACCGGCCGAGGCCTACCGCCGCATCTCGTTCGAGATCGAGGCGGTTTCAGCCGAAGACGTATAATTCGGCCGATCGGACCATGGGGACTGCGCAAGGCTGACACGGCGTCGGCCGCCGCTGCGTCCCCGACGGACTCAGAATGATCCAGTTCCATTCGCTCGAGCGGCCGCAACTCGAGCGGTTTCTCGAGCGGCACCGGGCGGGACTGTCGCTGCAGGGCGACGTCGATCTCGACCTGGTTCTTCGCCAGATCCTTCAGAAGGCGTACGAATTCGTCCCCTCCGAGTCGGGCTCGATTCTGCTCGACGATCCCTTCCGGAAGATGGCCTCGCGCACGGAGAACGAACTGGTGTTCATCGCCACCTTCGGCGAAGCGGGGCAAAGCCTGATCGGACGGCGGCTCTCGGCGAAGTACGGCATCGTCGGGCAGGTCTATCAGAGCGGGACGCCGTACGTATCGGCCGACGTCGAGGCGGACGCGTTCTTCTACGATGCCATCGACAAGCAGCTCGGACACAAGACCCACTCGGTGGTGGCCGTGCCGATCTACATCGGCAAGCACGTCTGCGGCGTCCTCGAGCTGATCAACCGTCTCGAGGGGAAGACGTTCACGCAACGCGATCTGACCCTGCTGGAGATCTTCGCCGGATACACGTCGTTCATGCTGCAGAACGCTCTCGACGCGAAGCGGGCGCACGAGCTGGCCAGGCGGGACGATCTGACGGGCCTCTACAACGACCGCTGGTTCCACGTGAGGCTCAGCGAGGCCGTGGCCGGCGCGCGCGAGAGCGGCAGGGAATGCGTCGTCATTTTCATGGACCTCGACCGTTTCAAGGTCATCAACGACTGCCACGGTCATCTCGCCGGAAGCCAGGTCCTGCGCGAGGTTGGGTTCATTCTCAAACGCATCGTGCAGCGGCCGGAGGCGACCGTGGCCCGCTACGGCGGCGACGAGTTCGTGATGATCCTCCCGGACACGACGATCGACGACGGCGTGGCGATCTGCGAGTCGATCCGTCACGCGATCGAGACGACGACCTTCCTCGACCGGGAGTGGGGTTTCAGCATGCCGCCGCTGCGTCTGCGCGGCATTCTCTCCGCGTCGATCGGAGTCGCGCAGCACCTGCCGAACACGACCTCCGGCCTGTCGATCGAGCAGGAGAAGAACGAGCTCCTCCGCCGCGCCGACGGCGCGATGTACCGCGCGAAATCGCTCGGCAAGAACCGGATCGTCGTCAGCCACGCCGGCGACCAACAGGTCTCCGATCTCGGCTCTCCGGTTTCCGGCCTCCGCTCGGACAACTGAGAGTGCCCGGCGGCGCCGAGTTCTGCTATCTTTCGCCATCCGCCACGCAACGCCGCACAATCAAAACCATCCAGGAGGTGCCTACCTTGGCGAAGATCACCGCTGAATACATTTGGATCGATGGACAGAAGCCGACCGCGAAGCTTCGCTCGAAGACGAAGATTCTCGACGGCCCCGTGAAGAAACTCGAGGACATCCCCGAGTGGGGCTACGACGGCTCGAGCACGTTCCAGTCGAGCGGCCATTTCAGCGACCTGCTCCTCAAGCCGGTCCGCTTCGTGCCCGACCCGCTGCACCGCGAGCACGACATCCTCGTGCTTTGTGAAGTGCTCAATCCCGACCGCTCCGTCCACTGGAGCAACACGCGGGCGCATCTGGTCGACGTGGTCAACAGGTACAAGGACCACGAGCCGTGGTTCGGCATCGAGCAGGAATACACGTTCTTCGAGGGTGCCCGGCCCCTCGGATGGCCCGACAACGGGTTTCCCGCTCCCCAGGGCGGTTACTACTGCGGTGTCGGAAGCGACGAGGTCTTCGGGCGCGAGGTGGTGGAGGCCCACACCGAGGCGTGTCTTCGCGCGGGACTGCACATCTACGGAACGAACGCGGAGGTGATGCCGGCACAGTGGGAGTTCCAGATCGGAACGCTCCCGGCCCCCGAAGTGGCCGACGAGTTGTGGCTGGCGCGCTGGCTCCTCTATCGCGTCGGTGAAGACTTCGGCGTCAGCGCGACCCTCTACCCCAAGCCGGTGAAGGGCGACTGGAACGGCGCCGGCGCGCACACGAACTTCTCCACCAGGGCGATGCGCTCGGAAGGGGGGCTGAAGGTGATCGAGGAGGCGATGAAGAAGCTCGAGCGGCGGCACGATGAGCACATCAAGGTCTACGGTGCGCACAACGAAGAGCGGCTGACGGGAATGCACGAGACCTCACCGATCCATCAGTTCCGTTACGCGCAACTCGACCGCGGCGCCTCGGTCCGCATCCCGATGAGTACCGTTTCGGAGGGGAAGGGATACTTCGAAGACCGCCGGCCGGCAGCGAACATGGATCCGTATCAGGTCTGCGCGATCCTGATCGAGACCGTCTGCGGCGACTTCTGATCGCTGCGACACCGTTTCTGCGCAAGACGCCCGGCGTGATCGCCGGGCGTTTTTTTTGCGACGGCCGCCGCGACCCGAAGGAGGCCGCCGGGTGGAAGACCCGGCGGCCCGGAAAGAGGGCGGTTACCAGCGGACGGTGAGCGAGGCGAGGGCGCGCCGCTGCAGCAGATCGCCGCCGAAGGCCTCCCAGTGCTCGTTGTCGAAGAGGTTGCTGACATCGACGCCGAGGGCGAGGTGGTCGGTGAAGCGATAGTTGGCGGCGAGGTTCACCACGTCGTACTGCGGGACGTTGCCGACGAACACGCCGGCGGCCCAGCGGTATCCGTCGACCCATCGATAGGCGACCTTTGCGTCGAGCTTCCGGCTGCGGAAGGCGAGACCGATGTTGTACTTCGTCTCCGGCGCGTTGGGGAGGAGTTTGTCGCCGGCGGCGACCGTCCCGCGTTTCACCTCGAAGTCGAAGAGCGAGTAGTTCGCGTCGAGGATCCAGTTGTCGGTGATGTAGTAGTTGACGGCGATCTCGGCGCCGGAGGTGTCGACCTCGCCCGCGTTGGTATAGGAGAGGACGAGAGCGGGGGCGCCGTTGACGGTGGTCAGGCCGACGCGGCGGGGTCCGAGGGCGGCCTGCAGGAACTGGTTGAGTCCGGCCTGGATGGCCGGCGGGAGTGTCGATGGAACGGTGTAAGTGGGGAAGGCGGGATTGACACCAGGAAGGAGATCAGTGACGAAATCCTTCATGTTGCTCTGGTAGAGGTCGACCGTCAGGTAGAGGCGCCCGCCGAAGATTCCCGAGTAGCCGAGTTCGTGGCTGCGGACCTTCTCCACGTCGAGGGCGCTGTTCCCGAGGGCGAGGATGGCCATGCTGCCGAACCCGAGCTGCTGGAGCACCGGCGCGAGCGGCGCCGAAGCGGGGTTGAGCTGTGCGGCGCCCGCGAGGTTCACCGGGGCGCCGGCGGGAGCCCGGAGGAAGAGTTCCGAGTAGTTCGGCCGCTGGAAGGCCTCGTTGTAGCCGTAGCGGAGCGTGTGGTGGGGAGTGGCTTCGAAGACGATCGCGCCCTTGGGGGAGAACTGCGGATCGTGCAGCGTCGAATCATCCCACCGTGCGGCGCCGACGAGCTTGAGCTTCTGGCTGACCTTGACGTCGATCTGGCCGAAGGCGCTCTGCTGCTCCTCCGACTTCGCCTCGCTCATGAGCGTCTGCACGCCCGCCGGATTCGCGGTGTCGACGTCCTGCTGGTTGTAGGCGATGCCGCCGACCACGCGGGTCCTGCCCCCCATCAGGTCCCAGTCGGTCATCACCTCGCCGTGGAGGTTGTACGAGTCCTCGAAGAGCCGCGCTCCCGAGGCGAGGGCCACCTGGTTCTCCGCCTTCCGCGCGTCGTAGTAGCCGCTGAAGTTCCAGTGCGGCATGTTGTAGTTCGCGCGGAACCAGGGCCGCTCGACGTCGGTCACCTGCACGCGGCCGATGCCGGTCTGGAAGACCGGTCCTTCGATCGTGGAGTAGCCACCCTCGAAGGTGAGGAGGCTGTCGGAGAAATGTTTGTCGAGGCGAAGACCGCCGAAGCGGACGTTCACCTCGTCGAGGACGAGAGGGCTGACTTCGCCCGGCAGGCAGTCTTCCTGGCCGGAGGCCGTGCATCGCGTGGTGTATTCGACGCCGGTCTGTGCCGTGCGCGAGCGCGCGTAGTCGCCGCTGTTCTGGTAGCCGCCCACGACGCGGTAATACCACTCCCCTCCCAGCGCGCCGGCATGGCGGAGGTCGACGCGTCGGGTGTCGAGGTCACCGCCCGAAAGGAGGACCCGCCCCCCCTGCGAGTCGCGTGGCCGCCTGGTGGTCATGTTCAGAACGCCGCTGAACGCGTTCGCGCCGTAGAGGGCCGACCCGGGGCCGCGGATCAGTTCCACCGCCGCCATCTCGTCGAGGGGAAAGGAGAGCGCGGCCCACTCCTGCGCGCCGAGGAACGCGATCGCCGGATCGCGACCGTCGACGAGCGTCAGGATGCGGCGGTTGAGTGAACTGTTGAAGCCGCGTGCGTTGAAGTTGGAGTCGTACAGTCCGCTCTGCGTGTAGTCGACTCCGGGGGCGTTTTCGACGATGCGCGGGGCCTGCCCCGAAGGAGCGACCGCGTCGACGTCCTGCGGGGCGACGACCGTGACCGCGGCAGGTGCTTCGACGACGCGCTCGGCACGCCGCGACGCCGAGTAGACCGTGATGGTTTCGGCGATGTTCAGCCGCCAGTCGACCTGCTTGTCCAGTCGCGTGGTCTCGCCGCTGCGGACGACCACATTCGACTCGGCGGCGACCTGATCCGCCACTTCGAAACGGACGCTGTACGTTCCCGGCGGAACTCCGTCGACCGTGAAGGCTCCGTTCGTTTCGGAGATCGTCGCCTTTCCGATCTCGACCACCTGCACGATCACGCCGCCGATCCCCGAGCCGTCGCTGCGGGTGATGCGGCCGGAAATGCGTCCGTCCGCCGCGAAAAGGGTCGTTCCAAGGAACAGAAATACGAGGGCCAGAATCCACCTGCGAGAGGATTTCACGTTCAAACCTCCTGACACCCAGCCAATGGATCGAGTTTCGCGCAAGGTAGCGCGGCCTGACGGCCGCGTCAATCCATTCCGCTCGCCGCCGCCGTCACGACTGCCCGAAAAGTGCGAGCAGCGCGATCGCCAGGGCCGCAGCGGCGAGGACCGCCAGACCGATCTTCACCCACGACCAGGGAGCGCGGCCGGAGACCTTTCCCGTCACTCCGTTGACGAGAAACCGGTAGGGGCGGCCGTGATACTCGTAGGCGGCGATCCAGATCGGCAGAAGGCAGTTCTTGTAGGCCAGCGCCGAGAAACGGGTGGTCACCTCGAGGTTCCGCTGCGTGTCGCCGGGGACCTCGGCCGCGCAGGCGGCGCGGATCGCGACATGCATCCTCTGTCTGGCCTGCTCGAGGGCTTCCGGAAGATCGACGGCGTTCTCCTCGGCCAGAAAACCGGCGAGGTAGGATGGGTCGTACGGGGCGAGTTCGCCGGTCGGGAAGGGTTCGATCTCGCGGCAGAGATCGGCCTCGATGCCGCGCGAGGCGGGGACGGGGACGTCGTCGAAAAACTTCTGCAGCGTGCCCGATGCGGGTTCCCACCGGACGCGCCGTTCGCGCCTCGTGACGAGCCTCCCGTTCTGGCGCACCTGCACGTCGACGTAGTAGTAGTAGCCCGCTTCGGCGGTCCACCACGAGTCGGTGACGGCGTCGAAGGTCCAGAAGGGGATGTAGGCGCCGTGGATGTTGGCGAGCCGCGCGCGGGTCTCGAGATCGCCGGGCCGGAACCAGAGGCCGGAGATCCACTGCCGGAATCGTTCGACGGCCGTCTCGCGCGTGACGCGGAATGGCAGAAGGCCCTCGGGTCGGACCATCTTCGCGTCCGGCGGCGCTTCGACGACGGCCGCCGTGCCGCAGAATGCGCACTCCGCCGCCGCGACCTGCGGGTCGAGCGCCGTGTGTGCGCCGCAGCGCTGGCAGGCGATGACCTTCCGCTCCGCCCCCCATCCGAGATCGCGAGGCTGGCGGAGTGCGGCATCGACGCTCTTTTCGACGACGGCCGGGCCGGACGGTGCGACATCCCGGAGCGCGCCGCAGTAGTCGCATTTGAGCGAGGTCGCGCCGGGGTCCCAGCGGACATCGGCTCCGCACTGCAGGCAGGGGAACTTGCGGACCTTCGCTTGCGTCGAGGTCAGCATCGCGGCCGGTCACGCTTTCGGCGGAGGAGGAGGGGGCGGTGGCGGCGATGCCGTCAGTCCGATCTCCGATGCCCAGGCGTGCAGCGGCTGCCATCCTGCAGCGCCGGGCCGCCAGGCGTTCGTGTCGAGGCCGACCTGTCCCGCGTTCACCATCGCGCGGATGGCGTCGTCGGTGTAGGGGCCGTAGGTTTTTCCTTCGATTGCCAGCGACCACCTCGCGGCAGCGGCGGGAGGTGGCGGGGGAGGGGCGGCGGGGGAGGGACCTCCGAAGGCCTGGCCCATCGCCTGGCCGATCGCCAGTCCCGCTCCCAGTCCGGCGCCCGCGCCGGCGATCCCGCCCGGGTTCGCGGCCGCGGTCCCGATCGCCTCCGCGGTCTGAAGCTGCGCGTACTGCTGCATCCGGTCGCCGAGCACGCCGAGTTTCGTCCGCTGGTCGATCGCCGCCTCGACTTCCTCCGGCAGAGAGATGTTCTCGACGAAGAATCTCGAGAGTTCGAGGCCGAAACTCCCGAAGTCGGGTCCGATCTTCGTGACCGCCAGCGCCGACAGCTCGTCGTAGTGCGACGCGAGATCGAGGGCCGCGATCTTCGCCTCCGCGATCGCGTCCGAGAGGCGGGAGAGAATCGTCGAGCGGAGCTGGCCGAGGATGTCGTCGGTCGACGTGAGCCCCTGCGTGCCGACCACCGTCTGGAAGAAGACCTTCGGGTCGTTGATCTTCGCGGCGTAGGTGCCGAAGGCGCGAAGGCGGATCATTCCGAACTCGGGGTCGCGCATCATCACCGGATTCACCGTGCCCCACTTCAGATCGGTGAAGAGCCGCGTGTTGAAAAAGTAGACCTCCGCCTTGAACGGCGACTGGAAGCCGTACTTCCAGCCGCGCAGGGTCGTCAGGATGGGGATGTTCTGCGTGGAGAGTTCGTAACGCCCGGGACGGAAGAGGTCCGCCGCGATTCCCTCATTGACGAAGAGCGCGGCCTGGTTCTCGCGGACGATGAGCTGCGCCCCCATCTTGATTTCCTGGTTGTAGACGGGGAAGCGCCACACCATCGTGTCGTTCGTCTCGTCGAGCCATTCGATGATCTCGATGAACTGCGAGGCAAACTGGTTTTTCAGGTTGTCGAAAAATCCCATGGTCCGGCCTCCGGGACGATCGTTTGTGCTGCTTGCGCGCAGTATCGCATGGTCCGCCGCGGCAGAGACTCGTCGCGCGCGACGTCCGTCCGGCCTCTCACCGGCGCCCTCGTGTCGCCGTCACCGCGCCGAAGGACGGAGGGTGACGATCGTCACAGGCATATGGTTGCCGGCGGCCGACGATTCTTCCGGAGTCCGCGGAATTCAGGCGTGCCCGTCGTCCTTTTCCCACCCGTTCGAAATCGAAGCAACTCGAAGGAGCTTTTGTGAAGAGACTCACTGCCGTACTCCTCGTACTTCTGGCTTTCCCACTCCTCGCCGACGAGGGGATGTGGATGCCGCAGCAGGTCCCCCAGCTCGGCGACGAGCTGAGGAAGGCCGGTCTGCAGATCGATCCTCAGAGGTTCGCCGACCTGACCGGCGATCCGATGGGAGCGGTCATCTCACTCGGCGGCTGCACCGCGTCGTTCGTGTCGCCGCAGGGGCTGATCGTGACCAACCACCACTGCGCCTACGGCTCGATCCAGTTCAACAGTTCGAAAGAGCGCGACCTGATCGTGAACGGCTTTCTGGCGAAGTCGATGAGTGACGAGCTGCCGGCCGCTCCCGGCTCGCGCGTCTTCGTGACGACGAAGATCGAGGACGTGACCGGTCGCGTCACCGGGAAGATCCCCGCGAAGACCGGCGACAGGGAACGGGCGAAGCTGATCGAGCGCCGCATCAAGGAGCTGGTCGAAGAAGTCGAGAAAGAGGGAGGCGTTCGCGCGCGCGTGGCGTCGTTCTTCGAAGGCTCGCAGTACCTCCGGATCACGCAGATGGAGATCCGGGACGTCCGCCTCGTCTACGCGCCGGCCGAGGGCATCGGCAACTTCGGCGGCGAGACGGACAACTGGATGTGGCCGCGCCACACCGGCGACTTCGCCTTCTTCCGCGCCTGGGTCGGCCCGGACGACAAGCCCGCCGACTTCGCGAAGGAGAACGTCCCCTTCAGGCCGGCGCACTACCTGAAGGTCTCGACCGAGGGTGTCGACGAGGGCGACCTGGTGATGGTGGCCGGCTACCCCGGCCGGACGTTCCGTTACCGCACCGAGCAGGAAGTGCGGATGGCGAAGGACTACACCTATCCGATGACGATCAAGTACGCGACCGAGCTCAATCGAATCCTCAACGAGATCGGGAAGAGCGATCGTCAGATCCAGATCAGGAACGCGTCCCGGATCAAAGGGAACGACAACGTTCTGAAGAACTACCAGGGGACGATGGCGAACTTCAGCCGCGGCATCATCATCGAGCACCGCGCGAAGCGCGAGGCGGACCTGAAGGCGTGGCTGGCCGCCAATCCGGCCGCGGCGAAGAAGTACGGCGGCGTTCTCGACCGGATCCGGCAGATCAACGACGAGACCTACGCCACGATGCAGCGCGACTTCACCGCCCAGTGGCTCTTCCGCGCATCGCCGATGCTCTCGCAGGCCATGCGCATCTATCGCTGGTCGATCGAGAAGACGAAGAAGGACCTCGACCGCGCTCCCGGTTATCAGGAGCGCGACGTTCCTTCGATGCTGCAGGCATCGGCGCGCACCCAGGCCTCGATTCACGAAGCGTCCGATCGCGCGGGACTGCGCTACTTCCTCCTCGAGGCGACCAGGCTTCCGGCCGATCAGCGCATCAAGGCGCTCGATGAGGCCCTCGCCGCGACCGGGGCCTCGGGTGTCGAAGCGCAGGTCGACAGGTTCCTCGACACGCTCTACGGGACGACGAAAATCGCCGACGCCGACCAGCGAAAGGCGATGTACGGCGAGACGACCGCGCAGCTCGACGCCCGCAACGACGGGATGCTGCAATTCGTCGCCTCCCTCATGCCGATGATGCTGGCGAACGAGGAGCGCGACGACCGCCTCGGCGGCGCCATGTCGCGCGTCCGCCCCCTCTACCTCGAGGCTCTTCGCGAGATGAGCGGCGGCCGGATGTATCCCGACGCCAACGGAACGCTCCGCGTCACGTTCGGCAAGGTCACCGGCTACCGGCCCCGCGATGCGGTCCGGTACGACGCGCAGACCGGCGTGACCGGTGTCGTCGAGAAACACACCGGCAGCGGCGAGTTCGACGCGCCGCAGGCGCTCGTCGAAGCGATCCGGGCAAAGAAGTTCGGCCCCTATGCCGATCCGCAGCTCGGAGAGGTCGCGGTGAACTTTCTCTCCACCTGCGACACGACCGGCGGCAACTCAGGCTCACCCACGCTCAACGCGAAGGGCGAGCTGACCGGCCTCCTGTTCGACGGCAACTACGAGGCTCTCGGATCGGATTTCCTCCCGAACCCCGCCATCACGCGCTCGATCCACGTCGACGCGACCTACATGCTGTGGGTGATGGACGCGGTCGACCGCGCCCACAACCTGCTGCAGGAAATGGGCATCGCTCCGAAGTTCTGATCCGTCACCCCGGCGAGGCGAGGGGTCCGGTGCCGTCAGGTGCCGGACCCTTCGGCGCTTCGCGCCTCCGAACCGATCACCTCGACGAACCCGCCGCGCATCCGCAGCGTCACGTCGCGATCGAGTGCGTCGCGCACCCAGACGCGCGGGTCACCCGAGTCGATCGTGTCGACCGCCTCGAGAAGATGCTCGGGCGATTCGATGACCAGGCATTCGCCGTCGTCGAAGAGGATGCGGATCGGGAACTCGGGCGGCGTCATCGGCATCGAGGTCCGGGCACGGCCCGGCGGTTTTTTCCGGCTGGCCGGCTTTTCACTATAATCCAGCCGCTTCAACGGCGCGCGCGGGCGCGTCTTTCCTGCCGAAATCATAAGGAGCAGCCTCCCATGTCTGGCCACAATAAATGGAGCACCATCAAGCACAAGAAGGGTGCGGCGGACGCGAAGCGCGGCAAGATCTTCACGCGCATCATCAAGGAAATGACCGTCGCCGCACGCCTCGGCGGCGGCGATCCCGACGCCAACCCGCGCCTCCGCGCCGCCGTCGCCGAAGCGAAGGCGAACAACATGCCGAAGGAGAACATCGAGCGCGCCATCAAGCGCGGCACCGGCGAGCTCGAGGGCGCCTCCTACGAGGAAATCACCTACGAAGGCTATGGCCCGGGCGGCGTGGCGATCATCGTCGAGGCGATGACCGACAACACCAACCGCACCACTCCCGAAATCCGTCACATCTTCGAGAAGAACGGCGGCAATCTCGGGACGCCCGGCTCCGTGAAGTTCCAGTTCGAGAAGAAGGGCTACTTTTCGGTCGACAAGAACGCCGTCGGAGAGGACAGGCTGATGGAGATCGTGCTCGAAGCGGGGGCGGACGACCTGCAGAGCGACGATCCGGAGGTCTACGAGATCTACACGGCGCCCGAGAACTTCGAAGCGGTGCGCCAGGCGCTGGAAAAGAACGGGATCCCGACGATCGAGGCGAAGCTCGGGATGATCCCCGCGAACTACGTCTCGGTCGACGAACAGAAGTCGAAACAGGTGATGCGGCTGCTGGAGATGCTCGACGACCACGACGACGTGCAGAACGTCTGGTCGAACTTCGACATCCCGGCCGAGATGATGGAGACGGCATGATTCGGAGAATCGTCGCGGCGGCGTTGTTCGTCGCTGCCACCGCCCTGGCCCAGACGCCCTCGAACCTCGTGGTCGAGGGCGTTCCTGCTTTTCCCGATGATCTGGTGGAAAAGGTCCGGCCGTATCTCGACGCGCGCGCGGCGGCCTTTCGCGCCTGGAACCCGGCGCGTCCGGAGATGCTGATCAGCACGCGCTTCGGCGACACCTCGCAGCTTCACATCGTGAAGATGCCCGGCGGGGCGCGGAAGCAGATCACCTTCTATCCCGATGCCGTCGGCGGCGCGCGCTTCCGCCCCGGCGATCCGAACACCATCCTCTTCAGCAAGGACGCCGGAGGGAACGAGTTCTTCCAGATCTACCGCTACGACGTCCCCACCGGAACGGTCACGATGCTCACCGACGGCAAGTCGCGCAACACCGGCATGACGATGTCGCGCGACGGGAAGTGGCTCGCGTATTCGTCGACCCGCCGCAACGGAAAAGACACCGACATCTACGTCGCCGATCCGATGCAGCCGCAGAACACGCGGAGGGTTCTGCAGGTCGAAGGAGGCGGCTGGATCCTCGCCGATTTTTCTCCCGACGCGACGCGCGGACTCGTGATGCAGCGGATTTCGGCGAACGAATCGGAGATCTACCTGCTCGATCTGGCCAGCGGCGAAAAGAAGCTCCTCACGCCGAAAGGGAAGGAGCCGGTCTCGTACGGCGGGCCGCGGTTTCTCAATGATCGCGAAATCGTCTTCACCACCGACGAAGGGAGCGAGTTCCAGCAGCTCGTCCGGATGCAGCTCGCCGACGGGAAGCGGACCGTCATCAGCCGCGAGAAGTGGGACGTCGAAGACGGCGACCTCAGTCACGACGGCAGGCGCATCGCGTACGTGACGAACGAGAACGGCATCAGCAGGCTGCACGTGCTCGATCTGGCGAGCGGCAGGAAGGTCCCCCTTCCGCAGATTCCGGCCGGCGTGATCAGCGGAATCGAGTGGCATCCGAACAACCGCCTCCTCGGCTTCACGCTCAACTCGGCGAAGTCGCCGTCCGACGCCTACTCGATCGACGTCGACGCGAAGAAGTTCGAGCGATGGACCGAGAGTGAGACCGGAGGTCTCAATCCCGCCCTCAACGCGGAGCCGGAGCTGGTGACGATGAAGAGCTTCGACGGCGTCGAGATCTCCGCCTTCGTCCATCGCCCCGATCCGGCGAAGTTTCCCGGCAGGCGCCCCTCACTCATCGTCATCCACGGCGGTCCCGAAGGTCAGAGCCGGCCGGGGTTTCTCGGGCGGAACAACTACTGGATCAACGAGATGGGCATCGCCCTGATCTTTCCGAACGTGCGCGGCTCGAGCGGCTACGGAAAGACGTTCCTCGCGCTGGACAACGGGTTCAGGCGCGAAGACTCGGTGAAGGACATCGGCCGCATCATCGAGTGGATCAGGTCCGACCCGAGGCTCGACGGCGACCGCATCGGCGTCTACGGCGGTAGCTATGGTGGCTATATGGTTCTGGCGAGTATGGTCCATTTCAACGAGCTGCTCCGGACCGGCATCGATGTCGTCGGCATCTCCCACTTCCTGACGTTCCTGAAAAACACCGCAGACTACCGCCGCGACCTCCGGCGCGTGGAGTACGGCGACGAGCGCGATCCGAAGATGCGGGAGCACCTCGAGCGCATTTCGCCGCTGACGAACATCTCGAAGATCACGAAACCGCTCTTCGTCATCGCCGGGCAGAACGACCCCCGGGTGCCGTGGACGGAGGGGGAGCAGATCGTGAAGGCCGTCCGCGCGACCGGCGCGCCGGTCTGGTGGCTGATGGCGAAGGACGAGGGACACGGCTTCGCCAGGAGAAAGAATCAGGATTACCAGTTCCTGGCGATGACGCTCTTCCTCGAACAGTACCTCGTGAAGTGAAAAATGGGCAGCGATTTTGCGAAGCGAATCGCTCCGATGCGTTCGCGAAGACGGAAATCGGACGGTCATCCGGCGAGGCCGCTCTTTCGCGCTGACCGGATGACGGGAAGCGTCGACCTCGGAATCGGAGGACAGACGGCCTTTCCCGGCGACCACGTCGCCTACTTCTGGGAGACGAGCGAGCAGTTTCTGGCCGCCGTCGAGTTTCTCGCCGTCGGGCTCGCGGGCGGCGATCACTGCGTCATCTTCGGATACGACGAAGCGAATGCCCGGGTGTACTCCTCCCTCGAGTCGCGGTTCGACTGCCGGAGTCTCGAAGAGCGCGGGCAGCTCGTCCTTCTCGGCGGCGATGTCTCGGGAGCGGAGATGCTCCGGACGATCGCCGCTGATTTTCAGCAGGCGCTCTCCGGCGGGGCGAAGATGCTCCGGCTTCTCGGCAACATCGGGTGGGGACGCCCCGGCTGGCCCGATCAGAGATCGATCCTCGAGTTCGAGGCGAAGGTGACCGACGCGGTCAGGGACGTGCCGGCGGTCGTCGTCTGCATGTATGACGTCCGGAACGCCGGCGGCGAGATCATCCTGCATGGGGCGTTCGAGACCCACCCGATCACGATCTGCCGCAACATCCTCCGGGAGAACCCGCACTTCGTGACGCCGGCGGAATTCATCGCCTCGATGTAGAGGCCTTCACCGGCAGCGGGAGGCGACCAGCGCCGCGGCCGCTGCGAGCGCCGCGGCGGTCCCGAATGCCGCGGCGGGAGAGAGCGTCTGGTAGATCGCACCGAACATCGCGCTTCCCCCGAAGACGCAGAGGCCGGCCGCGAGGTAGTAGATCCCGAAACTCCTCCCCCGCGATTCGGGCGGCACGAGGTCGGCGATCCACGCGCGCTCGGCTCCCTCGGTCAGCGTGAACGGAATGGCGTAGAGGACGAAGAGGACGAAAAAGACCACGAGCGTCTCCGCCATCGGAAAGACGAGATAGATCGCGGCGTAGGAAATCCATCCGGCCACGAGAAGGCGGCGCCGGTCGATGCGGTCCGAGAGTGCGCCGGCCGCCGTCGAGAATCCAGACTTGATCACGTGATGCGCCGCCCACAGCAGCGGCAGCAGCGCCCTCGTGACGCCGGCATCGCTCGCCTTCAGCAGGAGAAAGGCATCGCTTGCATTCGCGAGGGAGAAGAGCGCGATGGCGGCGATCGCGTGCCAGAAACGGCGGGGCAAAGGGCCCCCGGCCGCCATCGCCGGTCCGGCAGGGGCGCGACGCGGCTGCTCATGGAGGAAAAACAGAAGGAGCACGACGCCGGCAGCGCCGGGGATGACGGCGATGAGGAAGATGGCGCGGGTCCCGAGGCCGAAGACCTGGAGGAGGAGGAGAGCGACGAGCGGTCCGACGATCGCGCCGGCGTGATCGAGCGCGCGATGGAACCCGAACGCCTTTCCACGCGCGGCGGGATCGGTGACGTCGGCGATCATCGCGTCGCGCGGTGCCGACCGCATCCCCTTGCCGGTTCGATCGAGAAGCCTCGCCGCCAGAACGCCGGGCCACCGCGCCGCCCCGGCGATCCAGCCGCGGGACACGGCCGCGAGCGCGTAGCCGGTGACGATGAACGGCTTGCGTCGCGGCATTCGGTCCGACCATGTCCCGGCGAAGTACTTGAGGATCGAGGAGAGCCCGTCCGCGGCGCCCTCGATGATGCCGACGATCACCGGGGTCGCGCCCAACGTCGCCGTCAGGAAGACCGGGAGGAGCGGATAGATCATCTCGCTGGCCGAGTCGTTGAGCAGCGAGACGAGACCGAGGAGTACGACCTGGGGAGGAAGCCTGCGCGGAGCACTCACCTGCGCAGCATATACGTCAGGCGCGCGGGCGATCTCATCCAGGACGCATGACAACTCCGTCTCACGGAGGCAACAGATTTTGACATGCCACCCGAGACCGGCAGGCCTGCAAGTGACGGAGAGCAGGACGGTTGGCCCGCCCGGCCGCGTGGCACCGATCTCGCGAAACGGGAAATGCATCATGCCTGTTTTCACGAGAAGCAACGCCGCCGCCCCGCAGCCCGCCCTGCCGCCGATGGACGAACTCCTCAGCAGCGAGTCGCTCGTCCCGCACTTCCAGGCGATCGTCAACCTTGGCGGCCGGCCGGGAGTTCACGGTTACGAGGCGCTCGCACGCTTCGGCGACGGACGCCTTGGCATCGAGCCGGCGTCGCTCTTCGAATACGCGCGCCTGTGCGGGCGCGTGGGCGATCTCGAGCTGGCGTGCATGGGACGGACGTTCCGGCAGATGCACCTGCTCGATCCTTGCGCGAAGCTGTTCGTGAATCTTCATCCCGCCGCGTTGCTGGGCGGAGAGGAGTTCGCGGCGGACGTCATCGAGATGGCGGACGCTCACGGCGTCGACTGCTCGCGCCTGGTCATCGAGATCACCGAGCAGGATCATTTTCCACTCTGCGACGCGGCGTTCCGCGCGATCGGGATGCTCCGTGCGTGCGGCGCGTTCTTCGCCCTCGACGATGTCGGGGTGTCGTACTCGCACCTCGACCGCCTGGTCTGGATTCAGCCGCAGTATCTGAAGATCAGCGCGCACTTCGGGACGGGGTTCGAGGGGGACGCGACCCGCCGGAAGATCGTTCGCAACATCGTCGCTCTCGCTCACGACTTCGAATGTGCGATCGTGCTCGAAGGCGTCGAGACTGCGGCCACGTCCCTGGCTGCGGCGCGCCTTGGCGCGGCATTCGCGCAGGGTTTTTTCTACGCGCGGCCGGCGCCGATACGGATCGTCTGCGAGTAGGCGAGTGGGAGAGTGGGCGAGGAGGCGGAAACTTCGACTTCCATCGCTCCCGGGCCTCAGCGCCTGCGCCCATGCCAGCCTTCCCGCCTTTTCGCCTTTTCGCCTTTTAGCCTCCTCGCCCTCTCGCCTCCTCGCCTTCGAACCCCTCTCGCCTCCTCGCCTTCGAAACCTTCTCGCCTCCTCGCCTTCCACGTAGAATGCACGCGCTTTTTACGTCCGAAAGGAGCATCCATGGCTACCAGCATCAAGAAAGTCGGAGTCCTCGGCTGCGGCCTGATGGGGTCCGGAATCGCGCAGGTTTCGGCGCAGGCGGGATACGAGACCGTCGTGCGCGAGGTCGAACAGAAGTTCCTCGACAAGGGAATCTCGGGGATTCAGAAGAGTCTCGGGAAGTTCGTCGAGAAGGGGAAGATGACCGCCGAGGAGCGCGACAAGTGTCTCGGAAGGCTGAAGGGAACGCTTGCGCTGAGCGACCTGGCCGACTGCGACATCGTCATCGAGGCGATCGTCGAGAATCCGCAGCTCAAGAAGGAGACCTACGCGGAGCTCGACAAGGTCGTGAAGAAGGAAGCGATCTTCGCTTCGAACACTTCATCGCTGACGATCACCGAGCTGTCGATGGCGACGGCCCGGCCGAAGCAGTTCGTCGGCCTCCACTTCTTCAACCCCGTGCCGCTGATGAAGCTCGTCGAAGTCGTCCGGACGATCCTGACCAGCGACGAGGCGTTCAACACTGCGTTCGAGTTTTCGAAGACGTTAGGCAAGGAGCCGGTCGCCGCCCGCGACAACTCCGGCTTCATCGTCAACCGCCTCCTCGTGCCGTATCTCCTCGACGCGATCCGCGCGTACGAGGAGGGGGTCGGCTCGATCGAGGACATCGACAAGGCGATGGCGCTCGGCTGCGGCTACCCGATGGGTCCCTTCACGCTGCTCGACTTCGTCGGCCTCGACACCACGTACTTCATCACCGACGTGATGTTCAACGAGTATCGCGAGAAGCGCTTTGCGGCGCCGCCGCTGCTGCGGAAGATGGTCCTCGCGGGCCGCTACGGCCGCAAGAGCGGCGCTGGTTTCTACGACTACTCGGGCGAGAAACCGGTCCCGTTCGACCGATAGTTCCTCAGTCGTGTCACACGACTCGGGACTTTCCAGTCTGATGCCCGGTCTGCGACGGAACTCCTGTAGAGCCTCAACAGACGCCCTGCGGCGACCGCCCCACTGTCGGGCAAGAACCGCGCTCGGTTCTCAGACTGTCTCCCTGGTGTAGTGCTTCATCAATATCCGCCTTTTGTTGCGGCGCCGAGCGGCCGGATGCGAGGCGCCGCGACGCAGGCGATGCGGAAGATCGTCGAGGAGCGGCAACGAAGCAGCCGGCCGCTCGCCGCCGCGATCCGCAGGGACGGGATCTTCTTCTTCGAGGTGACCTGCCATTCCGGGGAAGGGTGTTCGCGCTCTCACTGCGCCCTGGCCAGGAGCAGGTAGTCGCCGTCCGCGGTTCCGTCGCGGATCGTTTGGATGTCGTATCCGGCATCTTTGAGAAGCGCAACGCAGGCATCGTGTTGGACATATCCGTGCGCCGCGAGGAGGATCGCCGGACGCGCGGCGTCCAGGAGTTCGCGGGCACCGGTCAGGACCTCGTACTCCGCCCCTTCGACATCGATTTTCATGAAGGTCGGAAGCGACAGTGCTCCTGACCGCCAAAAAGAATCGAGCGACGCCGTCTCGACCTCGATGGAGCCGGTTTCCGCGAGTCGTCCCATCGACGGGCTGCCGGCGACCTCGAAGCTCGCCCGACCGATCGTGCTCGCAACCGCAACGGCAAAGACCCGCACGTTCGACGCGGCATTCAACCGAACGTGCTCCTTCAGAAGTTCGACATTTCGCGGAAGCGGCTCGAATGCGCAGACCGTTCCCTCCCGGCCGACCAGTCTCGAGGCGAGAATCGTGAAGAATCCGACGTTCGCGCCGATGTCGAGAACCACGTCGCCTCGACTCACGAGCCGCGCAAACACGGCCTGGCTGTCACGCTCGTATGTCCCCAGCCAGCACCCGTGAGTAGCCGAGTGCATCAGCCACCGTGCCCCGCGAAGCTGTCCCGAGAAAACGCGCACAACGGTTCCCCGAGGAACGAGGCGGAGCACGGCCCGGAGGAATCGCTTCATTGGCAGCGCCACCCCGTCGGGCCCCCCGACACCAGCAGGTCCATCTTCGTTCCGAGGAAGCAGTCGAGTGCTTCTCCTGGCGTATTCACCACTGGCTCGTTCTCGTTGAATGATGGATCGAGGACCATCGGAATTCCCGTCTCGGAAGGCCTCGATGAGGCGGTCATAGCGGGGTTCTGTGCCCGTGCCACCGACTGCAGCCTCCCGTTCGGTTCACGCGGGTCACGGCCGGCACGAGCGGCCGCTTCTCCGCGCGGATCGGGGACCCGCAGCCTGAACGGGACGTCGTAGTCGGCGGTCGCGAGGATTCCCTTCCCGCGGAAGCATCGTGAAGGTTGCGACGGGCATCCGTCAACTCCATCGCAACGCTGGCCCGGAGATCTCCGCTCTTCGACTCGCGGCAGGCTGTCGATGGTGTCGTCGGGGTTCACTATTCCTCCGACGGCGACAGTAAGTTGAAGGTTCGGGCCACCTCTCCCGAGCGGCGAGTCGTTCTTTTCCGACCGGGGCGAACGCATGGCAAGCAAGCGGCTCGAATGGGTGTGACCGACGAAGAGGACTTCTTGCCGGCGAACGGTACGGTGGAGTTCGCGGTTCCGGCGTTCGATCTGACGGTCCCCCCAATTTCGATCAAGTCATCATGCGTGATGGGCCGGATGGTTCGCCGTTGCTCTCTTCGGTAGCGATGGGCGCTGTGGGAAGGGCGGGAATCGCGCTGTTTGCGCTTTCCGCGCTTTCCACATCGCTTCTCTGGAAGGAACCGAACCATTCGAGAACGATCTGTGCCTACTCGTGACCATCGGGCGCATGCTCGCGAATGATGCGGACTCGCGCGGTTGCGAGCGGGGGCGGCTTCCCTCCCGTGGCCGGTGGGCGCGGGATAAACTCTTCGCCATGGAAAACATCAGGACGGAAAACAAAGACGGAATCCTCATTCTCACGATCGACCGCCCCAGGGTCCTCAACGCGTTGAACGCGCAGACCGTCGAGGAGATCGGGCGGGTGTTCGACGAGGCGCGGACGGACGACGCGGTCAGGGCGGTCATCGTCACCGGTGCCGGCGAGAAGGCGTTCGTCGCCGGCGCCGACATCAACGAACTCGCGCAGAAGACACCCATCTCCGGGAAGGAAACTTCGGAGCGGGGGCAGGAGATCCTTCTGCGCATCGAGCGTTTCCCGAAGCCGGTCATCGCCGCGATCAACGGCTTTGCGCTGGGCGGCGGCTGCGAGCTGGCGCTCGCGTGTCACATCCGGATAGCGTCGGAGAAGGCGCAGATCGGCCTTCCCGAGGTGACTCTTGGCATCATTCCCGGGTATGGCGGCACACAGCGAATGGCGCGGCTGGTGGGGAAAGCGAAGGCGCTGGAACTGATCTGTACCGGCGACCGCATTTCCGCCGCGGAGGCGGAGCGGATCGGGCTCGTCAACAAGGTCGTCCCGCACGACCAGCTCATGGCCGCGGCCGAGGAGATGGCGCGCAGGATCATGTCGCGGGGACCGGTGGCGGTTCGCGCCTCGATCGAAGCCGTGATGAACGGAAGCGAGATGCCGTTCGAGGAGGGGCAGTTCCTCGAGGCGACGCTCTTCGGGCTCCTCTGCGCCACCGAGGACATGAAAGAGGGGATGAACGCGTTTCTGGAGAAGCGGCAGGCGAATTTCAAGGGAAAATGATCGCGTTCACTGCGGTGGAGTTCGCGGAGGCGCTGCCATGAACGAAAACCTCGAGCACCTGATCTACGACTGGAACCTCGCCGGCGAGAAACCGCAGCGCGAGTCGTCCCGCCGCATCGAGTTCGACGACGAGACGCTGCGCGACGGCCTGCAGTCGCCGTCGGTGACCGATCCGACGCTCGACGAGAAGGTCGCGATCCTCCACTTCATGAACGACATCGGGATCGACTCGGCCGACATCGGTCTGCCGGGTGCGGGGCCGCACGTGCAGCGCTCGGTCGAGCGCCTGGCGCGCGAGATCGCCGGCCAGAAGCTGCAGATCGCCGCGAACTGCGCAGCGCGCACGCACGAGAACGACATCCGCCCGATCGCCGAGATCTCGCAGCGCGTCGGGATCCCGATCGAGGCCTGCACGTTCATCGGTTCCTCGCCGATCCGCCAGTTCGCAGAGGAGTGGGATCTCGACTGGATCATCCAGCAATCGGTCAAGGCGGTGAAGTTCGCCGTCGGCGAAGGTCTGCCGGTCATGTACGTGACCGAGGACACGACGCGCGCGAAGCCGGAGGACGTCGAGAAGCTCTACTCCGCGGCGATCGACGCCGGTGCGATGCGCGTCTGTGTCTGCGACACGGTCGGTCATGCGACGCCGTGGGGCGTGCGGAACCTGATCCGCTTCGTGCGTGACATCGTCCGCAGGCGGAACCCCGAAGTGAAGGTCGACTGGCACGGGCATCAGGACCGCGGCCTCGGGGTGATCAACTCCATCGCCGCGCTCGAGGCGGGGGCCGACCGCGTGCACGGCTGCGCGATGGGCATCGGCGAGCGCGTCGGGAACACCCCGATCGATCTGCTGATGGTCAATCTCAAGCTGATGGGGTGGATCGACAACGATCTGACGAAACTTCCGCAGTACGTTCAGTACGTTTCGCGTGCCACGCACGTATCACTTCCCGATCAGTATCCGGTCATCGGCCGCGACGCGTTCCGGACCGGCACGGGCGTCCACGCCGCGGCGATCATCAAGGCGAAGAAGAAGGGAAGCGAGTGGCTCGCAGACCGCGTTTACTCCGGTGTCCCCGCGGGGATGTTCGGTCTCGAACAGATCATCGAGGTCGGACCGATGTGCGGTCTGTCGAACGTCGTCTACTGGCTGGCCAGTCACGGCTATCCGACCGAGGAGTCGCTGGCGAAGGAGATCTTCCAGCTCGCCAAGTCGACGAACCGGATTCTGACGGACGAGGAGTTGCATGCCGCCGCGCAACGACAGCTCGCAGCTCCCGGCTCCCGGCTTTCAGGGGGGGCGGCGAGCTGAAAGCGGCAACCGACGCCGGAGTGGCGAAATGGCAGACGCAGAGGACTCAAAATCCTCCGCCCGCAAGGGCATGTCGGTTCGAGTCCGACCTCCGGCACCATGAAGCAGTTCTCACGATTTCTCTCCGCATGAAAACGATCCTGCCGCTCCTCCTTCTGACCACGGCTCTCATCGCTGCGGAGCCGCAGCCTGTCGCACGCTCCGGTGCGGAGCGTGTGCCGCGCGCACGCCACTTCATCCTCGAGCCGCAGCACGTGCTGAGCGGGGAGGAGCGCGCCGAACTGGCGAGGCGAGGGTGGGAGATTCAGAAGGAGCTGGCAAACGGGCGCTACCTCGTCCGGATCGCCGGAGCGCAGGCGGGGGCGGGAGATCTCCTCGTGCGTTCGCTCACGCCGCTCACCACCGCGAAGAAGCTCCACCCGAGCGCCTATGCGGAGGCGGCGAGGGGGAAACCGTGGGCGCGTCTGCATGTGGTCTTTCACGACGACACGTCGTTCGACGAAGCGCGGGCGGTGATCGCGGAACGGGGCGGCGTGATCGAGGACCCGTTCGCCATCGATTTCGTGTGGCCGCGACGGATCGTGGCGCGAGTCCCGTCCGGATCGGTGATCGATCTCGCATCCGACGAGCGCGTCTTCGTCGTGCAGGGCGCGCCGAAGCTCCGCGCCGAGACACACAATGCGACGGCGGCGTCGATGGCGAACGTCCACCTCGTTCAGGCCGCCCCCTACGGTCTGAGCGGGCAGGGAGTCGTGCTGTCGTACTTCGAACTCGGCCCTGCCGACACGGCGCATCCGGAATTCGGCGGACGCCTGATCGGACACGTTGCGCCGTGTGCCACGGGCGACAACGACTGCCAGGGGAACGCAAGCCATGCCACGCACGTGGCCGGAACCATGATCGCCTCCGGCGCCGATGCCCGGGCGAAGGGAATGGCGCCGGCGGCGACGCTGCACGAGTATCTGGCCAACGAGGGGGAGTGGCTCGATCAGAAGGAGAAAACACTCCCCGCGATCGGGTCGGTCGCCGACAACAACTCGTGGGGATACGTCCTTGGATGGCGGCAGTCGGGCAGCGGGAGCGTGTCGTGGACGTGGACCGGCGGCGACGAGTACATCGGTGGCTACGACATCCTCTCGGCGACGCTCGACAAGATCACGCGCAAGAACGGCGTTCTGCTGGTCCACTCGTCGGGCAACTCCGCAGCGGTCACCGGGCCCACCGCCGCGCCTTACTCGCACTACCACGTCGATGACGAAGGCGAGACCGTCACGACGGAAACGTACTGCTACTCGGAGAACGGGTCGGGGACCGACTGCCCGGCGACCTGTACGGCCGGGACAAAGTTCTGCGAAACGGTACGCCATCCGGTGCGGAGCCCGTACCAGTCGGTCGGGCTGATGGCGAGTGCGAAGAACGTCGTCGCCGTCGGCGCCGTCGGTTCGAGCCGCACGATCGCCAGCTTCAGCTCGCGCGGCCCCACGCGCGACGGCCGCGTCAAGCCCGACTTCGTGGCGAAGGGAGTCGGCACCTATTCGACCGTTCCGTCGAATCAATACGCCCCGTCGCAGGGGACCTCGATGGCGGCCCCTGTCGTGACCGGTATCGCCGCCCTGCTCACCGAGCAGTGGCGGAAGAGCTTCGCCGGTGCCTCGCCGAACGCACAGATTCTGAAGACGCTGCTCGCCGCCGGCGCGCAGGAAGTGGGGAATCAGGGGCCCGACTACACCTACGGCTACGGGATTCCGGACGCGAAGGCGTCGGCCGACCTGATCATCGCGGACGGCGGCACGGGCAGGCGGATCCGGGTCATCGACGTCGCGCAGGGGGCGCAGGTGGAGTTCGACGTGACGCTCGCCGCGCCGCAGGATCTCTTCCGCGTGGTCCTCGGATGGGCCGATCCGGAAGTGCTTCTGTTCGGCGACGAGCTGGCCGACAAGACCCTGGTCAACGATCTCGACGTGAAGGTGATCGCTCCCGGCGGTGCGACGGTGCTTCCGTGGGTGCTCGACCCGAAGAACCCGGCGCAGCCCGCCACGCGGGGAGTGAACACGGTCGACAACATGGAGGTCGTGGAGATCGTCAACGCTCCCGCCGGTTCGTACCGGATCGTGGTGACGGGCACGCGCGTCGCCGCATCGCCGCCGCAGAAGGCGGTGGTGATCGCGAACGGGGAGATCGGCTCCGGGCAGGCGGCGTGCCTCGATCCGAACGAGCCGAACGATTCGCAGGCGTCGGCGTACGGCTACCTCGCCAGCGGACAGACGGTCTCGGGACGGATCTGCAGCGCGACGGACGCCGATTTCTTCAAGGTCCGCGTCAGCGCCGCGGGGACGCTGCGTGCCACGGTCGCGGCGACGGACACGCCGCTCCGGGTGACGCTGCTGTCGGCGTCCGGCACGCTCGCCACGCGCGACATCGCCGCGGGAGCGTCGGCGACGATCGAGGCGACGGTCGGGGCGGCGGCGGGAGACGTCTTCGTGCGGATCGACGCGGCGGGCGCGGTGGGACCGAACGGCTCGTACACGCTGACGGTGACCTATCCGTTCGCGACGCAGCCGCGGCGCCGGAGCGCATAGAATGCGCGCCGCATGACGTACAAGACTCTCTCCGTCGAGGAGAGCGGCGGCGTTCTGACCGTCGCGCTCAACCGCCCCGAAGTCCACAACGCGTTCAACGACGAGTTGATCGCCGAGGCCATCGATCTCTTCGAAGACATCGGCTCGAAAACGGAGGCGCGCGCGGTCGTGCTCCGCGGCGGCGGACCGAACTTCTGCGCGGGTGCCGATCTGAACTGGATGTCGCGGATGGTGTCGTACACGCGCGAAGAGAACATCCGCGACTCGGCGAGGCTGGCGAAGATGTTCGCCGTGATGAATGACTGTCCCCTGCCGGTAATCGGCCGCATTCAGGGAGCGGCGATCGGCGGCGGCGTCGGGCTGGTGTCGGTCTGCGACATCGCCATCGCCACCCGGGACGCGAAGTTCGGTCTCTCCGAGGTGAAGCTCGGGATCCTTCCGGCGGTGATCTCGCCATACGTGATCGCGAAGATCGGCGTGACGCACGCGCGCGCGCTCTTCCTCACCGGCGAGCGCTTCGACGCGGAGCGCGCGCTGCGGATCGGCCTCGTGCACCGGCTGGCCGATTCCATCGACGATCTCGACGCTGCGGTGAACGAGACCGTCGCGCAGCTCCGCTCGTCCGGCCCCGAAGCGGTCCGCGAGTGCAAGAAGCTGATCGCCTACGTCGCGTCGCACGACTACGAAGACGCGGTGCCGTACACGATCGAGACCATCGCCACGCGGCGCGTCAGTCCCGAGGGTCAGAGCGGGATGAAGGCGTTCCTGGAGAAAAAGAAGGCGCCGTGGGCGTGATCGGGAGAGTCCTCGTTCCGAATCGCGGCGAGATCGCCGTCCGGATCGCGCGGGCGTGCCGCGAGATGGGCATCTCTTCGGTCCTCGGTCACTCCGATCACGATGACATCCGCTTCGTCCGCCGCTTCTTCGACGACGCCGTCTCGCTCGGCGGCGGCTACCTCGATGTCGCCCGCGTGATCGATGCCGCGCGGGCCGCCGGTGCCGACGCCATCCATCCCGGCTACGGCTTCCTCTCCGAGCGTGCCGAACTGGCTGCCGCGTGCGAGGAAACGGGCATCGTCTTCATCGGGCCGAAGTCGCAGTCGATCGCGGCGATGGGATCGAAGGCGGAGTCGCGGCGGTTGATGCAGTCGCTGGGCGTTCCGGTGGTGCCCGGCTACGACGGCGAGGATCAGTCGGTCGAAGCGCTGACCGCGGAAGCGGGGCGGATCGGATTCCCGCTTCTGGTGAAGGCCTCGGCCGGCGGCGGGGGGAAGGGGATGAAGATCGTTCGCGCGGCGGAGGATCTTCGCGCCGCGATCGAGTCGGCGCAGCGCGAGGCGATCAAGGCGTTCGGAGACGGCCGGCTGCTGCTGGAGCGCTACATCGAAGAGCCACGCCACGTCGAGTTCCAGATCTTCGGCGATGCGCACGGAAACATCGTGCATCTGTTCGAGCGCGACTGCTCGATCCAGCGGCGGCACCAGAAGATCGTCGAGGAGTCGCCCGCACCGCACTACCGGGAAGAGCTGCGGCAGCGGATGGCGCGGGCGGCCATCGCCGCGGCGCGCGGAGTCGGCTACTGCAACGCCGGCACCGTGGAGTTCCTCCTCACGCCGGAAGGGGAGTTCTACTTCCTCGAGATGAACACCCGCCTGCAGGTGGAGCATCCGGTGACGGAACTGATCACGGGCGTCGATCTCGTGCGCGCGCAGATCGAGGTCGCCGCGGGTTCCCCATTGCCGTGGAAGCAGGAGGACCTCAGCCGGCGCGGCCACGCCATCGAGGTGCGCATTTACGCCGAGGACCCCGACGATCGCTTCCTGCCGCAGAGCGGGAGGATCGCCGTTTACGCGGAGCCGGCGGGTGCCGGCGTGCGCGTCGACTCCGGCGTGACGGAAGGGAGCGAGGTGAGCGTCCGCTTCGACCCGATCCTGGCGAAGCTGATCTGCTTTGCCGCCGACCGCGACGCCTGCATCGCGCGCCTCGATCGCGCTCTTCGCGAGTACGTCATCCTCGGCACGAAGACGAACATCCCGTACCTCCGCCGCGTGGTGACGCATCCGGAATTCCGCGCCGGCCGTGTCAGCACCCGTTTCGTCGCCGATCACGAAGCCGATCTCGCTCCGCAGATGCCGGAGGCCGTCCCCCTCATCGCCGCCGCCCTCGCCGCCATGCCGCATCAGCCGGCGGCGGTGCGGAGTGCGGCGGCGGGCCTGCGCTCGGTGTGGGAGGTGCTGGGCCCGTGGGGGCGGGGGTGATGCGCTCACCTGCCGAGTGAGGCGGGTGCGCGGACGTGACCCGTGACTCCGGCGAGGATGGCGAGCGTCACGAGGTAGGGGACGGCGAGGAGCAGGTGGAACGGGACGCCGGAGCCGCCGGCCTGAATCGCATACTGGATCGCCGCCGCGGCGCCGAAGAGTGCCGTTCCTGCGACCGCTCCCGACACCTTCCACCGCCCGAAGATCACGATCGCGAGAGCGATGAAGCCGCGCCCTGCGGTCATGTTTTCGGCGAAGCCGTTCGAGAGGAGCAGCGACAGATAGGCGCCGCCGCAGCCGGCGAGGAGGGCTTCGAGCGCGAGCGCTGCGAGCCGGTGACGGGCGACGCCGGCTCCGTTCGCGGCGACGGCCGCCGGGTTCTCGCCGCATGCGCGGAGGCGCAGTCCGAAGCTGGTCCGCCAGAGGAGCGTCGCGACGACGAGAGGAGCGACGATCCACGCCGCGATCACGAACGGCCCGCTGCCGGCGGCCGGGAGCGGTCCGGTGAAGAGGCGGCTGTCACGGAATTCGTGATACACGAATCCTGTGACACCGAGGGCGAGGAGGTTGATCGCCGTTCCGGTGACGATCTGATCGGCCCGGAGCCGGATGGCGAAGAGGCCGAACAGGAGCGCGACGGCGAACGCGCCGGCGACGCCTCCTGCGAATCCCGCGGCGATGCTTCCCGTCGTCACCGCCGCGACGACGGCGCTCATCGCCGCCGTCAGCATCATTCCCTCGAGGCCGAGGTTGATCATGCCGGCGCGCTGGACGACGAGCTCTCCCTGAACCGCGAGCAGCAGCGGCACGGAGGCGACGACGGCGAGCGGCAGCGACTGCACGAGCGCGTCAATCATCGGAACGGAACCTCCCGGCGGCGACGAGCACGAGCACGATCACGGCCTGCCCGACGACGGCGATGCTCGACGACACGTCCGCGCTCCGCTGCATCTC
>DATLYG010000193.1:0-7081 GCA_035574985.1 Thermoanaerobaculia bacterium | reverse complement strand
CCGCCGTGACCGATGAAGGACGGTCGCGCACCGGGGAGGTGGAGCATGGAAACGCCGAGGCTGATCCTCGTCCCTACGGACCTCAGCGATGCGGCCGCGCACGCGCTGCGGTACGCAAGCGGCCTCGCCGAGCGTTTCGGTGCCCACCTCCTGGTGATCCACGCCGATGTGTTCATGCCACCCGTCGACGTCACCGCCGCGGCGGCGGGGGTGTTCGAGTTTGCGCGGCAGAGGATGATCGACGAGGCAACCGAGGCCTTGCAGACGCACGCGGAGCGGAACATCAGCAGCTCCGTTCCCTTCGACGTCCGCGTCATCGTATCCGAGCCGCTCGCCGCCATCGTCGGCCAGATTCGGGAGTCGGGCGCGGAGATCGTCGTGATGGGGACGCACGGACGGACCGGAGTGCGGCGGCTGGTCGTCGGGTCGATGACCGAGGCGGTCATGCGCAGGGCTCCCGTGCCGGTGATCGCCGTGAACCCCGACGCCGGCGAGTCGGCGAGCGTTCGCACCGTCGCCTGCCCGGTGATGCTCACCGACGCCGGCCGGGAGGCGCTGCGGCAGGCGGCGATCATCGCCGGCCCGCAGGCGCGTTTCTCCCTGCTCCGCTGCGTCGAGCAGCCCGACGCCCACATGGGGGCGCACGATCTGACGCGCGTGCAGATGTGGATCCCTGCGGAGCTGAGGGCGCGATGCGACGTCGTGCTGATTCCGTCGGATGAGCATGTCGACGAGATCCTGCAGTTCGCACTGGCGATCGACGCCGGCCTGATCGCCCTGGGGATTCCGTCGGAACGGACCCTCGCCGACAGCTTCCTCGGCACCCTCGCCGAGCGCATCGTGCAGCACAGCCGCTGTCCGGTGCTCACCGTCAACGCTCTCGCAACGCAGGCGACACAGAGAGAGTGCGAGCCCGCCATGGTGCGATAGGGCCCCGTCGACATGAATCGAACCGCACCGCTCCCCGCTCCTCATCAGGACATCCTCGACGAGCTGCGCTGGAACGCGGCCATCGACGCGGAGCGAATCGAAGTCGGGACGGAAGGACGCGAGGTCGTCCTCCGGGGGACCGTCCACACCTACGCGGAGAAGTGCCTTGCCGAGAGGATCGTGAAGAGGATGCGCGCGCCGGTGCGCAACGAGATCGAGGTCCGTCCCACCATCGGCGGGTACCGCTCCGACATGGCCCTGCAGCGCGTGCTGAGCGGAGTCATCGAATCGCTCGCCCTGAATGCCGAAACCCTTCCGTCGGTCACCGTCAACGACGGCTGGGTGACGATCGAAGGCGTTCTGGCACGGGCGTACCAGAAACGTCTCGTCGAAACGGCGATCTGCGGCATGGCGGGCATTCGCGGAATCACGAATCGCATTCGTGTGCAGCCGCCCCCGGACGCCGGTCGTGACGTCGTCGCGGAATTCCAGCGCGCCTGCAGACGCCGCCGGCTCGCGATCGAACGGGTCGCAATCACGTTCCGCGACGGGCGGCTGGCCCTTCGGGGAGAGGTTCTCTCGCCTCTGGAACGCGATGAACTGCTGGAGACCGCATGGTCTTCACCGTGTGTCTGCGAAGTCGAAGATCACCTGGAGGTGTCTCGCCAATGAGAAGAAAAAACCGGAAGGGCATCGCATGGACCGTGGCGGCGGCCGCCGCGCTGACGTTCTTCGGCGGGTGGGCTGCCACCCGCAGCGCACGAAAGAGCGATCTTCCTCCCGCCGTGACGCGCCCCGATTCGGAGGAGCAGGCGATCTCCGCGGTCCCGCGCATCGGCGTGGCGGACGCGAAGGCATGGATCGCCAGCGGCAGCGTGGTCGTGATCGACGTCCGCGACGCCGAGTCGTACCTCCACGCGCACATTCCCGGTGCGCTTCACATACCGCTTTCGCGGCTGGAGGGAGAGATTCCCTACCTCCAGCGGAGCCGGCCGATTCTCACCTACTGCACGTGACCCGCCGAAGAGACGAGCGCCCGTGCGGCGCTGCTGCTCAGGAAGGCGGGATTCGACGCGGCGGCGATCCTCGGCGGACTCGACGCATGGCGTGCCGAAGGACTTTCTCTGCGCGAGGGGGCGACCCCCTGAGTCCGGCACGGCGGTCGAGCACCAAGAACTTCTCCTCGCCCCGTTCGTCCCATCCTGCGGAGGAACCACCCGGATGAAACGTCCAGCCGCCGCAGTCGCCGCGCTGTTGCTTCTCGCCTCGCCACTCTTCGCTGCCGATCCCGACTCGCTCGTGCTGACCGCCGTCCTCGCCCGGGTCGAGCAGTCCCTCCGGACCGGCAACCGGCTTCCCGCCGTCGTCGCGGACGAAACGCGCGGAGGCGCCGGGCAGTTCGCCACCGCGTGGGCGGTGAAGACTCGCGGGGAGGCGGCCGGGCGCGAACTCGGAGCGGCCTACCAGTCGGTCAACGTCCGCTCGTATCCGTTGCCGCAGGAAACGACCTCGCTCCCGCTGGCCCGCGTGCGCCACGTCGAAGCGGGCGGCATCGACTGGAAGAGCCTCGATGGAATCGTCCCGCGGCCGCAGAGCTTGGTGGTGGTCTCGCGACCGGCGTTCGACAGACTGCAGTCGGTTGCGCTGGTCCGCGCGGACGTCATCGTGCGCTCCGAAGCACCGCGCACGATTTTCTTCAGCGTCGAGAAGCAGCCCGACGGTTCGTGGAAGCCCGGACTCTCCGCGAGCGGCGACTCCAGCCGCCTGCACCGCACGGCAGGACCCGTACCGGGCCACGACATGAGTGTCCCGGTGCACTAATGCAGTCGTACACCGGCCAACCGCTGCACTCGAAGGGAACTCCGGGCTGCGGCGGCGGGACATCCCGCCGCCGCGGCCCGGGTACGACTATTTCTTCATCTTGCGGATGAAGCCGACGAGCGCGGTGATTTCTTCGGAGCTGAGCTTGTCCTTGTAGGCCGGCATCTTCCCCTTGCCATCGGTGATCAAAGCCGTCAGCTCCTTGTCGGTCTGCTTCTGGACTTCCGGCGAACCGAGATCGCGGAGCTGCATCTTCTTTCCCATGGCCGTCTGTCCGGATCCGTCGGGACCGTGGCAGGCGGCGCACTTCGCCTTGTAGGTCGCCGCGGCGTCGGCGGCGATCGCCGGCACCGTCGCGACCACGAGCATCACTACAGCCGTCAATGCGAGTACTTTCCGATTCATCGAGATTTCTCCTTTCGTTGCGATGAACTGACTATTTCGCGAGCGTCCGCATGAAGGCGACGAGCGCGTTGATGTCCTCTTCACTCAGCTTGTTCTTGTAGGCCGGCATCTTCCCCTTTCCCTCCGCCGTCCAGGCATACAGTTCCTTGTCGGTCTGCTTCTGGACCTCCGGCGAGCCGAGAGGGCGGAGCTTCATCGTCTTTCCCATCTTCGTGTTGCCGCTGCCGTCTTCGCCGTGGCAGACGGCGCACTTCGATTTGAAGAGCGCCGCACCATCGGATGCGGCAAAGGACGGAACGGCTGCGAGCATCACGATCAGAGCGAGAAGAACGGCAGTCGTGTTTCGAGACATGGTCCGGATCTCCTTTCACTCCATGCCGCTGCCCGTGTGGCAGTCGGCGCAGTTGGTTTCCCTCAGGTCCCCGATGTCGATGGGATGCTCGAAGGCGACCGTTCCGTCGGACTGCGGCAGCATCGTGTGGCAGATGCTGCAGTCCTTGCTGATGCGTTTCCCGTCGGCACTGACGTGCTGGTCGTCATGGCAACGGAAGCAGCCTGCGGAGGTGAGGTGGCCGACGTTGTCGGGATGCGTCCGCCAGTCGACCTTCATCTCCGGGAAGCGCGTCGTTCGGAAGATCTGCTGCAAGGTCGTCACGGCGCCGTCGATCGAGGCCCTCCGTGTCGCATACGCGTCCGGCCGGTTTTCGCGATACCACGCCACGAGGTCGGTGGCAATCGCGCGCAGAGCGGCGTCGGTGGAGGGATAGTCCTTCGACAGCACCGCGACCGCCTGCTGCTTGATGAAGGGCAGCGAGCGGTCGATCGTGCCGGCGCGGAGAGCGCGATCGACCGCCCGGTCGGGCGCGACGTAGATGTGAGTCGGACGGTTGTGGCAGTCGACACAGTCCATCGTCCGCTTCGGCGCCGCGGCGATCTGCTGATCGGTCAGCTTCGACCCGGGCAGCTTGTAAACCGTGACCCGTCCCGTCCGCCGGTCCTTCAACTGAATCCACGGAATGATCTGGCGCTTCGGATCCTCGGCGACGTACGTCACCTCGTTGAGGATGTTCATGTGCCAGTGAATCCCGGAGGTCTGCCCCGCCTCGGGACTGCCGCCGCCGGTCTTGATCAGCATCCGCACTTCGCGCGGCGTGTTCTCCTCGTCGTAGGCGTAGTGATCGAAGACCTTCAGTTGCGCGCCGAAGAACTTCTCGGGCCAGTGGCACTGCTCACACGTCTCCTGCGCCGGGCGGAGATTCGCCACCGGCGTCGGAATCGGCCGCGGGTATCTGTTGGCGAGCGTGGCGTAGACCTGGTAGGCACCGGAGAGTTTCGAGCGGACGAACCAGCCCGCGCCCGGCCCGACGTGGCAGCCGGCGCAGCCGACCCGCGCGTGCGGCGATCCCTTGTACGCCGTGTACTCGGGATGCATCACCTCGTGGCAGAGCGTTCCGCAGAACTCGTCCGAATCGGTGTAGTGGTACGCGTGATAGCTTCCGACGACGCTCGCGGTGACGAAGAGAACGAGGCCGATCGCGGAGACGATCGTCACCACGCGCGTTCTCCTGTCGTTCAAATCGATCCGCGGATACTCGGGAACGACGTCGGGAGCGAGCCGCCGCCTCCTGCGCCTCTCGAGAATCATCCCGGCGATGAAGGTCAGCCCTCCGAAGATGAAGATCGCCGGCGCGACGATCCACGTCAGGATTCCGAAGTAAGGACTCGACTGCGGCTGCCTGAAGTCGAGGTAGATCAGGAAGGCGAGATTCGCCATCCCGACGATTGCGATCCCTGCTCCCAGCTCGCTGACGAGATTACTCGCCAGCGGCCGTCGGGTGTGAAGTTCCGTCATCATTCCTTCCTCTCGGGATTGCGTTCGGACGACAGCTCATCGACCGCTCCCGGGTGTTCGTGGCGGTAGAGATCCTCCGGCATCTTCCCGTCGTACCAGGCCCAGTTCATCGGGTAGACGTCGGGGTCGAAGATCACGTGGTAAAAGTGCCAGACGATGATCGCCAGCGTGGCCAGGACCGCCTCGTAAAAGTGGACGGCCGTGGCGACGTCGATCCACCACCGCGGAATCCAGGTGGCGACGCCGACGAAGTACCAGATCATCACGCCCGTCGCCGCCATCACGATGGTCCCCCACAGCGCCGCCCAGTACTCGGTCTTCTCCGCGTAGTTGAAGCGACCGGCGCGGTGCGGGCGGCCACGGAGGACGGCGAGCAGGTCGCGCGCGTCGGCCGTGCGGAGCCGGAAGTCGCGAAGACCCTGCCGTCCTTCCTTCGTGAAGAGCATGTAGCCGAAGTGGTAGACGCCGAGGGCGATCATCACGACGGCGGCGATGCGGTGCACCAGGCGGCGCAGTTCCTCGCTCGGCCCGAAAGCCGCAGCGATCACCGACTCCGGCCACGCGAGGGCGAACCCGCTGACGACCAGCACCAAAAAGCTCGAGGCGAAAAGCAGATGCTGGATGCGCTGGTTGAGGTTCATGCGCAGGACGGTCTTGCCTCGCATCTGCCGCGCGCGCCACGCCTTCCTCCACCAGATGAGCATGTTGTGGAGAAGCATGAAGCCGATCGTGACGATGATCAGAGGAACGTAGATCCTGCGGACCCACGTGACGATCTTCGACGACGTGTCGCTGACGTCTCCCTCGACGAGGTGGACCTTGCCGCGCACGAAGTTCGCCCGGACGCCGAGGTGGCATTTCCCGCAGGTCTTCTGCAGGTTCCGCGGATGGATGGCCGAACGCGGATCGGACGACGGCTTCGTATCGTGCGGGCCGTGGCAGCTCGCGCAGTCGGCGGCGACGACCGACCCCATCCGCCGCGCCAGTCCGTGATAGCTCCTCTCGAACGACTGCACGCGCTGCGTCGGAACGCCGAATTCGCGCGAGAGACGGACGCCTTCGTGACAGTGCGCGCAGCTCGAGCGCGGTCCCCTGTCGGGATCGGCGACCCTGGCGATGGTGTGGATGCCGTGGCAGTCGGCGCAGACCGGCGCGTCCCAGTTGCCCCGCGCCAGCGCCCTGCCATGGACGCTTTCGCCATACTCGCCGGCGATCCGTGCATGGCATCTCCCGCAGGTGCGGGCCACGTTGAACTTGAAGACTCCCGACTGAGGATCGTTCGCCGGCCGGATGTCGTGCGCTTCGTGGCAGTCGGTACAGACGGCCGCCCTCGCCGAACCCCTCGCGGCAGCCCGCCCGTGAATGCTCTCCTGGTACGAAATGGCCGGCTGCGCGCTGAGCCCCGCCTTCTCCATGACGAACTTCTGCGCATGACAGGCCGCACAGGTCTTCGGGATGGCCGTGTGAAAGGTCTTCGATGCCGGATCGCTCTTCGACAGAATGGCGTGGGGGCCGCCGTGACAGTCGGCGCACGTCGCGCCCGGCGCGATCCCGGCGCGGCGTGCCTTCGCATGCAGGCTGTTGTTCCAGGCCGCGACCGTGTCGGGGTGACACGATGCGCAGTCGACCTTCTGCGGCGGCACCCCGTGGGGTGCAGTCGTGACGTCGGCGTGACAGCTCGTGCATTCGAGCGGCCCGTGGACGGAGCCGTCGAACGTTTTCGCATCGACCGTTTCGTGACAGGCCAGACATTCGTCCTTCGCCGGCTGCTGCGCGTCGAGCGCGGCAGCGGTCAGAAACACGGCAGCGGCGATCACGAAGGCTCTCATCGACCGTCGCCGTCACGGTAGGCTGCCCTCGCTTCCGCCAACGAGGAATCACGTCACCCTGCGGTCGTGACACCTCTCACCGCTCGCTGTTCGGCCGTGCTTCCGCCGCAGCGGTGCGCAGCGCGGCGAACGTCTTCGCCGCCCACGCCCCGAGCACGACGGCGCTGACGATCCAGGCGGCCCACACGAAGTTCCAGCCGCCGCTCACGACTCCCGTCATCGCGACACCTCCAGACTCCCGCCG
>DATLYG010000192.1:0-4743 GCA_035574985.1 Thermoanaerobaculia bacterium | reverse complement strand
CTCGCGATTTCAGCTGGTCGGCACTCTGGATGGCCTACGCCAGCGTGCTGATCGCGATCGGTTTCGCCCGATCCTCACCGTTCCTCCGGTGGCTGGCCCTGTCGCTGTTCGGGGTGACGATCGCGAAGGTGTTTCTCTACGATCTATCCGAGCTCGAGCGCGTCTACCGCATCCTGTCGTTTCTCGTTCTCGGAGCGCTCCTGCTCGCCGTCTCCTTCGCCTATCAAAGCAAGGGCGCGCCGAAGCGCGCCCCTGCATCTCCGCGCGAGGAATCCGCTCCCGCTACTTCCCCCGACCCTTCGGATCCTGCACGATGATCTGGACGGCCCTGATCGTCGTCGCGTCGACCCTCGTTCCGCGGCACTCCACCTTGTCGCCTTCCCTGATTTCGCTGAACGTGATCCGCTGTCCGTATTTCCTGATCTCGGTCTGATCGGTGACCTGGACGGTCTTCTCGTGGCCGTTCGCCTCGAGGACGACCATCTCGGACGTGCCGAGGGACTTCACGTGACCGTTCGCCGTGGCCGTCGTGCCGCCGCGGTCGCCGCCGCCGTCATCGTCGGCGGGGTTCTGCAGGATCACGAGCGACGCCGTCAGGACCCCGTCTCTGTCGGCGGCCTTGACGTGAACGCGATCGCCGGCCGCGAGATCGTCAGCGGTCAGCATCTCGCGCCCCTTCCGGATCACCGTCTGCGCATTCAGCGCGAACGTGACTTCTTCCCGATGGGAGGTGAAGACGACCAGTTCCGTCTCCGACACGCTGCGGATCAATCCTTCAAACTCCTTCATCTTCGGACCGGGGGCGGCGCGGCGCCGGCCGGCACTCGATCCATGCACTTCGACGGAGAGACTGCCGGAACTCTTCGCCAGCGGCATCGTCGCGTCGATGCCATCCGCGTCACGGACGAACCGGAGCGATGCCTCCTCCGGCACGCCGGCGAAGAAGAACCGGCCATCCTCTGCGAGCGTCATCACCATTCCGGTGCCGGGAACGCTCACCTCGATCCCGGCCGGACTCGCCCCTCCGGCCACGGTCACCTCGCCGCTGATCACACCCGTGCCGTAGCTGTTCGTCACGGCGTTCTCGCGGTTGCGGCAGGCGGCAAGCGCCAGAATGAGCATCAGGAAAACGGTGAAACGCAATCGCATGATCTCCTCCAAAAGACGAACGGGGAGCGTGTGGTACGCCCCCCGTTCAGAGTCCCGCCTGTCTTTTCGCAATCATGTTAGACCCGGATCGTCCCACGATCTGTGAGCCGGATCACGTTCCGGCCCGGCGCCCATCTTTTCCAGCTCGCCGTCGAGGTGAGCGAGAGCGTGCTCGAGAGCAGCCCTGCGGAGAGGCGAGGTCGCCTCGGAGAGTTCGCGGACGATTCTCCGCCGCGACAGCTCCAGCTCGTCCCGCCTGGCCCGCCGCTCGATTTCCTCGCGCGTCGGCGTCTCACGGCGCTCGGTGCTCTGCCGCGCCTCTTCGATCTGCGACTCGACCGACTTGCTTTCCCATCCGCGTGCCATGGCTCCATTCATAGGTCGCGAACTGCGGCGGCGCCAGTGGGAAGGGTTGACGCTGACCGGATGCGCCCCATATGGTGCCTCCGCCCGCATGCAGACCACCGGCCGTACCTTCGACACCATCATCATCGGCGCCGGGATCATGGGGCTCGCATTTGCGCGCGAGCTTCGGCGGCGCGACCCGCGGCGGACGATTGCCGTTTTCGAGAAGGAAAGCGACCTCGGGCGGCACGCCAGCGGCCGGAACAGCGGTGTGCTCCACTCCGGCATCTACTATCCCGAGGGTTCGCTGAAGGGGCGGCTGTGTGCGGCGGGAGCGCGGGAGATGGCCGAGTTCTGCGAGGAACACCGGCTGCCGTTCGAGCGATCGGGAAAAGTCGTGCTGCCGGTTCGCGAGTCCGACGATGCCGTGCTCGACCTGCTGCTCTCGCGCGGCCTGGCCAACGGTGCGCGTGCGGAGATCATCGACGCGCAACAGCTCCGCGACCTCGAGCCTGCGGCGCGAACGGTGACCGGACGTGCGCTCTTCACGCCCGACACGGCGGTGATCGATCCGATGACCGTTCTGAGGACGCTTCGCGGTGCGCTCGAACGGGAGGGAGTGACGTTCTTCTTCGGCGCCCCGGCGGAGGTGTCGCGCGCCGGCGAATCGGCGGTTCGCGCCCGTGGGGAGGCATTCGGCTTCGGCACGCTCATCAACGCCGCCGGACTTCAGGCCGACCTTGTCGCCCGTCAGTTCGGAGCCGGGCACGGCTACGTCATCCTGCCGTTCCGGGGTTCGTACTACAGGCTCGCTGGCGATGCCGGCATTCCGATCCGCCGTCAGATCTATCCCGTTCCCGACCTTTCGGTCCCGTTCCTCGGGGTGCACGTCACGCGCAGCATTGACGGTACGATCCATCTCGGACCGACCGCCGTCCCCGCGTTAGGGCGGGAGCAGTACCACGGGTTTCGGGGAGTGCGCGCGGGCGAGAGCATTCGCATTGCTGCGACGCTCGCGCGCCAGTATGCGATCGACCGGGGCTTCCGCCGATATGTGCACGAGGAGGCTCGCCGCTTCGCCAGGCCGTTCTTCGTTGCGGCGGCGCGCGCCCTGGTACCGGCGATTCGTTCCCGTCATCTGGTCGCATGCGAGAAGGTCGGAATCCGCGCGCAGTTGTTCGACCTTCGAAAACGAGAACTGGTGATGGACTTCGTCGTCGAGGAGTCCGGGCGCTGCCTGCACGTTCTGAACGCGGTCTCGCCGGGATTCACGAGCGCCTTCGCGTTCGCGCGGCATGTGATAGGCGGGTGGGTGGCGGCCGCGTAAGGGCGAGGAGTTTCGAGTTTCGTCGCTCGCCGGTCATGCGGCGAAGTGCGGATCGCTCGAACTGGCGGGGCCGACGGGGCTCGAACCCGCGACCTCCGGCGTGACAGGCCGCGGAGCGGCCCCTTTACGAGAAGAAATCTCTCGGCGCGACGATGGGAACTGCCTAATAACGGGCAAAATCTCGCGCGTGATCCTCGACCTTGTGAGGGACCTTGTGAGTCAAACGAGGCCTCACAAACTGAAATTGAGGGTAGGGAAACCTCGCTCGCCGTCACTCCTCTGATGAGGAGTCGAAATCGAGGGTACGGGTGCAGAGAAGTCTTGACATTACCGCGAACGATACGTACTCAGCGCGCGCTTCGGATCCCCAACAACTCGTCAGGAGGTTTCATGAATCGCGGTCCATCCCCGTGTGCGATCCTACTCTGCGGTGTCGTGGCCACGGCGCTGGCGTTGCCCGCCGCCGGACAGGTATCGGCATATGTGTCGGGCAACGTGATCTACTGGTCGGCGGGTGGAGCGCGGGTGTCCCCTGACCAATCTCACTGCGTTACGACGGTCCTCGTCGATGAAGTTCCTCAAATGTCGAACGGCAACGCGCCACCCTGCTACAACACGCCTTCCATCAGTTCGCGTACGGGCTGCAATTGGGTCGGAACGCACGTCGTGAGCGGCTATGCTTCCAATCCGGACGATAACCGGATTGATTTGGGTTCGGCGACCGTGACGGTCAGCGATCCACCGCCGGCGAGCTGCGGATTCGCCGACGCAGAAGTCAGGTTCGAGAACGCGAGTTCCGGCATCGACGACACGCGCATCCTTTTGTCGAACGTGCCGCCAGGTCTCAGCGGAGTTCCAAGTTACGGATACCCTCGCTTTCAAAGTTTCCTTGGACGTGACGCAGCGATTCCGGTCGGATTGCGGACAATCAAGAATGGAGTCGCGACACCGGGAGTTCCTGTGGTCCTCAAGGTACTCGATCCGCCCGATCGCTCGCCGTATGTGGCCGGTGGTCCAGGAATCGTTCAACCTGTCCCAGGGTCACGAGCGGGCGACAACGTCGGTGCGCTCCCGAAGCTGACAGGAAGCGGAGTGACTGACAACGGCAACGGCACGTACTCAGTCACCTCAGGGGCGAACGGCTACGTCGGTGTTGTGATGGAGTTGGACGCTTCGGCACGCGCTGGCGACAACTATAAAGTTGAGGCGACAGCGACCTTCGACGGAGGGCTGGTGAAGAGCGCCACCTCGGCTGAAATGATCGCGTGGAAGCGCCTTTTCGTGGAGAAGCGGCAGATGTTCCGGCGCGGCGCGCCGCTTGCGACCGACGCTCCGGCGGGAATCACTCGGATCATCGTCCGAGATACTCCGATTAGCAGTACAGGCGAGCGGTTCGCCAGAAACGACAATGTCATGCTGCTCCACGCTCCCCCGTATGGACAGGCGAAAGGACCAGGTTCCTACTACAGTGGACTCTATCGGATCGGCTTGCGGCCGCAGCGATTTACAGCGGTAGCACCGGTCGTCGGTCCTGGCACAGT
Organism: Thermoanaerobaculia bacterium; assembly: GCA_035574985.1. Taxonomy (GTDB): domain Bacteria; phylum Acidobacteriota; class Thermoanaerobaculia; order Gp7-AA8; family Gp7-AA8; genus DATLYG01. The sequence goes on along the minus strand of DATLYG010000192.1, from coordinate 381 downwards.
GACGACGAACGGAACTACGCTCATCGTTGGGGTCGATGGCGCGCGGGATCGAGTCCGGTTCGACAGGCTCACACCGGGCGATGTGATCAACATCTATACAGGGGGAGTGAGAGAGTCTCGAGTCGTGACCACGATCACGGATCGGACGCATCTGACTGTTGATAAGCCGACGATCTCATCGGCGACCGGCCTGACATACGAAATTGGTGATTACAATCTGATTCCTGGGACCCGGTATTTGCGCCTGACACTGGATCGGCCATTGACGTAGAGTTATGAGCGTGAGCCGCTCGCTCCGGTGGGTGTTCTCGAGCTCAACGATGCAGTAGTGCGGCTTGCCGCCGGTGGCGTGACAAATGCCGACTATTTCGACAGCAGTGA
>DATLYG010000191.1:0-2183 GCA_035574985.1 Thermoanaerobaculia bacterium | reverse complement strand
AGCGATGACGTCGATTCGCAACGAGCCGGCCGCGGTCGCTCGAGACCGGTACGAGCCGCTGGTGCTCATCGCCGCACCGGGCGATCCGGTCCGGGATGACATCCCGCGCGTCACGCGTCCCGTGGCCGAGCGCGAGCTGGTCGAGGCGATCGAGACGGCCCTCGGCGTCCGGACCGCGCCGGTCCTCGTTCCCTCCGAGATGCCGCGGGCGGGCGCCCCCCTCCGGGTGCTGCTGGCCGAGGATCATCCGGTGAGTCAGGAATTCGCGGCCGAGGCGCTGCGGCGGCTGGGTCACGAGGTGGTGCTCGTCAGCGACGGCGAACAGGCCCTTCAGGCGCTGCAGAACGGCCTGTTCGACGCGGTGCTGATGGACGTCCAGATGCCGCGGCTCGACGGCGTGGAGGCGACGCGCCGCTTTCGCCAGACCGAGCGCGGCCGGCGGACTCCCATCATCGCGGTGACCGCCTACATCCGGCCGGAAGACCAGACGCGATGCCTCGACGCCGGAATGGACGCGGTACTGATGAAACCGGTCAGGCGCGAAGAACTCGACGAGGTTCTCCGGGCGCTCGCTCCGTCCGACCCGATCATCAGCGCCGTCGGCGGCGACGTGAAACTGCTCGCCCGGGTGAGCGACGCGTTCGCGAAACAAACGCCCCCTCTGCTGCTCTCGATCCGCGGCGCGATCGAGTCCCGCGACTCCTTCACGCTCGCCCAGAGCGCGCACAAGCTGAAGGGATCGGTCAGCAATTTCATCGGGTCGGCGGCGTTCGACTTCGCCAGGCAGATCGAGCAATGCGCGAGGATGGAGGACTTCGACCGCGCCACCGCCCTCCTTCCGATTCTCGAGGAGGCGATTGCCGATCTGCAGCGCCGGATGAGCGCCGCGCTGGAGTAGCCGTTCAGTCGCTGCCGGTGAGACCGGACGCGTCGCCCCCGTTCTCGACGTTCTTCAGATAAAAGGAGAGCGACTCGAGGTTGATGCGCAGGTCGACGCTCTTGAGCTTGACGCCGCTGCGGAGTCGGATCTGCACGGGTGCGAAGTTGAGGACGGCGCGGATGCCGGCGTCGACGAGGTGGTCGTAGACGCTCTGCGCCGATTCGGCGGTGACGGCGATGATGCCGATCTCGACACCGTCGCGCGCCACGAGGTCGCGCAGCGCGTCGAACGGCACGACGGGAATCCCGCTGCGCGAGGACCTTCCGATCTTCATCGGGTCGATGTCGAGCATCGCCACGATGTGGAAGCCGTTGCTGTTGAAGCCGCGATAATCGGCCAGGGCCATGCCGAGGTTTCCCGCCCCGACGATGACCACTTTCCGGGTGCGGTCGATGCCGAGGGTGTGGATCAGGTTCTGCTTGAGCCTCGCGACGTCGTAGCCGACCCCGCGCGTGCCGAACTCACCGAAGCAGGCGAGGTCCTTTCGAATCTGGGCGGAGTTGAGGTGGAACCGCTCCGCCAGTTCGTGCGACGAGACGGTCTTCTGCTGGATCGACTCGAGATACGTCAGACAGCGGAGATAGACCGAGAGCCGGCCCGTCGTCATCTCCGAAATCGTGTCGCGATCGTTTCCCCGGCCCGGCATCGGATCACTGGAGCAGGAGGCGCGCCGCTTCACCCGCCATCGTGAAGAGTGGCGTCGGGAAGAGGCCGATCACGAGAATCCCGATCAGCGAGATGGCGAGCGCCCCGTTTGCGAAGACCCCTCCGACGGCCGCCGGCGTGTACCCCTCCACCGGCTCCTTCATGTAGAGGTAGTAGACGACGCGCAGGTAGTAGTAGACCGAGACGATGCTCGTCAGGATACCGATCAACGCGACGGTGACGTGACCCGACTCGATGGCCGTCTTGAACACGTAGAACTTCGAGAAAAACCCGGCCGTCGGAGGGAGGCCGGAGAGCGAGAACATGCAGACGGCCAGCGCGAGGCCGTAAAACGGCCGCCGGAAACCGAGCCCGGCCACATCGTCGAGCGTCTGCGGGTCGTTCTGATTCTTCGACAGCAGCGAGACCACGCCGAACGCGCCGATGTTCATCAGAGCGTAGGTGATCGTATAGACCGCGACGGCGGCGACCGAGTCGGGGCGCACGGTCAGCATGGCGATCATCATGTAGCCGACGTGGGCGATGCCGGAGCAGGCGAGCATGCGCTTGAGATCGCGCTGCACGATCGCCACGGCGT
>DATLYG010000190.1:0-14893 GCA_035574985.1 Thermoanaerobaculia bacterium | reverse complement strand
GGGATGAAGAACCGCCGCCCGCCGAACACCTTTGCAGCGGCCCGACACGTACTGCAAGCCCGCTCCTCACTCCTGCATGGGAGCCGCCGCGATCGTCCCGGCCATCTGGTTCGACAGGCTCCCCGGGCCGGCGGCACGGCGGCGCTGGGCTCTGCTGCCACATCTTGTGCCACATCTACACCACACGTACTGCCATATTGACTCCACGTCCATTGCCATATTTACTGCCATGCGCGAGCCTGCGTCACCGGTTGGTGTGTCAAGGGGCGGAGGGGTCGAAGGGGTTGGAAGGCGACTCGTGTTCCGGCCTAACTTCTGTTCCGGCTGCCGAGTCCGAGCAATTCGAGTGAAAGGATCCCTTCGGCGAGGGCGCGCTCGAATGCGTAGTACCACCCGGCGGGGCCGCTGAAGACGAGTCGCTGCACGAACAGCGTGTGCAGGAGGACGGCGAAGGGGGCCACGACGACAAGCTTCCGGACTCTTCCCGACAGAGGGAGATCCCGCATCGGCGTGGCGCGCAGCTTGGCCGCCTCGTCGCGCATGTACCGTCGCTGACGGGCGATGAACGCGCCGAGCGGCTTGCGGTCGTCGTGGACGATCCGTCCCTCGAGCCGGCCGGTGATCCCGCTGATGCGCACACGCTGCGTGTGGCCGTCCATGTAGAACTCGAAGTGGCCGCGGCGGAGAAGGACGGCGCGGGGAGGATAGAGGGAGCGGCGGAGCGGCCGGCCCCGAATCGCGTAGGTGAACTCCACCTCGTAGGCGTGGACCATCGGCGGAGGCTCCAGACGGGCGATCTCGAGAAGCGTCCGGTCGGGGAGGTAGTAGTCGGCATCGAGAGTCAGGACCCAGGGCGTCGTCGCCAGCGAGACGGCGAAGGTCCACTGCGTGGCGAGGTCGTCGAAGCGCCGCTGGACCAAGCGCGCGTTCGGAAAGGTCGCGACGATCTCCGCGGTGGCGTCGGTGGAGAAGCTGTCGACGACGATGACCTCGCGCGCCCACGTGAGCTGGCCGAGGGTCCGTCCGATGTTCGGCGCCTCGTCGCGGGTGAGCACCACCGGCGTGACGAGTTCAGAGAAGGCGGGCATACTCCTGCTCCATCCGCTCGGCGATTCGCGGCCAGGTGAACGTTTCCTCGACCAGCTTTCGCGCGCGCTGTCCCATCTCGTGGCGCTGCTCGGGGTCGTTCACGATCCGGGCGATGGCCGCGGCGAGATCACGGGGATGGCCGCTGCTGACCAGGCCCGCCCGCGCTTTCGCGACGTCGTCGGCCAGACCGACTTCAGGGGTGACGACCACCGGCGCGGCGGCGGCCATCGCCTCCAGGACCACGTTGCCGAAATTCTCGGAGATCGACGGAAGGACGACCACCGTGGCGCGGGCGAGGAGGTCGCGCTTGCGATCGCCGCCGACCGGTCCTGTGAATTCGATCCGATCCGTCACCCGAAGCCGCTCCGCCAGCTCCGCGAGCCGCGGCGTGAGCGACTCGTCGTCGTTTCCCGCGACGATCAGACGGGCGCCGGGAATCATCGGGAGCGCGGTGATGATCCTGTCGATCCCCTTTTTCCAGGTGATGCGTCCCAGAAAGAGGATCGTTGCGGGATCGCGCGCGACGGGAACGGACGGCGGGAGATCGATTCCGTTCGGCACGACGAACGGCCGCGGGATCGGCAGGCCGACGCGGCGGGCTTCGTCGGCCTCGAGCCGGGAGGTGAAATGGATGGCGGCGGCGGAGCGGAAGTTCCGCTGCTCGACGAGACGGATCCACGCCCTCTTCGCCAGCGGGCTCCGGCGGCGGATCAGTTCATGGACGAGCATGCCGCGCGGCGAGATGACATAGGGGACCTTCCGCACGCGCGCGGCCGTCGCTGCGGCGGCCGTCGGCCAGAGGAACACCGAGTGATTGTGGACGAGGTCGAACTCGCGGATGCGATCCGCGAGGCCGTCCTTCATCGGCGGCGACCAGTAGAGCCGGCGGAAGCGTGTGGGGAAATAGGTCACACGAACGCCGTCGAGATCGACGGGCGTCCCGGTCGGAACGCCGGAAACTCCCTCGCCATCGACGTCGGTGGTGAACACTTCCACCTCGTGGCCCCGTTGCACGAGCGCGCGGCAGAGACCGTGAACGGCGAAGATCGGCCCGCCGTAACGGCGGGCGGGGAGATAAGTCGGAACGACGTGGAGGATCCGCACGCGTACGTAGAGTCTACGCGGTCGCGGCAGAGAGGCCAGTCCGTGCCGCCGGCTGTTCGGCCGCCGCAGCGCGTTCGTCGAGCGTCGCGGTGGCGAGGAGCGTGCCGAGCAGGAAGGCGGTCAGCAGCGTGAGAAGCGGATCGCTGTAGGCCTGGGCGGAGGCGGCGAAGTTTCCGGCATTCGCGGCGATGATCGCGAAGAGCGCCGCACGGATGTACTGGGACGTCTCCGGGAGATCGGGGTGGCGGGTGATGGCCAGGAGAAGGCGCAGCAGGGCGAATCCGAACGCCAGCACGGCGATCACGCCGGGCACGCCCAGCTCCACGGTCAGCTTCGCCAGTCCTCCCTCCTGCCAGCCGAGGTCCCGGCCGCGCGCGACGTGGTAAACGCCCTGGGTCGCGGTCCCGAGTCCCGCACCGAAAAAGCCGTATTGGCGGATGGTCTCGAGGGTTCCTCCCTCGATCCGCTGCAGCAATTCCTGACGGGTCGCTGCGGCCCCCCTGGCGTAGACGCTCGAGCGCTCGTTCGATGCGATCTCGCGCACGATGCCGACCATGACGACGCCCACCAGCACGAGCGAGAGGATCTGCGCGGTCCGCAACCGCTTCGCGTAGCGCCAGACGAGAACGACGACGAAGACGGCGACCATGTAGATTGCCTTGCGCCGCCCGCTGATCATGCAGTTGACGAAGCCCCATCCCGCAACGCCGATCCACGGAAGGGCGCGGGTGAAGGTCCGCTCGCGAAGGCTGAGGATGATGCCGGTGATGGCCAGCATCGCGGCATGCCACCCCATGATGTCGGGGCCCCGGTAGAAACCGGAGAGAACGCGAATCTGAATGCCCGGGAGATGCCGGATGTAGTCGCCGGAGAGGGCCACGACCCCGAGCGCGGGAAAGTCGACACGGAAGTACTCGAGGACGGTTCCCGTCAGCGCGGCCGTCGTCACGACAGCGTAAAACCGGAGGAGCCCCAGCAGGTCCGACTCCTGGCGAAGATGAACGTATCCGAGCAGCACGGCGGGCACCGGGACGAGATAGAGGAAGAGGCTCAGCAGAGGCGCCTGCCAGTTTGCGATCCCGAAGGTCACCACGCCGTTCATGGCGGAGAGCAGAAGCAGGAACGCGATCACGACGGCAGGGCTCTTCAGACGCCAGAAGCGGGCCGAGAAGTCGCGAAAGCCTGCGCGGATGGCCGGAAGGGCCGCGAACAGGACCGCCGCATACACGACCACCACGGTCATCGACAGAACGACCGGCGTGCCGGGTGTGAGTTTCCGCACCGGATCCTGAAGGACCCCGCAGAGGATCGTCAGCAGGAATCCCTTTCGCCAGTCGAGGAAGGCGATCGACACCGAGAGAGCGACGAGCGCCAGGAACGCGAGGATCATGGTGCTTCGGCAGGGGGAAAGTCCGATGTCGCGGAAGAATTCCCGCCGATGAGCTTCGGAGGCTTTCGCGCCAGCCGTTTCGCCAGCGCGATGCCGCGCCACTCCGCGAGCAGCTTCGCCGGAATCGCCCACGGATGGCGGAGGTGATAGCGGGTGAGCACGTTGGCGATGACGCGGCGGATCGCGTATGCCGCAAACGGGCGGCCGTGGCGGATGGCGAAGTAGTAGTCGCCCACGGCATGGGCGGGTGAGGCCGTGGTCCGGTGATCTCCGTGCGAGCGGATCCCTCCCTCCTCCACCTTCAGGTGCCTGATCGACGCGGCCGGTTCGAACCAGATCCGGCCGCCGGCGCCGGTCAGACGAAGAGCGAAGTCCGTCTCGAACCGGTACGCGGCTCCGACGAAATGCTCGTCGAACCCTCCGATCCGAAGCGCCCGATCGCGTTTCACCGACAGGTTGCCCGCCATCACGTTGGTGACGAAACAGCCGGTGTCGTGATTGAAGCGGAAGCGCAGCGGGTCCGCTTCCTGGGCGTGATGCTGCGGGTGTTCGCCCCGCTCGAGCACCTGGCCCGCCACGGCCCAGACATCCTCCCGCCCGTGCGCGGCGATGTGCGCGGGAAGGAGCGAGTCGTCGAACTCGACGTCGTCATCGAGAAACAGGACGAGCGGCGTCGCGGCTGCGAGGAGGGCCTGATTCATCGCCATCGGGATGGAGGGAGCCGGCAGCCGGAGCCGCCGGATCAGGTGGTGGCTCTCCCACTCGCGCAGACGCGTCTCGACTTCTCCGGGGTGCAATGGCGTCTGATCGGCGACGATGATCCCGGGGCGGGGATCGAGGGCCAGGAGGCGGTCGATCGTGCGGACGAGGACGCGACCGCGCTCGAACGTGGGGATCGCGACGGTGATCACGTTCTCCGCCTCGAGCCGACCCATCGAAGCATCTCCACGACTCCTTCGACTCCGCGATGGTAATCCCACGTCCGGATGATGTCGCGGGACCGACGCCCCATGCGCTGCCGGAGGTCGTCGGATTCGACGAGGCGGTCGAGGCACTCCGCGAGCGTCCGGTGATCGCCGGCCGGATAGATCAGAGCGTTTTCTCCCTCGATCACGATGTCGCCGATCGACCCGCAGCGATCGGTCACGACGACGGGCAGGCCGCAGGCCATGGCCTCGTTGACCACGGCTCCCCGCGGTTCGACCCGCGAGGGGAGGACAAAGACGTCGCACATGGCGTAATGCTTCGGGAGATCGCTCTGATTGATGAAGCCGGGGAGGCGGACGCGATGGGCAAGCGACAACTCCCGGGCGCGTGCCTCGATTTCGCCTCGCATCGAACCCTCGCCGAGGTAGACCGCCACGGCCCGCTCCCGATGCCGCATCGAGTCGAGCGCGAGGAGCAGCGCCAGCGGGTCCTTTCTCGGGATCAGCTTGGCCGAGAAGACGAACGCGATGTCGTCCGGAGCGATGCCGTAGCGCTCCCGCATCGCCTCACGCTCTCCGGGAGCGAAGCGGCTTCCCTGCTCGAAACGCTCGTTGTCGACCGCCCACGGCAGCAGGAAGAAGCGGTCGCGATCCGCTCCATAGTGCGCGTAGTAGTCGGCGTTGAGTTTGCCCGAGACCATGAATCCCGTCGCGCGGCGGAAAAGGAACCGGAGAATCCCGGCGCGCAGCCTGCGGAACACCGAATCCTCGGGGGGAGGAAAACTGCTGTCGCCGTAGAAGAAAAAGGGAGTATTCGAGACGAGGCAGGCTGCGAGCGCCAGCAGGGTGGACAGCGAACCCCATCCGGGCATGGAGATCACGGCATCGTAACGACCGCCGAGGATGGCCGTCACGATCGACGGATTCACATGCCGGAAGAAACCCCGGCCGGCCCCGAAGTTCGTCAGGAAGCGATGGCGGTACCCCTGCAGCAGATCGAGGTCCCATCGCAGTGACGTCGACATCTCGGCGTCGCGATAGGCGACGGCACCGATGCGCGAAAAGAAGAGGACCTCCAGGTCGATCTCCGGTTCGGCGGCCAGCAGCCTGAAGAACGGATCCTGATACTGGATCACGTGCGACGCGACGATGCCGAGGCGCCAGGTCAACGGCGTTCTCCGATGATGCGGGCCGGCACGCCGGCGGCCACTGCGTTCGGCGGCACGTCCCGCGTCACCACCGCTCCCGCTCCGACGACCGCCCCGTTGCCGATCGTGACACCGGGAAGAATGACGGCATGCGCGCCGATCCAGGCGTCCTCGCCGATCACGACGGGCGATGCCTCGATCCCCTGCTGATCGATGAAGGTTCCGCGGCTGTGGCGGTGTTCGTGGTCGGTGATGAAGACTCCCGGAGCAATCAGCGCGTGTGCACCGATGCGCACGGATGCGACGACGTCGATCTCCGTTCCCATGCCGAGAAACGCGTAGTCGCCGATGTCGAGACGCGCCGCTTCCGCGACGCACTCGAGGTAGACACCCTGCTCGATCTCGACCCTCGTTCCGAGACGGACAGAGCGAGGGCGCGTGAGGACGGAACCGCCTCCGATGCTCGATCGCGGGCCGCCCTGCAACCCGCGGAGCCGGTACGCCGCGATCCGGAGGCGTCCCGAAACGAGGCGCAGGTAGCCGAAGAGCGCGTCCTGAATCCTCACGATCTTCGCCTCACGATCATGCAGATCTGATGCGCCAGCTTCCTCGGCGCGATGCGAAGGGCCGCGCGGTCGAGCGCGCGGAGCATTCCGACCGGAGCCCGGCCGTGCACGAAACGCACACCGAAATGTCCCGAAATGAAAGGGGTCTCGAAAAAGATCATCTCCTCGACGTCGAGGCCTGCCTCCGCGGCCGCCCGCCGGAGCTCGGCCTCGGTGTAGGCGAAGAAATGATCGCCTCCTCCCGCGGAGAACTGCCGGTGCTCGTGGCTCCTCGGATCGCCGAGATCCGTGTAGCTCGGGAGCGAAGAGCGGAAGTAGTCGTGGTTCGGCGTCGAGGTCACGATGACTCCCCCGGTATCGACATACCCGGCCAGAATCCGCAGCAGCTCCACCGGATACACGAGATGTTCGATGATCTGATTGGCGAAGACGAGATCGAACCGGCCGAGAGAGGGACGTTCGAAGATGTTGGCCGCCACGAATTCGATTGCACCATGCTCGTAACGAGAACGGGCGTAATCGAGAAAGGACTGGCGGATGTCGACTGCCGTGACGCGCAGGCCCTCCTCGGCCAGAAGCAGGGCGAGCGTTCCCTGCGCGCACCCGACGTCGAGAACGGTCCGCGCTCCGTATCGCCGGGCGATGCCGCGATAGAGATCGAGCTGCGCATGGTACTGGTTGTAGACCTGCGGCTCGATCGTCCGGTCCCAGATCTCCCGGAGGTCATTGCGGTAGATCTCCTGCACCTCCGGCGGCCAGTCGGGATGGAATCGCGGCCGCTTCAAGGTCCACCCCGGAAGAACAGGCTCCACACTCGTGGGCTCCAGGGACTCCGCCCCAGCGCCTCTCGGGCGTACAGCCGCCACCGCGGGTCGCGGTTCCGGCGAAGACAGCTCGCGATGAAGTAGAGGGCGTCGGCCTCGTGGCCGGCCGGACGCCGCCCGGGGCGGATCCGGGCGGCCTTCGCCAGCAGCGCCTGCTCGGCGTCTGTCGTCTTCGCGTCACGAAGTGCGACCGCGATGCGCGCCGCTTCCAACTGCTCCCGCCGGTGGCGGGAGCTGATAGCGCCGGTGTCGATGGCGGCGATGTAAAGATCGTCGTCCACGAACGCGATCCGGCCCGCCGCCGCGAGACGGATCCAGAGATCGAGATCCTGCGCGAAGTAGAACTCCGGCCGGTAGCCTCCCACCGCTTCGTACGAGGAACGCCGGAACATCGCAGACCCGTGATGCGACAATCCACGGATCGTTTTCGCATCGTCGTTGAGCAGACTGGTGCGAACTTCCCCGTCGTCCGCATGCGTGCGATAGAGCGGTTCACCGCTTGGGCCCACCCACGACGTGCCACAGGAGACGAGAACGACGCGGGGGTCGTCGTCGAGAATCCGCCGCTGTGCCGCGAAGCGGCCCGGGTGCGAGATGTCGCCGCAGTCGTGACGGGCGATGTATCGGCCCCGCGCTTCGCGGCAGCCGGCGATGAGCGCGCGGGTCAGCCCCTCGTTTCGTTTCGTCAGGATCCGGAAGCGGGAGTCTCGAGCGACGAACTCGTGGAGGATCCGCGGCGTTGCGTCGACCGAGCCGTCGTCGACGATGATCGCCTCGAAATCGGTGTCCGACTGCGAAGCGATCGACTCGAGGCTGCGGGCGATGCGGTCCTCCCCGTTGTACACCGCGAGCACGACGGAAATCGCTACCATCGCAACCGGTCCGTGATGCAGGCGATCCTGCCGGCCGCCGTCCATCCGATCGAGTTCGCGACCGCCTCGTAGAGGCGAAACTGCAACCGGCGGCCGGCCTCACCCGACGCCTCCCTGGCGAGGCGGAACAGCCGCATCGATGCATCCGCCAGTCCGGCCGCGCCACACTGGCGCGCCAGCAGAAACAGCTCCCGGGCGAAATGCTGCATCTCGACGGACGACGGGTCGATTCCGGCGGCCCGAGCGTGAGCGTAGATCCGCTCATGCGCCTCGGCCCGGTCCCTCAGGATCCGCGGGTCGCCACCCCGTCCCGACAGGTGTCCGGCCGAGTGCGCGCGGTACTCGCAGACCCAGTCGGCGACGTACGCGAGACGGGTCCCGGCCGCGGCGATCCGGCAGTCGTATTCCCAGTCTTCTTCGGCCCAAAGGGGAAGCCACGCTCCTGCCCGGTCGATGACGGTGCGGCGATAGAGCGGTGTCGCTGTGTCCCACCAGCGTGACATCAGCATCGCCGGGAACATCGTCTCGATCCTCTCTCCGCTGCGCTTCCACGGTGCCGGATGCACCGACCCGTCCGGGAAGCGGCGGCGCGTCCAGCCATAGGCTGCGCCGGCGGACGCGTCTCGTTCGAGCGCAGCGACCTGGAGTTCGAACTTCTGCGGAAGGAGAAGATCATCGCTGTCGAGATGCTGAATGAACGCGCCCTCTGCCTGAAGTCGGGCGGCCTCCCGAGCGGCTCCCGGTCCGGAGTTGCTCTGACGGACGAGCCGGATCGCGGGGTCACTTGCCGCCAGTTCCTCGGCCGTTTCTCGCGTCTCGTCGGTCGACCCGTCATCGACGATGAGCACCTCGATCGGCCGGTAGGTCTGCGCGAGCACGCTCGCCACGGCTTCGCGCAGCATTCCTGCACGGTTGTAAACCGGAATAATCGTGGTCACGAGCGGCCGCGCCATACGCATCTAGTGTAGTGCTTCATAAATGTCTTGCTTTTTGCCGTGGGAGCTGCCGGCGAGGTCAAGGAACGAGGAGGAGGCGATGCGATGGCATCGTCGACGACGAGTGACGCAGAGATCGCCCGCAGATCCCACGGCCCTTCGGGTTGCGGTGGCGAGCGGCCGGGTGCGAGGCACAGGGTTCCTCCGCGCTAAACTCGGATGACATGGTGCCCTCGATACGGACGCGAATCGGCGCGCTCGTCCGCGACTGGCCGCGTTTCGAACTGGCCGTGCATGGAGTGGGAAGGTTCCGGAGCCATCCCAATCCGTGGCTTCTGGTCCGAAACCGAAACGAGAGAATCCACTCCGACGGGCGCGGCGTCGCGTGCGAGTGGCAGTGGACCTCGGACCTGCACATTGCCCGCGTGTTTCCGTGGGCGGGCCGCCGCCTGATGCGGCGGGCCTTCTCGGCCTGGCCGGTCGTTTTCCGCGACCAGCCCGAGCGGCGCGGCCGGACGTCGGTCTCGTTCGTGATCGGGCATCGCGGGCTCGATCGTCTCCCCAACCTTCTGACCACGCTGCGCAGCATTGCCGGGCAGACGGTGCCGGTCGAGTGCATCGTCGTCGAGCAGTCGTTCCACCCGCAGATCGAATCGATGCTGCCGCAGTGGGTCCGTTACCTCTACACGCCCGCGCCGGGCCCCGATCATCCGTACAGCCGCGCCCGGGCGTTCAACGTCGGCGCCCGGGCGGCGACGGGGGAAGTGCTCGTTCTGCACGACAACGATCTGATCGTTCCGGCTTCCTATGCCGCGGAGGCGATCGAGAGGATCGATGAGGGATTCGCATTCGCCGATCTGAAACGATTCATCTTTTATCTTTCAGCCGAAGCGACGTCACATCTCGTCTCGTCGGGCCGCGCTGCGGATGTCGCACCGGTCGCCGTCACGCAGAACGCGCAGGGGGGAAGCGTGGTCGCAGCGAAGGACGCATACTTCGCCATCGGCGGGTTCGACGAGGACTTCGTCGGATGGGGAGGCGAAGACAACGATTTCTGGGACCGGACTTCCGTGGGAGGACGCGCGTACCACTTCGGGTATCTCCCTTTTCTGCACCTTCATCATGAACCGCAGAGCGGGAAGATCGCGGGAGTGAGCGGCGGGATCGAGCGGTATCGGGCGATACAGTCGATCGATCCGCGGGAACGCGTTGCGCGGCTGCTGGCGCGCCGGCAGGGGGAAGCGAGTGCCCCCGCCACCGATTGACTGCCCTGCCGGGCGATGGGAGCGCCGCTCACGTTCCGCGAGGCCGGAATCCGAGTGCGCGCTTGATCCGGGAGAGCAGCCTCCTGACGGGATACTGACCGGGAAGCAGATCGCGTTCGCGCCGGATTTCCCATCGAGAGATGAGGGCGGGATTCGCGGCAATCGCCCGGTAGAGGTGGAACGTCCTGCGAATCCAGCGCTCCTCGGGTGTGTAGTGAAACTTGACCAGTTCGACGCCCGAGCGCGCGCTGCGGCGAATGCGGGGATCGGGCGAAGCGAGCAGCGGGCGCACGACCGCCTCCCAGTCGCGCTTGATCCGCTCTCCCGCCTTGTCCCGCTGCGCGGGGTGGTAGCGGTAGCGCGCCAGCACGGCGTTGATCTTCCGGACGGGGAACCGCTCCGCGATGCGCAGGTAGAACTCGGCGTCGGCGGCATAGCTGACCTCTTCCCGCCACGGTCCGGCGGCGCGGGCCGCACTCGACGAAAAGAACGCCGCCGGCTGCGGAATGAACGTCAGCTTTCCGACATAGTCGACGAGATCGAAGCGAGGCAGTTCGGTGCGTCCGATGATCGTCCCGTTCTCGTCGATGTACTCGACGTCGCCATACACCAGCGCGAGCGAGGCATCGCGCTCGAATTCGGTCATGACTCTCGAGAACGCACCCGGCAGATAGAGATCGTCCGAGCTCTGAATGGCCAGGTAGTCGCCGCGCGCGCGAGCCATTCCCTTGTTCACGGCATCGACCACGCCCCGGTCGGGCTCCGATGTCCATCGCACTTCCGGTCTCGAGCGGTAGGTTTCCAGGATGTCGACCGTGCCATCGGTCGAGGCGCCGTCGACGACGATCACTTCGATCGGCCGGTACTCCTGCAGAAGAGCCGAGTCGATCGCCTCGCGGATGAACGATGCCTGGTTGAAGGAAGGGATGACGATCGAAAGGAGCGGCCTGCCGGAAGTCATCCGATCACCGCAATCGCCTCGAGCCACGATCGCATGTGAGCGGCGGTGTCGCGAAGGAACTCACGGCCTCCCTCATCCCATACGAAGCCGCGCATCGCACCGCTCCGCTCCTCGAGGGAGGTGGCCAGACGGGCATAGAGTTCGCGGTACGTTCCCTCGCCGAGGTCGATCTGCTGGAGCCATGGCAGAAGGTCGTCGATCAGCACCATCCCGGCGAGTTCGTGGTAGAGGTCCTTGAACAGGTTGTGAGGTGTGCGCCGGTGGTCGGCCACGGGAGTGCCGATGCGGACCGTCTCTCCCCGCGACTTCGCGCACTTCTGCAGGAAGTAGCCGCTGAGGATGTCTCCGTAGCGGTCGATGCGGAGTCCGCCGACGGAGAACCCCATCCGGACGTAGTAGTAGGCGGCCGCGGCGTCGCGCGGAATGGACGTGTTCTGCGTGTTGACCGGAGTCCATGTGTCGTCTGCCAGAAACCAGCACTCGCCGGAGTGGCCGTCCACGCGGGGGCGGAGGGCCAGCCGCGTGACGGCATCGACATCGGGATCGGTCAACCAGAGGCCCGCGTTGATCGCCACTCTCCGCCGCTCCTCCGGGCCCTTCTCGAGGGAGCGGGACCGGCCGCGGGCGAAGTAGGGAAAGCCGCGCGGGTAGACTTCCACGGAGGGGTCGCCGCGGAGGAGCTGACAGAGATTGATCCAGCCGTCGCTGCTGCGCACAGCCTCGTGAGGGATCGTCCGGCCGGCATGGAGATGTTCTCCGACGAAGTCCGAGTCATCGAGGCAGTAGTTGTCGTCGTCGATGCTGATGAGAACGTCGGCGCCGTGATCGAGCGCCATCAGGAACCCGATGTTGCGACGGTTGTCGCTGTCGTACGGGATCCGGTCGTGCATCGACGGAAAGCGGCGAAGGAAGTCCTCCTGTTCGGTCAGGGTCGGACAGACGACGCGGATCCCCGCCGCCGCGTGCGCGGCGCAGCGCTCGTAGACGGATGGCGGAGTCTTCCGATCGGGAATGACGATGATTTCGGTCGACGCCGTGCGGTCGTAGTGCCGGAGATTCGAAACGTAGCCGTCGAGAAACTGCGGCGGGAAGATCGTGGTGACGACGATCGCGCAACGACGGGACTCCATCGCCCGATTCTAGTGCAGTGGTTCATGGACGAACCACTGCACCCGGCGATCGTTGCGCCGCCGTCCAGGGAGTAGCATTCTGTCTGGAGAACAATCGGAAGCGATGCCATCCGAAGAACCGACGTTCGTCGACGAGAAGCTCCGGTTTCTGAAGGGAGACGAGGCCGCCCGCGCGCTGGCGAGCACGTCGGACGAGCCGTATCTGACCGAGCAGGGCGTCGTCCAGGTACCGCGCTCGCGCTGGCTCCTGGCGCAGGAGTACGAGCGGAGGACCTGGACTACCGCCGGAGCCCACGCCGACGACGATCGCAACCTCGATCACCGGGACCACTTCGACGGTTATCGCCCGCTCGCCGGCCTGAAGTTCGAAAGGGCAATCGAGCTGGGCTGCGGTCCTTTCACGAACCTCCGGCTGATCGCCGCGGTGTGCCGCATCGGCGAATGCACGTTGCTCGATCCGCTGATCGAGGACTACCTCCACCACAGGCACTGCCGGTTCACGCGCCGACGTCTCCGTACCGGCGAGACCGCGCTCGGGAAGTTACTGGGCCGGAACCTCGGCGGGCGCGCGCTGCGCCGCCTCCTCCGCTCAGTCTTTCCACAGGCCGTCGAAAGGGGCATCGCCGTGACCGAACTGCTCGCGGTGCCGATCGAAGAGATGCCGGAACGAGACCCCTTCGACCTGGTGGTGATGATCAATGTGATCGAGCACTGCTACGACGCCCCGGCGATCTTCTCCCGATTGCTTCGCATGACCCGGCCGGGCTCGATCTTCGTGTTTCACGATAAATGGTTCGATCGGGAGGATGTCGCCTCGGAGATCCGGCATCATTTCGATGCCGGGCACCCGCTCCGTGTGAGTGGAGCGATGATCGAGTCGTTTCTGAAGGAGCATTTCGATCCGCTCCTGAACCGCACCGCACGCGTCGCCGACGAGCTGGACGGGATCGACCTGAGTCACACCGGGGTCTACTTCATCGGTCGTCGCCGCTGAGCGCGCGCCGGTCGATCTCCTCGAACAGTTGCGCGATGCGCCGGCAGGACGCGGGATCGGCGGGAAGCGTCCCCGGCCACTCGGCCCACCCGTCGGCCGGGAGGAGACCGCGTCCCATGGCGCGGCGCAGTCGCGCTGCCAGGGCCGGCCCGACACCGAGGCGTTCCAGTTTTCCCCGTGGGAGAGGCGGGGGCCGCCGCGCGGGCTTTTTCGGTGCTTCCTCTGCCGCCTCGATCAGCACCCGTTCCCATGCTTCGTGCATCTGCTCGATGCTCCAGAGTGGAGTCTCGCGGGCACGGACGCTCAGTTGCTCGAGCAGGACGCGGTCTCGCGCGAGCCTCGCGACGTGATTCGCTGCTGCCGCCGCATCGCCGACCGCGAAGGTCAGAGAGTTGCGTCCGTCGATGAGGATCCGTTCGCTGGCCAGTCCGAGAAAGCGCGAGCAGACGGGAACGACTCCGTTCTGCATCGCCTCGTAGATCACGTTGGGACTTCCCTCCGTCGGTGAGAAAAGAAGAAGAACGTCGAGTGAGGGATAGACGTCGCGATAGAGGTCGGGAGTCGGGACGAATCCGTGGAACGCCGCCCGTTCGCCGAGCTGCGACTCGAGCGCCGTGCGATCGGGTCCCTCGCCGTACACGTGCATCTCGACGCGAACGCCGGCGGCCTGCAGGGCATCGGCAACGAGAACCAGGTCGAAGATGCGCTTCGAGCTCTGCTCGAGCCGTCCCACGTATCCCACGCGAAGGGTCCCGCTTCGGGCGTCCCTCTTCCGGACTGCCGGCGGAGTCCCCTGAGGCACGTAATGGATCCTCGATGAATCCGCGGGCGGCAGCTCGTGGAGCAGTGCGGAGGTGATGAGACGGCTGTTGCCAACGACACGATCGACGGCATCGAAGGAATCGACGAGGTTGACGATCCAGTCGGGATGGAGCGAGAAGACGGGCGCGATGAGGTACAGCGGCCGTTCCTGTTTGGCGATCGCGGCCGCCGGGATCGCCGCGCCGATCCCGATCGGAATGACGAAGCGCGCCCCTGTCGTCCGGATGGCGTCGACCACCGCGTTCACGCGCGTCCGGTCGCTGCCCGCCCGCCCGTCCATGAACAGCGGTTCGAGGTGCGGATGCGCGGCGTGATACGCCCGGGGATCGTTGTAACGCTCCCCCAGGGCGAGACCGGCGATCACCCGCCAGCCTGCGCCGATCAGCCATTGGCTGAAATTGTGGACCCACCACTCCATCCCTCCCCAGACGCAGTGCGTCTGGGTGACGAAGAGGAGGGATCGATCCGTCATCATGCCCCCGGGGGTTCTTCCGCTCGCCACTCGAGGACCGGCGAGATTTTCCCTTCCCGGCCGTCGGCGGCGGGGCTCCCCTGTTCGTTGATCGTGAAGGTCAGGATGTTCTGGTGAAGGAGGTCGTATCCGCCGAACGGATGGTTGACCGTGACCGAGTAGCGCCCGGGGCGCAGGAGGTTGCCGGGGATGCGGCATCGGCGGCGCTGGCGGCCCCGCGTCCATTCGTGCGTTCGCAGGCCCGACGCGTCTGCGGAGGTGGAGACGAACAAGGTTTCGCCGAACTCGTTCCGGACGTGAAGCTCGAGACGGCCGGCGGGAAGGGGGCGTGTGATCGAGAAATCGAAGAGGATGTCGACGGGAGCCGCGGCGGGGACCGACTCGGCGGGCTCTCC
>DATLYG010000189.1:0-10404 GCA_035574985.1 Thermoanaerobaculia bacterium | reverse complement strand
CTACGTCTGGTCGCGCGCCGAGGTGATGGAACTCCTCGGCCCCGCGGAAGGAAGCATCTTCTGCGCGCTCTACGACGTCACCGAGCGGGGAAACTGGGAAGGGCACAACATCCTCAACGTCCCGCGCGACCCGGAGAGCGTCGCCGGCGACTTCGGCGTCACGATGGAGCAGCTCGCCGACATCGCGGCGCGCGGGAAGTGCAAGCTCTACGGCCGGCGGTCGGAGCGGGTCCCGCCCGCCCGCGACGAGAAGATCCTCTCCGGCTGGAACGGCTGGATGTTGGGCGCATTCGCGGAGGGGTGCCTCGCCTTCGGCCGTCATCACGAAGCCGTGCGGAAGAGCGCCGATTTTCTTCTCGGACGGATCGACGGCGGAGGGCGGCTGGTCCGTCACGCGCGCATTCTGGGGCTTCTCGAGGACTACGCCGGCGCGGCGTGGGGTCTGACGCTCGCGTACGAGGCCGTTCACGAGCGGCGGTACCTCGACGCCGCGCGGGCGCTCATCGATCAGGTCCGCGCCCGATTTGCGGACGAAGCGGGCGGATTCTTCGACACGCCCGTCGATCACGAAACGCTGATCACGCGGCCGAAGGACCTCTTCGACAACGCGACGCCGTCGGGAAACGCCGTCGCCTGCGACGTCCTGCAGCGGCTCGCGCTCCTCTACGGCGACGAGGAATCCTCGCGCGTGGCCGAACGCGCACTGCAGGCGATGTTTCCCCTCGCGGAACGCTACCCTTCCGGCTTCGGCTTTCTGTTAGGCGCGGCGGAGTGGCGTGCCGGGAAGCCGAAGGAGATCGTCCTCACCGGACCGACGGGCGACGAACGCTTCGAGGCGCTCGAGCGCGTCGTCGGCGAAACGTTCCTTCCGCACCGCGTCATCGTTGCCGGCGAAGCGTCGCGGGACCTTCCGCTGATGGAGGGGCGCGACCCGGCGCGCGTCATGGCGTACGTCTGCGAGGGCTACCTCTGCCGGGAGCCGACGGACGATCCGGAACGGCTTCGCGCGCTCCTTCAGTAGGCACGGGCCCGCTTCACGGTGTCTTCGGCACGACCACCCACTCCGTCCAGACCGGCTGGCTCTCGTTCCCGCTCCTGTCGAGCGACGCCACGCCGTAGCGGAACGCGATGCCGAGGTCGGGACTGGTGTCGGTCCAGGTGGTGCTCGTGTGCGGGCCCGGGACGATCGGGAAGGTTCCCGCCACCCGGATGTCGTCGCCGTGACCGATGCCTTCGGTGCGATAAATGCGATATCCGGCGAGGTCGGCGGCCTCGACGGCGTCCCAGATCAGCCGTACCGCGCGCGTTTCGACCAGCGCCGCGATGCGGGCGGGTGCCGGCGGAGGCATCAGGTCCCTGAACGTCGCCGTCACCGGCTCCGAGGGTTCGCTTTCGATTCTCGGCGACGTCGACACGATGGCCGTGACCCGATAGCGATGGACGCCGAAGGGCGGCGTGTCGAGATAGTTCGGGTCTTTCGCCGGCGACGTGTTGACGGGAATGTCGAGATCCTCGGCCGGTGCGTTCGCCGCCGAACGGTAGATGTTGTAGCCGACGATGAACGGCTTCGCCTCGGACCCCGCCGATCGCTGCGGCTCCTGCCACGCCAGCGCCACTCCTTCCGCTCGCGGCGTCGCCGTCAGCCCGGCGGGAGGCGCGGGGACGTCGACCGGCACGATCGTGGCGAGGTTCGACGGTTCGCTGCGCGCCGAGCGCCCCTCGGTCACCACCACATACGTGACGCGCACGGGACGGCCGTCGGAGGAGTGGAACGGTGGCGTGTCTTCGTAGATGAGCTTCGATCCCGCCGTCGCGCCGGCCAGCTCCGCGGCGGTGAGGCGCGCCAGTTCGTTCGAGAGCTTCGCGAACTGCGCCGGCGTGGGTGGCGGGACTCTCGCAAAGAGACGGACCGGCTGCGGGACGGCCGGATCGTCGGGGACGTTCGGATCGGATCCGGCCGCTGCGGGAAGCGGTTCGACGTAGCGATGAATTCGGACGGCGCGCACCTCGCGGAGAGCCTGACCGCTCGTGGTGAGCGACGGGAAGCTCCACGTCAGAATCACGCGATTGCCTCGCTGTGTTACAACGAGGTCCGAAGTCGCCTGTGGAATCATCGGGACCGGAGGTTTCGGGTCGCCGCGTTTCCCGCAACTGACGATCAGCAGTGCGAGGAGTAGAAATCGTTTCACCGGACGAATGATAAGGGAGGCCTGAAAGGGAGCCATGTGCGGAATCATCGGATACGTCGGCACGCGTGAGGTCGTGCCGGTCCTGATCACGGGCCTCAGGAAACTCGAATACCGCGGCTACGACAGCGCCGGCATTGCGGTGATCAACGGCAGCGGGGTGGAAGTCGTCCGGGCCGAGGGGAAACTGACGAACCTCGAGACGAAACTGAGCGAGCGGCCCCTGTCGGGAACGTTCGGCATGGGACACACGCGCTGGGCCACGCACGGGAAGCCGAACGAGAACAACGCCCACCCGCACCGCGACTGCAGCGGGAAGGTGGTGGTGATCCACAACGGGATCATCGAGAACTTCCTCCCGCTCAAGCAGAAGCTTCAGGCGGCGGGGCACGAGTTCCGGACGCAGACCGACACGGAGGTCGTCGCGCACCTGATCGAGGAGAAGCTGAAGGGCGGAGGGAAGTTCGTCGACGCGGTACGCGGCACGCTCAGGGAGCTGGAAGGGCACTACGCGCTGGTGATGATCCACGGCGACGAGCCGGGAACGATCGTCGCCGCCAAGAACGGTCCGCCGCTCGTCATCGGGCTCGGGGAGAACGAGAACATCGTCGCTTCCGACGTGGCGCCGCTGCTCAGCTACACGCGCGACATCCTCTACCTGGAGGACGGCGAGTATGCCGTCGCCGACCAGCGGGCGGTGCGCCTCTACGACCGCGAGGACCGGCCGGTCGAGCGCGCGCCGAAGAAGATCCTGTGGGACGCGGTGATGGCCGAGAAGGAAGGCTACAAGCACTACATGCTCAAGGAGATTCACGAGCAGCCGCGTGCCGTGCAGGACACCTTCAACGGGCGGATGTTCGAAGAGTCGGGCGACGTCGTCTTCAACGACCTCGAGCTGACGAGCGAGGAGTGGTCGCAGTTCAGACGCGTGCACATCGTGGCCTGCGGAACGTCGTGGCACGCGGGGCTCGTCGGCAAGTTTCTGCTCGAAGAGGCGGCTCGCATCCCGATCGAAGTCGACTACGGATCGGAATACCGTTACCGCAATCCGATCGTCGACGGGCAGACGCTCGTGATCGGCGTGACGCAGTCGGGCGAGACGGCCGATACGCTCGCGGGGATGCAGGAGGCGAAGGCGAAGGGGGCGAGGCTGATCGCGATCTGCAACGTGATCGGCGCCGCCGCGACGCGCCTCGCCGACGGCGTCATCTACACCAACGCCGGCCCGGAGATCGGGGTCGCGTCGACGAAGGCCTTCACCACACAGCTCACCGCGTTTTACCTGCTGTCGCTCTACATCCGGCAACTCCGCGGCGAGAATCGCGACGATCTCCGCTATGCGATGCACGAGATGCGCGTGATCCCGCACAAGATCGAAGAGATCCTGCGGAAGGCGAAGCAGATCGAGGAACTGGCGCACAAATATGCGAAGGCGCAGGACTTCCTCTTCCTCGGACGCGGCGTTCATTACCCGATCGCACTCGAGGGTGCCCTGAAGCTGAAGGAGATCTCCTACATCCACGCCGAGGGCTATCCGGCGGGCGAGATGAAACACGGACCGATTGCGCTGATCGACGAGAACCTTCCGGTCGTCGCCATCGCCACGCACACGCCGGTCTACGACAAGGTCGTGTCGAACCTCCAGGAGGTGAAGGCTCGCGACGGGAAGCTGATCGTCATCTGCGACGAGGGCGACCGCGACGTGAAGAAACTCGCCGACGACGTGATCGAGATCCCCTGGTCGATCGAGCCGCTCCAGCCGATCCTTTCGGTCATCCCGACGCAGCTCCTCGCGTACTACATCGCCCTGCGCCGGGGATGCGACGTCGACCAGCCGCGCAACCTGGCCAAGAGCGTGACGGTGGAATAGTCCCGCGGTAACGTAGCTGGGCGGCGCTTCGCCGGCTCAGGATGTCATGCGGGAGCGGCCCCGTGTCACAATCCGCCGGTCATGAAACGGCTCGTCGTCGCACTGCTCTCCCTCGCCTGTTTCTCTCTCTTCGCTTCCGACGATCTCGAGCGCCGCGTCGCGGCGATGGCGAAGATCGGGTTCGCCGGCAGTCCGTCGTTTTCGCCGGACGGGAAACGGATCGCCTTCCTCTCGAATCTCAGCGGATCACCGCAGGTGTGGGTCGTGCCGGCGACCGGCGGTTGGCCCGACCAGGTCACGGCCTTCGACGATCCGGTCGGCGCGGTCGAGTGGTCGCCGAACGGCGAGTGGCTGGCGGTGCAGGTCGCACCGGGCGGGGGCCTCAACGAGCAGATCGTCGTCGTCCGTCCGGACGGCACCGGCATGAAGATGCTGACCGACGGCGGGAAAACGAACAACCGGCTGGGCCGCTGGACCCCCGACTCGAAGTCGATTCTCTTTGGATCGAACCGCCGGACGGCGGGAGCGATCGACGTCTGGCTCGCCGACGTCGCGACGGGCGAGAAACGGCTGGTGGCTGAAAGCAAAGGAATCGCCAGTATCGGGCAGATCAGCGCCGACGGGAAGTTCGTGCTCGTCACCCGGCTGGCGAGCCGGGGCGACAACGATGTGTACCGCGTGGCTCTCGACGGCAGCGGCGAGGTGCATCTGACGCCGCACAAGCCCCCCGCGACGTTCACCGGTGCCGCCTTCGGCCCGACTCCCGACGAGGTGTTCCTCGCAGGAAATCCCGATCGCGATCTCCACGCCTTCGGACGCGTGCGGATCAGCGGCGGCAAGGCGTCGCCGTTCGAAGTCCTCTCCGACAGGCCGGACGCGGAGCTGAGCGGCTTCGTGATGAACGACGCCGGAACGCAGGCGGTCCTCTTCTGGAACGTCGCCGGAAAGAGCGAGATGTGGACGATCGATCCGGCGACGAAGGATCGGAAGGTGCTGCCGCTCCCGAGCGGCATCGACATCGTCGGCGGGGCGGAGTTCAGCGACGACGGGACGAAGCTCGCCGTCGTCTTTTCCGGCTCCGGCGCGCCGAGCGACATCTGGACGATCGACTTTTCGACCAGCACGCGCCGGCAGGTCACACGCAGCCCGCATCCCGGTGTGAATCTTGCCGATCTGGTGAAGCCGGAGCTGCTCCGGTACAAAGCGCATGACGGGCTCGAGCTGAGCGGGTGGCTCTACCGGCCGCGCGACGGGAAGCCCCCCTACGCGACCGTGCTCAGCTTCCACGGCGGGCCGGAGGCGCAGGAGCGACCGTTCCTCAATGGCACGTATCAGGCGCTGCTCGCGAACGGCATCGCCGTCTTTGCGCCCAACGTGCGGGGCTCGTCGGGCTTCGGCAAGAAGTTCGTCAATCTGGACAACGGGAAGCTGCGCGCCGACGGCATCCGCGACATCAAGGCAACCGCCGACTTCCTGACGTCGCAGGGAATCGCCGATGCGAAACGCCTCGGCATCACCGGCGGCTCGTACGGCGGCTACATGGTCATGGCCGGGGTGACGGAGTATCCCGACCTGTTCGCCGCCGGCGCGAACCTCTTCGGCATCGTCAACTTCGAGACCTTCTTCAAACACACCGAACCGTGGATGGCCGCCATTTCGACCAGGGAGTACGGCGATCCGGCGACGGAGGCGGCGATGCTCCGTTCGCTCTCGCCGATTCACAAGCTCGATCGCGTGAAGACGCCGCTGCTCGTGCTGCATGGTGCGAACGACACGAACGTTCCGGTGGTGGAGGCCGAGCAGGTCGTCGAGACACTGAAGAAGCGCGGCGTTCCGGTCGAGTACGTGCTCTTCCCCGACGAAGGACACGGGTGGCGGAAGACGCCGAACCGGATCCGTTCGGCGGTGGAGATCACGAAGTTCTTCGTGAAGTACCTGAAGCCGGCGGCCTGACGCTGCCCTAACGCGCGATCCAGCCGCCGCCGAGGCAGAGGTCGTCCCGGTAGAAGACGACGGCCTGGCCGGGGGCGACGCCGCGGAGCGTCTGCGCGAAGGTCACACGCGCGCGACCGTCCGCCGCGGGGGTGACCGTCGCGGCGACGTCGGCCATGCGCGAGCGGACGCGCGCCTGCACCTCGACCGGTCCCGCCGGAGGCTCGCCGGAGATCCAGTGGACGCGCTCGGCCACCAGTTCGCTGCGCTCGAGGGCCGATGCCGGTCCGACCGTCACGCGGCGCGTGAACGGATTGACGTCGATCACGTACGTCCGCTCCGGAGATCCTCCCGCCTGCAGGCCGCGCCGCTGTCCGATGGTGAAGCGGTAGTACGCATCGTGATAGCCGATCACGCGCCCCTCCGCGTCGACGATCTCGCCGCCGGCCTCGCCGACCTCGATCCCCATCTTCGCCGCCTCGCGCTCGACGACCGCCGCATAGCCGTCGGCCGGCGATACGAAGCAGATCTCGTACGACTCCTTCTTTCGCGCGACGGGCAGTCCCGCCTGCTCGGCCACCGCACGCACCTCCGGCTTGCGCATGCCGCCCAGCGGAAAGAGCGCCTCCGAAAGCTGCTCCTGCGACAGTTCGAAGAGAAAGTACGACTGGTCCTTCGCGAGATCGACCGCCTTGCGAAGTTCGAACCGTCCCGCTGCATCGCGCGTGATCCGTGCGTAGTGGCCGGTGGCGATCTTTTCCGCGCCGATGGCCACCGCCTTGCGGTGGAAGAGATCGAACTTCACGTGCGTGTTGCAGAGGACGCAGGGACTGGGCGTCGTTCCCCCGAGATATCCCTTCACGAAGGGGGCGACGACCTTCTGGTGAAAGTCGTCCTCGAGGTTGAGCGTGAAGTGCGGAATCCCGAGTTTCCAGGCCACACGCCGGGCGTCTGCAAGATCGTCGATCGTGCAGCATCCTCCGTACGGGGTCGCGGCACTGCCGAGGTTGTCGTACATCTGCATCGAGAGGCCGACGACCTCGTGTCCGGCGGACTTGAGGATGAACGCGGCGGTCGAAGAATCGACCCCGCCCGACATGGCAATTGCGACTTTCACGTCCGTCTAACCGGACAGGGATTAACATTGGAAGAGACGCAGAATTTCCCGGCGCGGAATCGGCAGGCAGGGGCTGCTGTGGAACAACGGGCAGGGACGACCACAGATGTCGCGGCGTACCGCATTCTCGTCGTCGACGACGATCCGAACATCCGCCGGATGATCGTTGCCGCACTGAGGCGCGAAGGCTATGCGTCCATCGAGGCGGCAAACGGCCGGGAGGGGCTCGATCTGATGCGGGCCGAGCGCCCCGACGTCGTCATACTCGACCTGATGATGCCGGTCCTTTCGGGATGGGACGTTCTGCAGGAGCGTGAGCGTGACGCGGTGCTTCGCGACATCCCGGTCATCATCGTCAGCGCGACTCGTGCCCCCGAGGTCGCTTCGGCGGTCGACAAGGGGATCTGCGCGTTCCTGCCGAAACCGTTCGACATCGGCGCGCTCAGCGCGCTCGTCAGGACGTGCACGATCCCCAGGGCGGGATGAGTTCCGTCACACGGCGCCGGCGATCGGAGGACACTACGATCTGGGACCCACGTCCTGCGCGTCGAGGACCGCGATGGCGGCCATGTTGACGATGTCGTTGACGTCGACTCCCCGCTGCAGGACGTGGACCGGCCGGGCGAGACCCTGAAGGATCGGCCCGATCGCCTCGGCCCCTCCCAGCCTCCAGAGGAGTTTGTAGGCGGCGTTGGCCGCGTCGAGATTCGCGAAGACGAGGACGTTCGCATCGCCCTGGATCGCGCTCCAGGGGTAGTCGCTCTGCGCGACTTCGGGAAACACGGCGGTGTCGGCCTGCATCTCCCCCTCGACAACGAGGTCGGGCCGCATCGCCTTCAGGATCTGGACGGCATCGCGCATCTTCTGCGCCTCGGGGTGCCGGGTCGAGCCGAAGTTCGAGAAGGAAATCATCGCCACGCGCGGTTCGATGTTGAAGCGCCTGGCCGTGTCGGCGGTGAGCGCCCCGATCTCGGCGATCTGCTCTGCCGTCGGCTGGATGTTCACGGTCGTGTCGGCGAGGATGAGCATCCGCCCCTTGAACATCAGAAGGTAGGCGCCGGAGACGTTTTTCACCCCCGGCTTCGTCTTCAACACCTGCAGAGCCGGGCGGATCGTCGCCGGATAGTAGGCCCGGAGGCCGGCAATGACGCCGTCGGCGTCCCCCGCCTCGATCATCATCATGGCGAAGTAGTTCCGGCTGTTCAGGATCCGGCGCGCGTCGGCGAGGGTGACGCCGTGGCGGAACCGCAGCTCGTGGAACCGCTGTGCGTAACGCTCGAAGTCCGGTGACTCGGTCACGTCGATGATCGAGATCTTCGACTCGTCGACGTTGTGCTTCCTGAGGAGAGGGGCGACGACGTCGCGCTTGACCAGGAGGATCGGCCGGGCCAGCCCTTCGTCGATCAAAATCTTCGCGGCGCGGATGATCTTTTCCTGATCGCCCTCCGGGAAGACGATCCGCTTCGGATCGCGCCGGGCTCGGTCGAAGATCAGGTGCATGACGCCGCGCGAGCGGCCCAACAGCGCCTCGAGCCGCCGCCGGTAGGCGTCGTAGTCGCGGATCGGCTCCTTCGCCACACCCGTCTCCGCCGCAGCGCGTGCGACGGCGACGGGAACGTTCAGCAGCACGCGGTAGTCGAACGGCTTGGGGATCAGGTACTCGCGCCCGAAGGAGAATCGTTCCTTCCCGTAGGCGCGGAGGACCGAATCGGGGACGTCCTCCTTCGCCAGGTCGGCGAGCGCCTTCGACGCGGCGAGCTTCATCTCGTCGTTGATGGCGGTGGCGCGGCAGTCGAGCGCCCCGCGGAAGATGAAGGGAAAGCCGAGAACGTTGTTGACCTGGTTCGGGAAATCGGAGCGGCCCGTGGCCATGATCACGTCGGGCCGCGCCGCCACGGCCTCGTCGTACGCGATCTCCGGATCGGGATTGGCCATGGCGAAGACGATCGGGTTCGGCGCCATCGATCGGACCATCTCCTGCGTCACGATTCCGCCGACGGAGAGGCCGAGGAAGACGTCGGCGCCCACCATCGCCTCGGCGAGTGTGCGGGCCTTCGTGTCGGAGGCAAACTCCTCTTTGTAAGGAGTCATGTCTTCTTTGCGTCCCTTGTAAATCACGCCATGCCTGTCGGCGAGGATGACGTTTTCCTTGCGCAGTCCCATCCGGATGTAGAGCCGCAGGCAGGCCATCGCCGCCGCGCCGGCGCCGGAGATGACGAGGCGCACGCTGGAGATGTCCTTGCCGGCGATCTCGAGGGCGTTCTTGAGTGCCGCCGCGGAGATGATCGCCGTCCCGTGCTGGTCGTCGTGAAAGACGGGGATGTTCATCTCCCGCTTGAGCCGCTCCTCGATCTCGAAGCACTCGGGCGCGCGGATGTCCTCGAGGTTGATGCCGCCGAAGGTCGGCTCGAGGAGCTTGACGCAGCGGATGAACTCCTCGGTGTCGTGGGTGTCGATCTCGATGTCGAAGACGTCGATGTCGGCGAAACGCTTGAAGAGGACCGCCTTCCCCTCCATCACCGGCTTGCCGGCCGCGGGGCCGATGTTGCCGAGGCCGAGGACGGCGGTGCCGTTGGAGATGACGGCGACGAGATTGCCCCTGTTCGTGTAGCGGTAGACGTCGTCGGGATTCTTTGCGATCTCGAGGCAGGGCTGCGCGACGCCCGGCGTGTAGGCGAGGGAAAGGTCGCGCTGTGTGGCGGTCGGCTTGGTCGGGATGACTTCGATTTTCCCGGGCCGGCCGGAAGAGTGATATTCGAGGGCGTCGTCACGGTCTGCCATACGGCGCGCGAGTCTACCACCCCGTTTTCGGGGTCGCGTCGCACCCGTCACACGGCCGTGTGAGTCAGAACCGCACGCCGAAGACGAACGAGGCGCGCGTGTCGCTGTCGAGGACCATGACCTTCGCCTGCCCGTAGGGGAAGTAGCCTGCCTGCCGGCGCCCGAATCCCGCGAGCAGATTCACGCCGGGGTCGAGGTCACTCCCTTCCGGAACGGCGAGCGCGACGCCGGCGCCGATCCACGCGTTGCTCCGGTTTTCGGCGTAGAAGTCGTAATGCACATCGGCGTTGAGAGCGAACATGTCGCGCTCTCCGAACGTCTGCTCGACGTTCGGATTGAACGTGAAGACGCGCGCGAAGGGGAGGACGAGTTCCGCGCCGATCACGGCATCGGTCGGATCGGTGACGATGCCGGCGCGGACGCCCCAGTCGATTTCCGCCCGCGCGGGAAGGGCGAGAAGAAGAAAACCGAACGCCAGCAACAGTCTTCTCATGCAGCCGGGCTGAAGCAAAAACGGC
>DATLYG010000188.1:0-3905 GCA_035574985.1 Thermoanaerobaculia bacterium | reverse complement strand
ACGGCGCCAGTTGACGCGCCGCGCCCTGCGGCGCCTCCCGCCCCGGATGCGGCAGGTGCTGCTCCTCTGGTCGGAAGGCTTCACCTACCGCGAGATCGGCGGCATCACGTCGATCGAGCCGGGGTACGTCGGCGTGCTGCTGCAGCGCGCGCGCGCCGTCTTCAAGCGGGAATTCGAACAACTCGACAGTGGCGAATCGAAAGAGCAGAAGCACCATGGAATGTCTTGACGCGCTCGTACTGCAGCGGTTGAACGACGGAGATCTGGACGACGTTCAGGCGGAACTCGTCGCGCACCACATCGAGTCATGTCCGACGTGTCGCGCCGAAGCGAAGAGGGTCGGGGAGCTGCGCACGCTCGTCGAGGGCCTTCTCGCCGCAGAGGATGAGGGGGAAGAGGATCGTGCCGCGGCGGTTCTGGCGCGCATCGCAGGCCGCCTCCCGGGCGAGCCGCGCCGGAGGGTGCCGCCCCGGTTGTACCGCCGCACCTGGTTGAGGGTGGCGGCGTTGCTCGTCGTGGCATTCCTGCTGCCGCTGCCGTTCCTGTCCGAGCTGCGAGCGTGGCCGACGAAGATCCTGGAGGAAGCGGCGGATCGCCAGCGGATGTGGATGTACCAGCCGAACAAGGTGCTTCACTGGGAGGTCAGCACGGAATCGCACGGCGTCCGCGGAATTGCCGACGGCCACTGGCGGACAGTCTTCTGGCGGAACAACGGGGAAAAGACATCGCTCGAAATCACCCGCCAGTACGGACCGGCCGGGCGCCTGGAACAGGCGTACTGGCAGCAGCCGGACGGGAGCGCGATTCACTACCGCGCAAATGACGGCATCATCGAGATCACACCCACGGACGCGGCGGCGTATCAGGTGCTCCCGAATCTCGGGCCGGATCTCCGCGCCGCTCTCCACTGGTACCTCGAGAGGCGCGCCTTCGGCCGCAGCCTCGAGCACAAGCGCCGGTCCGACGCGGGATGGCTGCACGGCCGCGCCATCTGGTTCGCGGAAGGGAAAGCGACATTCCGCCGCGGTCTGGCGGACGTCTGGGGGGAAGTCCACCACATCACCGTCGTGCGGGAACGGCCCAGTCCCGGCATCGAGAAGGTCGTGCACCAGTACGAAATCGAGAACTCGTCTTACCGGCTTCTTCGCCTCGAGACCACGATCAGCTACACCGACGGCACGATCGGTACGCACGACTCCCGCTGGCTCGCGTTTCGAACCGCTTCGGATGCCGAGTACCGGGCGCAGTCGGCGAGCGAGCTTCTCGAGACCGGCATTCCGGTCGTTCGCCTCTCCCCGGTCGACATCGCCTCGCGGCAGCTCCTCGAGACGAAGCCGCGTGGCCACGAACCCACCCGCAAGTGAAAGAAATCCGCACGAGATGAACATCCGATCGGCCCTCATTCCCTCCATCGTCGCAGCGACGCTCGCGCTTCCAGCGACCGCAGATCAGGAGCAACCCAAACAGACTGCGAAGATCGCCGGGCAGAAATCGGCGCCGGCCGCTCCGCGCGTGCCGATGACGCGCTTCGTCATCACGGCCGGCGACGTCACCGGCGACGGCATCTCCGAGTCGATCGTCTACGACACCGACTCCAAAGCGATCCGCGTGATCGGCTACAGCGGACCGGCTCCCGTGCAGACCATGGGCCTCCAGGTTCGTGACACCGTCGTGCAGATGACCGCCGACGATCTGGACGGCGACGGAAAGGCGGAGTTGATCACCGGAGAGGGCCTCCACGGGTACAACCCGAAGGAAGGGCCGCAGACCGACGTCTCGATCAAGATCTACAAACCTTCTGCGAAGGGCGACTGGAGTCCGCTCGAGATCTACCGGAAGGCAACCGAGCGTCCGGAGGTCACCTCACTCAGCACGGTCGATCTCGACGGTGACGGGCGCAAGGAGCTTCTCTTCGCCTACATGGCGTCGAAGTACGTCGCGCATCTGCGCACGGCGACCCGGAGCGCCGATCGGTGGACGGTCCGAGAGCTCCCGTCGATCCGGATGGGAATGCACGTCGCCGCGGGTGACGTGCTTCACGACGGAAGGGCGCGCATCGTGGTCGGAAGGCCGTACGGCGATCCCGACGCGCCCGACAAGACCACGGCGATCGGCGACGCGTTCGTCCTCGACGGGGAGAAGAGGATCCCGCTGCCGGTCACGCGCGGCGTGTCGTCGGTGGCGATCGGAGATCTCGACGGCGACGGCCGTGCGGAGATCGTCGTCGGCGACGGGTGGCACGCGAATTACGGGAAGCTGGCGCGCTGCCGCATCGGCATCGTCTCGAGGCGGGAGAACGGCTGGCACTACGACCTGATCGAGGATCTCGAAGGCCATCTCCGGTTCGAGCAGATCGAGCTGGTCGACCTCAGTGGCGACGGCAAACCGGAAGTGGTCGGCCGCGCCTCGAAACCGGGCGCGCTCGGCGGGTCGGTGCGCGTGTACGAGCAGACGGCGTCCGGCTGGCGGGCCATGACGGCCGCGCAACTCGTTCAGTCGCACGCCGCCGGCGATTTCAACGGCGACAAAAAGCTCGAACTCGTCTTCGCAGGACAGCCGCCGCTTCCGGTCTCGCTCGCGTCGGCGGCGCCGGCGTGGGAAACGAAACTCGGGGAGGCCGTCGATGCGCGCGAAGTCGATCCGGCGACGCTCGTCGACAAGCCGGCACCGGCGCTGAAGGCGACGGAGTGGCTCGGGTCGGACGGGATGACCATCGACGCGCTCAAAGGACGCGTCGTCCTCCTCGACTTCTGGGCAACATGGTGCAAGCCGTGTATCGAGATGTATCCGGAGATGCGCAAGTGGGTCGAGGAGTTCGGCCCGCGCGGTCTCGTCATCGTCGGAATCACCAACCACTCGAACCAGACGTCCGCACAGGTGAAGCGTTTCTTCGATCGCCAGAAGCTGCCGTGGCCCGTGGCGATCGATCCGAAGAACGCCACGCACGTCGACTACGGCGTCTCGCCGATTCCGCACACGTTCCTGATCGACCGGGAAGGAGTCGTGCGGTTGTCCCACAAGGGCGGCGGCGACCTGACGCCGATCAAACGAGCGATCGAGAAGCTGCTCGCGGAAAAAGCGGAAACATCGAAGTGATGAAGGACAGGAGGCGAATCATGAGAGCTCGTACCGTATCCGTGGTTCTTTGGGCCGTTCTGTCGATCGCAGGGCCGGCGGTCGCGCAGCAGACGACCGGGAGCATCGGCGGGAGAATCACAGATCCCTCGAATACTCCCCTTCCCGGTGTGACGGTCACGGCGACGAGTCCCGCTCTCATCGGATCGCGAAGCAGCGTGACCGACGAGAACGGCGAATACATGATCCGTCGCCTTCCCCCGGGCGCTTACGAAGTGCGGACGGAGTTGAGCGGGTTCGCTCCGATGCTGCGACAGGGCATCGAGGTGCGCGTGGGCCAGGCGGCCTGGGTGCACTTCCGGATGGCGCTCGCCGCGGTGACGGAGACGACGGTCGTCCGCGCCGATCCTCCGATCATCGACACGCGCAACACGTCGCGGAACTACACCATCGACGCCCGGGCGGTGGAATTGATCCCGCTGTCGACCTCCCAGCAGTACACCGACCTCTGGGTCGCGGCGCCCGGCGTGCGCGACAGCATCGCCAGCTTCTCGTCGACCGTCCGTCAGCCGAGCATCAACGGGGCGGCGGTGTCGCAGAACAAGGTCTACGTCGACGGAATCGACGCCACCGATCACGTCAACGCCGGCACGTCGACGTTCCTCAACCAGTCCATCATCCAGGAAGTCGCCATCAGCACCGGCGCGTTCGAGGCCGCGGCCGGATTCGGCAGCGGCGGTCTGATGCACATCGTCACCCGCAGCGGCGGCAACGAGTTCAAGGGAGGAGCGTCGATCGTCCTCACGCCGAAACGCTTCAACGACACGAAC
>DATLYG010000187.1:0-16546 GCA_035574985.1 Thermoanaerobaculia bacterium | reverse complement strand
TCGCGGAGCATCCGCTCCAACACATAATTGGCCTGACCGGGCGTCAATCGAGGAAAGTTCACGTCACGATTCGGCAAGATCGTCCTCCTTCAATCGCCCCAATAGTGTTGCCAGTGCAGGCAATTGTCAATTACTTGCCCTTTTAGGCGTTAATTGTGGAGGCCCGACGACACTGACAATGAAGGGCGCCGGCGTCCGGCCGGAGCCTGCGACGCTTCAATAGCGATAGTGCTCGGGCTTGTAAGGACCGTCGACCGGAACGCCGAGGTATTTCGCCTGGTCGTCCGTCATCCGGGTCAGTTCGACCCCCAGATGGGCGAGGTGAAGGCGGGCCACCTCTTCGTCGAGTTTCTTCGGCAGCACGTACACCTGCTTCTGGTATTCGCCCTTGTTCTGCCAGAGTGCGATCTGCGCGAGGACCTGATTGGTGAACGAGGCCGACATGACAAAGGAAGGGTGGCCCGTGGCGCAGCCGAGATTGAGCAGACGGCCTTCGGCCAGGATCAGCACGCTGTGGCCGTCGGGGAACACCCACTCGTCGTACTGCGGCTTGATGTTGACGCGCCGGATGCCGGGGACCTTCCTGAGGCCGGCCATGTCGATCTCATTGTCGAAGTGACCGATGTTGCCGACAATGGCCTTGTCCTTCATTCGCTCCATGTGGGCAGCCGTAATGATGTCGCGATTGCCGGTCGCCGTAATGAAGATGTCGGCCCGCTCGAGGACGCTTTCCAGTTTCCTGACCTCGAATCCCTCCATTGCCGCCTGTAAGGCGCAGATGGGATCGATTTCCGTGACCACCACGCGCGCTCCCTGCCCGCGCAATGCCTGAGCGCATCCCTTTCCGACCTCGCCATAGCCGCAAACGACGGCCAGCTTTCCGGCGATCATCACGTCGGTGGCGCGGTTGAGGCCGTCGATCACCGAGTGCCGGCAGCCGTAGATGTTGTCGAATTTCGACTTCGTCACCGAGTCATTGACGTTGATGGCGGGGAACAGCAGCGCTCCCGATTCCTGCATCTGATAGAGGCGGTGTACGCCGGTGGTCGTCTCTTCGGAGACGCCGCGGATGCTCGCCGCCACGCGCGTCCACCGCTGCGGGTCGCGCGTCATCTCGCGGCGGAGGAGATCGAGAATGACGCCCCACTCCTCCGGCTCTTCGTCCGGCCTGAAGTCGGGAACACGTCCCTCCTTCTCGTACTCCACGCCCTTGTGCACGAGCAGCGTGGCGTCGCCGCCGTCATCGACGATCAGCGTCGGGCCCGACCCGTCGGGCCACATGAGCGCCTCGGAGGTGCACCACCAGTACTCCTCGAGCGTCTCCCCTTTCCAGGCGAAGACCGGAATGCCGCGAGGGTTCTCGATCGTGCCTCCGGTTTCGGGGCGGCCGACGACGACCGCCGCCGCGGCGTGGTCCTGGGTCGAGAAGATGTTGCACGAGACCCATCGGACGTCGGCGCCGAGGATGTCGAGCGTCTCGATCAGGACGGCGGTCTGGATCGTCATGTGAAGCGATCCCATGATCCGCGCTCCGGCGAGAGGCCGGGTTCCGGCGTACTTCCGGCGGACGGCCATCAGGCCGGGCATTTCGTGTTCGGCCAGGCGGATTTCGGCGCGGCCGAGCGTCGCCAGACTCAGGTCGCGGACTTTGAACGGCACCCGATTCGCCGCCTTCGCGGCGTCGAACGGATGCTGGACTTCGACGGTTGCAGACATGGAGACTCCTCCGGAATTCGCTACGAAAACGGCGGATTGTACACGTTCCTTCCCCCCGCCTACTCGAGCCGGAAGCCGATTTTGACCTTGACCTGGTACTGAGAGATCTTCCCGTTCTCGACCCGCCCCCGCATCTCCGTCACCTCGAACCAGTCGACGTGGCGCAGCGTCTGGCAGGCGCGCTCGACGCCGTTCGCGGCCGCCTTTGCGAACGACTCCTCCGACGTTCCGACGATCTCGACGAGCTTGTAGATCTTGTTTTCTGCCATCGTCATCTCCTTTCACCGGCAAGATATGTGATTTGGGGTGCGACGGCCATGCCGCGCTACAATCACTGCTCTCCCGATCGGGCGGAGCGTGAGGGCATGAGCGCGGGGAAGATGACGCGGGTCAAACGGCGCCTCCTGCGGCAGGCGGTCGCCGACAACCTGCAGACCATCAGCGGTCTGCCGCCGCGGAACCTGCGACCCGCGCGTGTCCGGCTGCGGCTCTGGATGCGCCGCCTTCCCATGGCCCTCATCGTCCTCTTCTCGCTGGTCGGATCGACCTATCTGGTTTCCAACCCGGCTCCGGTTCGCGACACGATCACGCCCGCGAACATCGTCGTGCAGGTGCCGCCGCGGCCGAAACCGGCCGGCCCTGCCACGATCGACTCCCTCCAGCGCATCGAATCGGCGGCGTTCCCTCTGTCGGTGCGGCGCGTCATCATCGATGCGGGCCACGGCGGCAGCGACCCGGGAGCGACCGCCCCGATGCTGCTGACGGAGAAGGACGTCACTCTCGACATCGCCGCGCGGCTCGAGTCGCTTCTCGAGAAAAACGGATTCGACGCCGTCAGCACGCGGCAGGCCGACCGGATGGTGCCGCTGCGCGAGCGCGCGCGGATCGCGAACGCCTCCAGCGGCGACATCTTCATCTCCATTCACGTGAATGCGCTGCTCAAGCACACCTCGAGTCACGGCATCGAGACCTACTACCTCGGTCCGACCAGCGATCCGGCGCTCACGAAACTGGCCGCGCACGAGAACCGCGCCTCCGGCTACTCGATGTCCGATCTCCGCAGACTTCTCGACGGCGTCTACGCCGACGTCCGGCGCGACGAGTCGCGCCGCCTCGCCACATCCGTCCAGCAACGGCTCTGGGAGGGTCTCCGCAGGATCGATCCCGGAATGGAGAACTGGGGCGTCAAACGGGCCCCCTTCATCGTCCTGGTGGCGACGGAGATGCCGGCCATCCTCGCCGAAATCGGCTGCATGTCGAACACCCACGACGTCGCACGCCTCTCACGCCCCGACTACCGCCAACAGATCGCGGACGCGCTCTTCGAAGGCATCCGCGCGTACGCGAGCGCGCATGACACGCTCGACAAGAAAGGAACGTAATGGCTGAGATCCTCCACGTCGGAATCGACCTCGGCACCTCCCGCAGCGCCATCTCCGCATCGAACGGGGAGAAGTTCGTCGTCGACAGCTTCGTCGGCTGGCCCGTCGACATGGTGGCGAAAAAAATCCTCAAACGCGACGTCCTCATCGGACATGAAGCGGTGAGCAACCGGACGATGCTCGACCTTCACCGCCCGCTCGAGCGCGGCCTGCTGAAAGAAGGTTCCGAAAAGGACGTCGAGGCCGTGCGCCAGCTCCTCCGCCACCTTCTCGGCCTCGTCGGCGTCAGGAACGGAGGAGGCGTTGCCGCCTCGGACGTGCGCGCCGTCGTCGGCGTTCCCGCCGCCGCTCTCCGCACCAACAAACAGTACCTCCGCAATTCCATGAAAGGGATCGTCGACAGCCTGATGATCGTCTCCGAGCCGTTCGCCGTCGCCTACGGACTCGATGCCCTTCTGCACACGATGATCATCGACATCGGCGCCGGCACGACCGACTTCTGCGTGATGAAGGGACGCTATCCGACCGAAGAAGACCAGCGCACCCTCACCGTGGCGGGAGACTCGATCGACAACCATCTGCTCAAACTGATCGAGGAGCGCTACCCGCAGGCCAACGTGACGCTGTTCATGGTCCGCGAGTGGAAGGAAAAGTACAGCTTCGTCGGCAAGGCGCCGTCGAAACCGGTCGTCGTGACGGCGCCCGTGCGCGGCGTTCCGACCGAGATCGACATCACCGCCGAGATCAAAGCGGCCTGCGAGACCATCGTGCCGCCGGTGGTGGAGACGATGCTCGACCTCCTCGCGAAGGTCGAACCCGAGTTTCAGCAGAGGGTCCGCAACAACGTGATCCTCTCGGGAGGCGGCGGATTGATCCGCGGGCTGCCCGAGACGCTCGAGGACGCGCTCAAACAGGTCGGCGGCGGCAAGGTGACCTACATGAAGGACCCGGTCTTCGTCGGTTCGGACGGCGGTCTCGCCATCGCCCTCGACGCCCCCGATTCGGACTGGGAGCGGCTGACGGCCTGAGTGGAGTGCTTCATCGAGGACTTGCCTTTCGCCCCGGGAGATGGGGGCGAGGCCAGGGAACGAGAAGGAAGCGATGCGTTGGCATCGTCGACGACGAATGACGCAGACATCGCCCGCAGACAGTCGTCAGCCGTCAGTCGTCGACTGAGGGCCGGGGGGCGACAGCCGGCGGATGACAGCTCGAGGTCTGACAGGCGGCGGCCGGCAGCCGACTGACATGCGTTCCATCGCCATCGTGTTCGTCGTCACCCTCGCGGTTCTCTTTCTCTTCGCGCAGTTCGTCCGCCGCACGTCGATGTTCTTCCCCGAGCGTCATCCTCTCGGCGAGTGGGAGACGAGCGGCTTCGCCATCCGGCCGCAGGACAACTTCTTCACCACCTCCGACGGTGTCGTGCTTCATGCGTGGCTGTTCCGCGCGGCGGAGACGGACGCGCCGCTGATGATCTGGTTTCACGGCAACGGGGGGAACCTCACCCATCGCGCCGGCATGGCGGAGGAGTTCGCCCGGCGCGGTGTCTCGACGCTCCTGTTCGACTGGCGCGGCTACGGAAGGAGCGGAGGCTCCCCCTCCGAGGCGAAGCTCTATCTCGACTCCGAAGCGGCCGCGGCATACGCGGTCGAGCGGCTTCGCGTCGCTCCGCGCAACCTCGTCCTCTACGGCGAGTCGTTAGGCGGACCCTACGCCGCGCACGTCGCCAGAACGACCGGCGCCCGCTGCGTCGTTCTCGAGAACTCCTTCCCGTCGCTGCGCGCTCTCGGCAACACGGTCTATCGCCCGCTTCCTCTCGGCTGGTTTGCGCCGTTCGCCATGGCCACCGTCCGCTGGCTCAACCAGGCGAAGGTCCCCGTTCTGGTGATTCACGGCAGGCGCGACCGGGTCATCCCCTTCTCGCTCGCGGTGCAGCTCTACGAGCAACTCGCCACGCCGAAGGCGATGTTCGTCAGCGAGACGGCGGGCCACTGCGAGGTTCCGGTGGTCGAGGGCGAGCGGTACTACACCGCCGTGACGGAGATGATCCGGGACGCCGCTCGCGCCCGGTGACGCCTCCCGCGGTTCCGGGGAATCGAACTACAGCGCCGCCGGCGGCGCTGGTTTCCCGAACAGGTAGCCCTGGACTTCTTCACAGCCCTGGGTGCGGAGAAAGGCGACCTGGGCCTCGGTCTCGACACCTTCCGCAGTCACCCGGAGGCCGAGGCCGTGGGCCATTTCGATGACGGCGGAGACGATCGCGCGGTCGCTGGCGCTCCGTTCGATCTCGTGCACGAAGGCCTGGTCGATCTTGACGGCGTCGATCGGGAAGCTGCGCAGGTAGTTGAGCGCGGAGTGACCGGTCCCGAAATCGTCGATGGCGATCCTCACGCCCATCTCGCGCAGAGCGCGGAGAGTCGTGACCGTACGCTCGGTGTTCAACATCGCGGTCGTTTCGGTGATCTCGATTTCGAGGAGGGTCGGGTCGAGTTTCGACTCCTCGAGCGCGGAGGCGATCATCTTGCGGAGATCGACGTGCTGGAACTGACGCGGCGAGAGGTTCACGCCCATGCGAAGTCCGGGATATTTCGTCTGCCACGCCCTCGCCTGAAGGCACGACTCGTGGAGGACCCACTCGCCGAGGGGAAGGATCAGCCGCGACTCCTCGGCGATGGCGATGAAGGTCTGGGGGAACATCACGCCGCGGTCGGGACGGTTCCAGCGCAGGAGGGCCTCCATTCCCACCACGCGCAGCGTGTCGAGCCGCACCTGCGGCTGGTAGTGAAGGAGGAGTTCGCCGCGTTCGATGGCGCGGCGGAGCGCATTCTCGGTCGAGAGCCGCTCGACCGCGCGCCGGTTGAGGGCGGGGGTGCAGAGCTGGTACGTGTTTCTCCCCGCCTCTTTCGCGCGGTACATGGCGTTGTCGGCACTCTTGAGCAGCGCCTCGGCCGTGTCGCCGTCGGCCGGAAAGAGCGCGATACCGATGCTCGTGGTGATGAACAGCTCGTGTCCCTCCACGGCCATGGGGCGGGCCACCGATTCGAGCAGCTTCTGCGCGATCGCCGCGGCAAATTCCGATGAGGAGAGGTTCGAGAGGAGGACGGTGAACTCGTCGCCGCCCATCCGGGCGATCGTGTCCTCCTCGCGCAGGACGTCGCGCAGGCGGTCGGCGGTGATCTTCAGAAGCTCGTCGCCGATGCTGTGGCCCAGCGTATCGTTGACGACCTTGAAGCTGTCGAGGTCGAGGAACATCACCGCGAGCGGGCGGCCCGCACGTCGTGCGTGCGCAAGGGCGACGGTCAGGCGGTCGCGGAACAGCAGCCGGTTCGGCAGGCCGGTCAGCGCGTCGTGGTACGCCTGGTATTCGATCTGCTCCTCGGCCCGCTTCCGCTCGCTGATGTCGCGTGAGACGGAGACGATCTCGCTCGCCCCTCCCTCGCCCCTGACGGCGCGGCTGGTGGTTTCGAGCCAGACCGCGCGGCCGTCCCTGCGCAGCGCGCGGTAGCTGAAGGTCGCCGAACCGCTTCGCCGCACGCTCACCATCGACCGGCGGATGATCACGTGGTCGTCTTCATGGATGAACTCCAGGATGTGCCGGCCAACCGTCTCGGCCGGCTCGTAACCGAGGATCGAACGGATGGCCGGGGAGGCGTAGAGGATCCTTCCGCGAGCGCTCGTGCGCGAGATCAGATCGGTCGAGTTTTCGGCGAGCAGGCGGTAGAGCGCCTCGCTCTCGCGGAGGGCCGTCTCGGCTTCCTTCCGTGCCGTGATGTCGATGACGGTCCCCTCCAGGATCTCCTCGCCGTCGCATCCGTCGACGAGATGGACGCTCTCGAGCAGCCAGACGGGCCGGCCGTCGCGGCGACGAAGCTGCACCTCGATCCCGGAAATCGAGCGCTGCCGGAGGACCTCCTCGACGAACCGCGTCCGTTCGGCGGGATCGAAGTAGAGATCGGACGCCCGCAGCTTCATCAACTCCTCTCGCGAGTCGAAGCCGAGCATGCGGGCGAGCGACTCGTTGCATTCGAGCATGCGGCCGTCGAGCGTGTTGCGGTAGACGCCGGCGAGGTTGCGCTCGAACAGGAGCCGGTGCCTCTGCTCGCTGCTGTGCAGAGCGCGCTGCGCCGAAGTCCGCTGCAGCGCCCCGACGAAGATCTCGCCGGCGATCCGAAGAAGCGACAGCGTCTCGTCGCTGACCTCGAAGTCCCCCCGGACGGAGTTCAGTCCGATGAAGCCGAAGAGCCGCTTCTTCAGGACCATCGGCATCGCCACGACGGAACGGTTTCCCGATTCCTTGTAAACGTTGCGTTCGAACTCCGCGCCGGCCGGAAAGTCGTCCAGCGATCGGACCGTGAAGACGTCGAGCGATCGAAGCGAACGGCGCATGTGCGGAAAGTCCCGCACGGAGACCTTTCGGAACTTCTCCTTGCGCGGCGGGACCCCTTCGGCGCACCACTCGTGGCTCATCGTCGCCGTCAACTGGTCGTCGGAAAGGAGAGCCACGTAGCCGCGGTCCGCGCCGACGAAGCGGCAGATC
Organism: Thermoanaerobaculia bacterium; assembly: GCA_035574985.1. Taxonomy (GTDB): domain Bacteria; phylum Acidobacteriota; class Thermoanaerobaculia; order Gp7-AA8; family Gp7-AA8; genus DATLYG01. The sequence continues at coordinate 8,914 of DATLYG010000187.1, read as the reverse complement.
GCCCCGAGCGAATCGACGATCCCCTGATCGACGTCCTCCGGTCCGAGGTCGATGAAGTGCGTCGAGATACTGGAGATCAGCTTCTCGAAGGAAAGACGGTGGCGGAGGATCTCCTGCGTCTGCCGCCGTTCCGAGGCGTCGACCGCCATGACCACGAGGTCGGCGATCGAACTGGCGAAGTGTTCCTCCTCGGTCGTCCAGTAGCGCGGGACGCCGACGTGCTCGTGGCAGACCACGCCGGTGATCTGTCCGAGGCGCCGGATCGGTGCGTCCATCATCGACGTAATGCCCAGAGGAACGAGATAGACCCCGGTGAGCGCGCTGGTACGAGGGTCGTGCTGGGCGTCGTGGGCGGTGATCGTCCGTTCCGTGTCGAGCGCGCGAAAGTACTCGGGATAATCGGCGACGGCGAGACGCTCGCCGATGGAGTGTCGGTGCGCGCCGCGATCATAGAGGTTCGCGCACCAGAGCTCGGTCCGGTCCTCGGTGTAGAACCAGACACCGACCCGCTCCACACCGAGCGTGCGCGCCGCGGCCTCGGTGATGTCGCGCAGCGCCAGATCGAGATTGCCCGAGTGGATCGACGGCCGCATGGCCAGGTCGACGAGGACCTGATTCAGACGCCGCAGGCGGGTCTCCGTCTCACGGAGGAACGCCTCGATCCTCGCGTCGGACCGCAGCCGGGGAACGATCGGTTCGGACATGCGCGGGCGAAGTTGGGAGAGTGTAACCGATTTCGTCCGCGGTCTAACAACGTTCCGGCGGATACACCGTCACGTTCACTTCGCGCGCATAGTGCCGGAGCGGCACCGAGTCGGGACGGCGGATGCCCGAGGCCCACACGAGCGTCTCCTCGAGATGGAGGACCTCGGCACGCTGCAGCGGGTAGGGCTGGTGGAAGACCCGCGCGCGCAGAAGGTTGCGCGCTCCATCGGCGGCGTAAAGGAGATAGCGCTCCATGAGAAAAAACTCCAGCGTGCCCGGCCGGGCGCGGGCGACCGGCCCCTCCATGGCGCGGTACCGGACGTCGCAGCGCGCCGACATGGTCCCGGACGGGTCGTCGCGCACCGACTGGAACGAGATCTCCGGCAGCGGAGCGTCGGCGACCTCGAAGGTGATCGCGGAGAACACATACGGGAGCCGGTAGATCGCGCGTGCGACGTCGACCGCCAGGCCGCTCGAGGCATCGAGACTGAAAAACCAGACACCGGGATCGCGGCCGCCGCGATGGACATAGGTCCGCACGTTGACCTCATGGAACGACGAGATTCCCGGCAGGGGCGGCGTGAACGAGGCGCGCGCGCCGGTGACGGTGAAGGGGACGAGGCCCACATAGGCCTTCCCCTCGAACGTGTCGAGATCGAGATCCGGCGGAAGAAGCCCCTGCAGGCCGGATGGAGAGACCTCCCAGTGCAGAAAAAGGAGGTGATGCCAGTCCTGATGCATCACCGGGGTGGCGTCCGGCTCGCGCGTCGCATCGACGCGTGCGGCGTCGTCGGGAGACTTCACGGCATCGGGAAAAGCAATCGCCGGTCCAGCCGGGGATCAGGCTCACTCGAAGACGTCGTACTCGGCGGCCGGGACGTCGCTCGGCGGCGGCGTCCAGCGCCACGTCTCGAAGACGTGCAGGTCGAGGAGCAGAAGGAACACCTCGCGCGACATTTCCCACCGGCTCAGGAGGCCGTCGAGGACTCCGCGCTTCGACTCCTTGATCACGTGCCTGAGGTTCCGGATGATCGTGTGGCGCTGTCGGAATCCGGAACGGGAGCAGAAGCAGTTGAGCGCGGCCTCGATCTTGTAGCGCTCCTGATACTGCTGAGGAACGGCCTCGAAGACCTCGCGGCGCATGACCCGGATCCCCGACAGGACGGGACCGCACTGCATCTTCAGGTGAAGGAAGTTCAGAAGCGGCCCGCGGTCACGGACACCGATGTTCATGTCGCACTCGCCGCGGAGCACCGGGAGGATCAGCGCCTCGAGATGCTCGTCGGTGATGCTGTACATGTCGCCGTCGCAGAAGAAGAGTACGTCGTGCGCGGCGTTGTCGACGCCGACGCGCATGGCATGGCCCTTCCCGCAGTTCTCGCGGAGGGCGATGGTCTTCACGTCGAAGGTACGGGCGATCTCCACCGTTCTGTCGGTCGAGCCGTCGCTCACGACGATGATTTCCTGGATCAGAGGACTCCGCGTGAGGACACGGAGAACGTCCGCTATCGTCTTCTCTTCGTTGTAGGCGGCGATGATCGCGCTGGTCCCCACACCTTCACCTCGATGGCGTTCTCGCAGGGGCTCGGTGCAACCGCCGCACCATATCATGACGCCCCCGCCGGTCAGGCCGGCTCTTTGCACCGCTGCCCCTTTCATGAACCGCACACTTGCTCAGGGGACGCTGCTGACGGCCCTCTGCCTGACCCTCGCGGCGGCCGTTCTTCTCTCGGGATGCAACACCCTGGCGAACCTCCGGATCGAGAACCCCCGGTACTCCATCCGCGACGTCCGCCCGCGTGTCGCCATCGCACTGCCGTTCTCCGCGTCCACCATCGATGTCGGACTGACACTCGAAGTCGACAACCCGAACCCGGTGGGGCTCCGGCTCGACCGCCTCGATTTCGATCTTCTGGTCAACGGCAACCACGTCGTCCATAGCGTCAGCGACCGCCGGATCCGCATACCGGCCGAGGGGAGGGGCAATGTCGATCTGCAACTCCGGTTCGGCTACGCCGAAGTGCAGAACCTCTTCCGGGAGCTGGCAGACGCCATCGGCGGCAACCGCGCCCGGTACGAGATCCGCGGCAATGCGTATTACGAAACGCCGGCCGGACAGTTGCGATTTCCCGTGACGGTCTACTCGACGCCCTGATTCACGACTCCGGATCGGGACGAAGGACGCTCCCCTTCCCCCCGACCCGGAAGCGTCGCGCTCAGCTCACCGACCGGACGACCGTGATTCGCTCCGCGTAATAGCGCCCGCTGTCGTTGTACCCGCGGATCGCCACTTCGTCGCCGCGTTCGAGCTGGTCCGGGCGATAGTCGGTGCGACCGCGGTACTCCACGATCGTCCGCGAGTCGTAGTAGACCGACTGGTCGCGAGTGTCGTCACGCAGATTGTTGATGTAGGTCACGTCGAGATCGATCCGCTGCGAGCGCGTGTCGACCCTGTCGACGACGCCGCGGATGTCCGACGGTCTGTCGCTCGACGGGCTGCCGAGTACGCCGCCGAGGTCGGGAAGTCCCACCGAGCCACATGCCGCGAGCAGGAAAACCGCGACCATCATTGAGAGTCTTCGCATCTCCTCGTCTCCTCCGTCAGAATGAAGAGCAAGGAGCAGGCCGTTGACGACCGACAAGCGACCGAAGTGGTTCGTTCCCGCCATCGCAGGCGTTCTCTACTTTTCGCAGGGGTTTCCCTTCGGGATCGTCAACGAGCTGATGCCGCTCTATCTGCGCATCGAGAAGGTCTCGCTGACGCAGATCGGTCTGCTGAGCACGATCGGTCTGGCGTGGACGTGGAAGGTCCTCTGGTCTCCGCTGATCGACCTCTACGGGAGCTACCGTCGCTGGATCGCCGGGTCGCTTCTGGTCCTCACCGCGCTGGTGGCATCGCTGGCGTTCGTCCGCCCCTCGCAGACGGCGCTGTTCTGGACGATTCTGACCGCCATCGCCTTCGCCTCGGCGACGCAGGACATCGCCATCGACGCGCTGGCGATCCGCATCACGCCGCCGAAGCTCCTCGGCTACATCAACTCGATCCGGGTGGCGGCGTATCGAGGGGCGATGATCGTCGCGGGCGGCGCGCTCGCGGCGATCACCCCCGTGGTGGGATGGCCGGGCGCCTTCGTGGCGGGAGCGGTCCTGACCGCGATCGTCCTCGGCGTCACGCTCGTCATGCCACGCGACCGCGGCGAGGGGACCACGCACGAGAACCCGTTCCGCGGGCTCGCACACTGGATGCGGCGGCGGCACGCATGGGTGTTCCTCCTCATCGCGCTGCTCTACCGGATGGGCGACGCGGCGCTCGTGCCGATGGTCAAGCCGTTCTGGGTCGACGCCGGCTATTCCGCCGCCGAGATCGGAAGCGTGACGACGATCCTCGGCATCTCCCTGCTGATCGCCGGTGCCTTCGCCGGAGGGGCGGTCGTCTCGCGCAAAGGGATCTGGTTCGCCCTCGTCGGGCTCGGCATCCTGGCGATGATCTCCAACGTCGGCTATGCCGTCGCCGCCATGATTCCGGTCACGCGCACCGTGATGTACACGGTGGTCATCTTCGAGAACTTCACCAGCGGCCTCGGCACGGCGGCGTTCCTCGCGTTCCTCATGTCGATCTGCGACCGCGAGCACGCGGCGACGCAATTCGCGATGCTCAGCGCACTCTTCGCCCTGGCGCGGACGGTGATCGGCTCGTTCAGCGGCGTACTCGCCGACGCGCTCGGGTACGCCCCCTACTTCTGGATCACGGTCGCACTCGGAGTGCCGGCGTTGCTTTTCCTCCCGCTCATCCGCGGCGACGTACTCGTCCCTCCCGCCCGCGAGGCGGTCGTCGCCGAAGCGTGAAGCCGCGATGAGGCACCGCTTCTTCACTCCCCTGCCGCTCGACGGCGTGATCGACCTCGCCGGCGAGGAACGCCATCACGCAGCGAGGGTCGTCCGCCTCCATGCCGGCGAAGAGGTCGAGTTGTTCGACGGGACGGGATCGGCCGCCATCGCCGTCGTCGAGGAGGTCTCGCGCGATCGCGTGCGGGTCCGCGTCACCGGCCGGGCGCCGGCGCGCGAGCCGGCGGCGGCGTTCACCCTCGCCATGGCCGTCATTCAGCTCGACCGCTTCGAGTTCGTCCTGCAGAAGGCCACCGAGCTCGGGGCCGCTTCGATCGTTCCGCTGGTCACCGATCGGGTCGAGGTCCGCCCCGAGCGCTATCGCGGGAAGCGTGAACGATGGGAACGGATCGTGTTCGAAGCGGTCAAGCAGTCCGGCCGGGCGAAGATCCCGCTGCTCGAAGAACCTGCGACATTCGATCGCATCGTCGCGGGCGGCGAGCCGAAGATCCTCTTCGACGCCGACCAGGAGCCGTCCCCCGCGCCGGCCTCCCTCGGCCGCTGCACGCTTCTGGTCGGCCCCGAGGGGGGATGGAGCGGGCGGGAGGTCGATCTGGCGCGTGCGGCGGGCTGCGCGTTCGCGCGCCTCGGGCCGCGAAGACTCCGCGCCGAGACGGCCGCCGTCGCCGCTCTCGCCACCATCGCCGCAAAATACGGCGATCTCGTCTAACTCCCCGTGATAGATTTACGCGCCGATCTACGATCCGGGGGGTTAACGCAGTTGGCGCGGGACAGCCTGACCATCACCGACAACAGAACGGGAAAGACGCTCGAGATCCCGATCACCGACGGGACCATCCGGGCGATCGATCTCCGGCAATTCAAGACCAGCGACGACGACTTCGGGTTGATGACCTACGACCCGGCGTTCATGAACACCGCATCGTGTCGCAGTTCGATCACGTACATCGACGGCGACAGGGGGGTTCTCGAATACCGCGGGTATCCGATCGAGCAGCTCGCCGAGAAGAGCACGTATCTCGAGACGGCCTACCTGCTGCTCCACGGGGATCTGCCGACGCGGGCGCAACTCGACGAGTGGACGTGGCACATCACCCACCACACGATCATCAACGAGAACCTGAAGGACCTGATGGATGCGTTCCGCTACAACGCGCATCCGATGGGGATGCTGATCTCGACGATCGCCGCGCTCTCCACCTTCTACCCCGAGGCGAAGGAAATCGGCGATCCGGCGGTGCGGCAGAAGCAGATCTATCGCCTGGTGGCGAAGATGATCACCATCGCCGCCTTCAGCTACCGGCATCTGATCGGAATGCCGTACGCATATCCCGACAACGACCTCTCCTACACCGGCAACTTCCTGAACATGATGTTCAAGATGACGGAGGTGAAATACCGGCCGAATCCGGTGCTGGAGCGGGCCCTCGACGTCCTCTTCATCCTGCACGCCGACCACGAGCAGAACTGCTCGACGAACGCGATGCGCGCGGTCGGCAGCTCCCACGTCGACCCGTATTCGGCCGTGGCGGCGGCCGCGGCGGCGCTCTACGGGCCGCTGCACGGGGGCGCCAACGAGGCCGTCATCCGGATGCTGACCGAGATCGGATCGATCTCGAACGTGCCCGACTTCATCAAGAGAGTCAAAGGGGGCGAGGGCGTCCGCCTGATGGGCTTCGGGCACCGCGTCTACAAGAACTACGATCCGCGCGCGAAGATCATCAAGAAGATCGCCTACGAGGTCTTCGAGGTGACGGGAAAGAACCCGCTGCTCGACATCGCCCTCGAGCTGGAGCGGATCGCTCTCGAAGACGATTACTTCGTCAAACGAAAGCTCTATCCGAACGTCGATTTCTACTCGGGGCTGATCTATCAGGCGATGACGTTTCCGATGGACATGTTCCCGGTGCTCTTCGCCATCCCGCGCGTCTCCGGATGGCTCGCCCAGTGGCAGGAGATGCTCGAAGACGCCGACCAGAAGATCGCCCGCCCGCGGCAGATCTACACCGGGGCGAGGACGCGGGAGTTCGTCCCCATCGAGAAGCGGCAGGAACGCGTGTCATCCTGACAGGAGGACGAAGCGCGCCGCCCACCATTCGCCGCGCGTTCGCTCGTCCGCGGTGGCGAGGCCGTGGGCACGGGCGGCCGCGACGACCTCCTCGCGACGCGGCAGGATGATGCCGCTGACCAGCAGCGTCGCGCCTGCCGCCATCCGCTCCCTCACCCGGCCGAACAACTCCACGATCACCTCCGGCAGGATGTTCATCGTCACCACGTCGAACATCCCGTTGCGGAGGGCATCGATCCCGCCGATGTAGACCGGCATCCGCTCCGGTGCGATCGCGTTCCGGACGCGATTGAGGCGCAGCGCCGCGAACGTGTCGGCGTCGTTGTCGAACGCGACCGCCTTCGCCGCTCCGAGCCGCAGCATGGCGATGGCCAGGATCCCGCTCCCGCTCCCGACGTCGAGCCCGCGTCGGCCACGGAGGTCGAGCGACTCGAGCAGTTCCAGGCAGAGCGCCGTCGACTCGTGACTCCCCGTTCCGAAGGCCTGCTCCTGCGGAATCACGATCGGAAGCCTCGCGGTATCGGAGGGAATCAGCGAGGCATCGGGAGCGACGACGAACCGACGTCCGGCGAAGATCGGCTCGAGCGACTGCTCGTACAGCTCGAGCCAGTCGCGGCGCTCGCGCTCGACCGCGCGCAACTCGACGGGAAGATCGCCCAGCAGTTCCATCGCCGCGGCGCGGTCCTCCGGCGTGTCGAACCATGCCGAGATGATCGCCAGACTTCCCTCTTCGGACGTCGTGCTGCCGCGGCCGGGAGCGAGAAAGAGGCGCGAGAGGACGACGTCCTCGAGCGACGGGTCGTCGAAGGCGATCTCGAGGACGTAGTCGATCACTCGAGAAAATGGGTGCGGTAGTCGGCACGCGCCGCCTCCACCACCGCCTCCGCGTGCTCCGCTCCGTAGATGGTCGCCACGTGCAGCCGCGGCGGCTCGCCGGACACGAGCTTGTAGGTCGTGAAATAGTGCTCGAGGCGCTCGACGAGAACGGGAGGGACATCGCCGATGTCGCGGGCACCGCCCCAGACGTAGTCGCCGAGAAGAATGGCGATGATCTTGTCGTCGGCCTCGTCCCGATCGATCACCTGCAGCCCGCCGATCACCCGCGCCGGCACGACGATCTCCGACTTGGCGATCGGCCGTTCGCTCAGGACGCAGATGTCGAGCGGGTCACCGTCCCCGCGCGCCGCCTCCTTCGCCAGCCTCGCCACGCTCTCCGCGCAGTAGGTCTGCGGAATGAACCCGTAGAGCGCGGGCGGCTGCGAGGAGGTCCGCTGCGGGCGGTCGACGCGAAGATAGCCGCTGGCCTTGTCGACCTCGTACTTGACGAGATCGAACGGCGTGATCTCGATGTAGGCGTTGACGACGGCCGGCGCTTCGGCACCGATCGACAGGCCGTGCCAGGGATGAGGACGCCACTGCGCAAATCCGTCGCGCATCGCGCCGAAAGTCTAATCGCGATCGAGAAGAAACGCCCGCCGCGACGCATGGCAGGCGGCGAAATACACGAGGACGAATCCGACCGCCCGGAACGCCGTCCGACTCGGGCGTCGGGCCGCAGAGCGCGGGTCAGCTCGAGAAGAGGTCCTTCACTTTGCCGAAGATCCCGCGGTCCTGGAGGTCTTCTCCCTCGAGTTCCGCGAGCTGCTCGAGGAGACGGCGCTGCTCGTCGCTCAGAGAGGTCGGGACCCGCACGTTCACGTGCACGTAGTGATCGCCGCGGCCGCTTCCGTCGAGGAACTTCACGCCCTTGCCGCGAAGACGGAACACCTGTGCCGGCTGCGTTCCGGGAGGGATCCGGAGCGTTTCCTCGCCGTCGATCGTCTTCACCCGGATCTCGCCGCCCAACGCGGCCCTCGTGAAGCTGGTGACTTCCTCCGAGTGGATGTCGTAGTCGCGGCGCGTGAAGTGGGGATGATCGATGACGGAGATGAAGACGTAGAGATCGCCGGGAGGGCCCCCGTTCTGGCCGGCCTCCCCCTCTCCCGGCACGCGCAGACGGGAGCCGTCGTCGACGCCGGGCGGCACCTTGACGGAAATCTTCTTTTCCTCCCGGACGCGCCCGCCGCCGCCGCAGGCACCGCAGGGATCTCTGATGACCTTTCCCGCGCCGCCGCACTGAGGGCAGGTGCGCGCCACGGCGAAGAATCCCTGCGAGTAGCGGACCTGTCCGCGGCCTGCGCAACCGCTGCAGGTGACCGGCTGGGTCCCGGGCCGGGCACCCGAACCGCGGCAGGTCTCGCAGGAGACGATGCGCGGAACGGTGAGCGTGACTTCCTTGCCGAAGACCGCGTCCAT
>DATLYG010000186.1:0-8109 GCA_035574985.1 Thermoanaerobaculia bacterium | reverse complement strand
TGCTTCATAAATATCTTGCCTTTTGTTGCGGCGCCGAGCGGCCAGATGCGAGGCGCCGCGACGCAGGCGATGCGGGACATCGTCGAGGAGCGGCAACGAAGCAGATGGCCGCTCGCCGCCGCAACCCGAAGGGCCGTGGGAGCTGCGGGCGATCTCTGCGTCACTCGTCGTCGACGATGCCATCGCATCGCCTCCTCCTCGTTCCTTGACCTCGCCCGCAGCTCCCACGGCAAAAGGCAAGATATTTATGAAGCACTACACTAGAGAATGATGTAGACGATCAGTCCCGGAAACGCGGCGGAGAGAATCGAGACCAGCACGTAGGCGATCCGCACGAGCGTCGGGTCCCAGCCGAGCCATTCGGCGATTCCGCCGCAGACGCCGGCGATCATCCGGTTCCTGCGTGAGCGATGCAGAGGCATGTTCGAATCCCTTTCTGCTGTCCCTGGCGGATCAGCCTCCCCGAATATACGGCGGAGATCGTCCGGGGTTCGGAGCGGCGCCGGGGTCGGGTCGTCGGGGATGGAAGTGCGGGCGGGTCGTCGCACGGTTTCGCAGGTCGTCTCCGTCACGGAGAAGGCGTTGGCGGCGTCACATGGGCCGGCGAGCATCGGCGATATAGAATCCGCGCGCCTGTTGAAGGCCGGAAGGGGGTACATACGATGAAAACGAAAGTCACGGTCGTCGGGGCCGGCAACGTCGGGGCGACCGTCGCGCAGGGGATCGCACTCAAGGAGCTTGCCGACGTGGTGCTCGTCGACATCGTCGAGGGGGTCCCGCAGGGGAAGTCGCTCGACATGATGGAGACCGCGCCGGTCGAAAACTATGACGCGATTCTGAGAGGGACCAACAACTACGAGGGGACGGAGAACTCCGACATCGTCGTGATCACCGCCGGCCTGCCGCGGAAGCCGGGAATGAGCCGCGACGACCTTCTCTGGAAGAACGAGGAGATCGTCGCCTCGGTGACAAAGGAAGTGGTCAGCCGTTCTCCCAACAGCATTCTGATCGTCGTCTCGAACCCGCTCGACGCCATGTGCGAGGTGGCGCGGCGCGTCTCGAAGTTTCCGCGGCAGCGCGTCATCGGCATGGCCGGCGTTCTCGACTCGGCACGCATGCGCGCCTTCATCGCCATGGAGCTGAACGTTTCGGTCGAGAACACGCACGCCTTCGTGCTGGGGGGCCACGGAGACACGATGGTTCCGCTCCCCCGCTACTCGACGGTGGCCGGAATTCCGATCACCGAGCTGATCTCCAAGGAGCGGATCGACGCCATCGTCGAACGCACCCGGAATGGAGGCGCGGAGATCGTCAATCTGCTCAAGACCTCGGCCTGGTACGCGCCGGGCGCGTCGACCGTCGAGATGGTCGAGGCGATCCTGAAGGACAAGCGGAAGATCCTTCCGTGCGCGGCGTATCTGCAGGGTGAGTACGGGATCCACGACCTGTACGTCGGCGTACCGGTGAAGCTGGGACCCAACGGGATCGAGCAGATCATCGACATCACGCTGCTCGACGACGAGCGCGCGGCGCTGATGAAATCGGCTGCTGCGGTGAAGGAACTTTTCGACAAGTTGAAGACGGCGGCTTAAAATCGGCGGACGGTCCCGTCCCGCCATGAAGAAGCTCGTCATCGACATCGAAACGGTCGGCATTCCCTGGGAAGAACACGATCCCTACGTTCGCGAGTATCTGATCAAGGGCCTCTCGGAAGGCGACGCGGAGGAGACGCGGCGCGCCGGGGGGCTCTCTCCTTTCCGCGGAAAAATCGTGGCCATCGGCGTGATCCGTCTCGACGACGGCCGCTCCTGCGCGCTCTACGAGGTCCCCGGGCAGACGGAACTCCTGACCGAGCGCGAGGGAACCCGCACCTACATCTCGGGCTCGGAGAAGCAGATCCTCGAGAAGTTCTGGGAGTTCTTCGAACCCGATTCCCGATTCATTTCGTTCAACGGGCGGCAGTTCGACGGGCCGTTCCTGATGATCCGTTCGGCGATTCACGGTGTCGTGCCGCGTCGCGACCTGGTCGGTTACCGCTACGGGTTCCATCCGAATTGCGATTTGCGCGAGGCGCTCAATTTTTTCGGCACGACGAACTCGAAACAGTTCAAGTTCAACCTCGATCTCGCCTGCAAGGCCTTTGGCGTGGAGACCTCGAAGTCGGAGGGAGTCGACGGGCGGTCGGTCGAGGCGTGGTATCGCGCCGGTCGGCACCGCGAGATCGCCGACTATTGCCTCGAGGACGTTCGCGCCACGGCGGAACTCTACGAGAAGCTGGCGCCGACGCTCCTGATGTTCAACAAGGATTTTCGCGACGCCGAGGAACGCGCCGCGCGCGGACGCCGGCCGGCCGAAGTCGCGCAGCCGGAGGTGATCGTTCCCTCTTCGGAGAGCGCGTTCATGGAGTCGGTCACGCAGTCGTCGATCGCCCTCACCTCGTCGCTCGAGGCGGGGGCGCCGGCCCCACCGGAGGAAGTCGCCGTCAAGCGGCAGGCCGCCGTGCTCGAGAAACTCGTGCAGACGTCCGAGCCGGAAGAGGAAATCCCGACCGACGTCGTCTGAGCGCGGAGCGCGGGATAATGCCGGCGTGAAAATCTACCGTGGGCGGGTGTTCACGCCGCTGAGCGATCCGTTCGCCGGCGGCGAAGCGGCGCAGACCTTCCGTGCCATCGACGACGGTCACCTGGCCGTCGGCGACGACGGCCGCATCGCCTCGGTCGGTGAGTGGTCCGAAGCTCCCGAGGGGGAAGTCGTCGACACCGGCCGGAGCGCGCTGCTCACCCCCGGCTTCTTCGACCTCCACCTCCACGCCCCGCAGCTCGAGATGATCGGTTCGTATGGCGGTCATCTGCTCGAGTGGCTCGACCGCTACACCTTCCCGACGGAGGCGAAATTCGCCGATGCGGACTACGCCCGGGAAATCGCGCGCGCGCTCTTCGACGAGTTGCTGCGCCATGGAACGCTCTGCGCGCTGATCTTCTCGACGATTCATCACGGTGCGACCGAGGCCTTCTTCGCCGAAGCGGAGCGCCGCGGCTTCCGCGGCATCATCGGAAAGACGATGATGGACCGCAATGCGCCGGCGTTCCTGATCGAGGACCCGCGCAAGTCGTACGAGGAAAGCCGCGATCTGATCCTCCGATGGCACAAGCGCGGGCTTCTCCGCTACGCCATCACTCCCCGTTTTGCGCCCACTTCGACCCCCGAGCTGCTCGATCTGGCCGGGGAGCTGAAGCGCGAGTTTCCCGATGCCTACGTCCACACGCACATCTCCGAGAATCCGAGCGAGGTGGCGTGGGTGCACGAGCTGTTTCCGGAGGCGGAGTACGCGGACGTCTACGACGATCACGGACTGCTCGACGAGCGGACCGTGCTTGCGCACGGAGTGCATCTGACCGCGGAGGAGCTCGATCTGCTCGCACGCCGGCGCACGCGCGTTGCCCACTGCCCGAACTCCAACCTCTTCCTCGGCAGCGGGCTCTTTCCTCTGCACCGGGTCCTGGCTGCGGGCGTGCTCGTCGGACTCGGCAGCGACATCGGCGCGGGAACCACCCCCTCGATGTTCAGCGCGATGGCCGACGCCTACAAGGTGCAGCAGGTGCAGGGCGTGTCGCTCACGCCGCTGCAGCTCTGGTATCTCGCCACCCTCGGCGGTGCGCGAGCGCTGTCGCTGGATGACGAGACCGGGAGCCTGGAGGTGGGCAAGTCGGCCGATTTTCTCGTGCTCGACCTGGAGGCGACCCCGCTCCTGGCGATGCGCACTGCGCGGGCGGTGCGCATCGAAGAGATCCTGGCCGCGCTCGTGTTCATGGGGGATGACCGCGCCGTCCGGCACGCCTTCATTGCCGGGAGGCGGGTGTCACCCTGAAGTCGCGGGCGGCGGGACGGCGCATCATGGCCCGCGAATTGCGCTGGAACGCGCGCGAAGGAGGCTGTCATGAGCCGGTTCTCTCGAATCTGGCTGCTTCTCTGTTTCCTGGCTGTCGCCTCGTTTGCTCAGGAGCGTAGCCCGTGGCGGACAGCCGCCGACATCCGCGAAGGGGCGCGGGGATACGTGGTCGGCACGGTGGTCGACATCGCCGAGGCGCGCAATGAGCTCGAACTGAAGATCGACGACGATTTCAGCCGCGTCAAGGTCGTCGCCGACGCAGTGACGACGCAGTACAACGGCTTCGGAGGGGTGATCAACGGCAAGCCCGAGATTTTCATCGGCTCGCCCGGATTCGCAAACATCCGCGTCGGCGACCGTCTCGATGTGCGCGGAACGGGCCGCGGCGTCGGAACGGTCGTCGCCGAGCAGATCACCCTCCTGGGCCGCGTGATTCCGGCCCCGCAGACGGGAGTCGGGACGACGCGGTCGCCGTCGACGGTGACCACGCCCGACACGACCCCCGCTGCGCCCGAGCGTGCGGGGCGCCTCGAAGGAATCATCCGCGAGATCAATGCGCGGGAAGGGCGCATCGTCATCGAGACCGACCGGCGCGAGCTGCTGACCGTTCGCACCACCGCCGAGACTCCGGTGTGGTACCGGGGAGAGTCGTATCGCGTCTCCAATCTGGAGATCGGCGACCGGATTCGCATCGATGCCGATGCTCCGCGGAGTGGCGGCGAAGTGCGCGCACGATCCGTCGAAGTGACGCGGGCGGTGCAGGAAGGAGGGGACGAACGGCGCATCGGCGCGCTCAGCGGGCGCGTGACACGCGTCGACCGTGCGCTCGACATCGTGCGCATCGAGACGGCGCGCGGCGTGGTCCGCGTCGACGTGGCCACCGCGGTCGACGAGACCGGACGCAGAGTGCGCGCCGCGGATTTCCAGATCGGCGACCAGGTCGATCTGAGCGGCCGCTACGGGCCGGCGGGAGACATCTTCATCGCCTCGACCGTCCGGTTCGCGGGACGTGTCGACGTCGTGCCGGAAGAGCCGCTCGGCGCGACGCTGCCGCTGGTCACGATCCACGGGACGGTGCGTGCCACGCTGGCATCGTCACCGCAACTCGTCATCGAGGAGACTACCGGCGGGACGACGCTGCGCGTCCACGTGCTCGAGGACTTCCTCGTCCGCACCCGGAAGGGACACACCACGGCCGACCGCCTGAAGGAGGGCGACGCGGTGGTCATCAAGGCGTACCGCGACAGCGCCGGAAACTACATCGCCCAGACCATACGGCTGAGATAGTTATTTGGAATTTCAGCAGGACTCCCGCTGTCGGATGGGGTGTCATGCCGAAAGACGAGCTGCTCCCCGGGGTCACCACGGTCGCCTCTCCCCCGGTTGCGGTCTGCGCGAGCGGGCCGGTCGTCCGGGGCGCTCGGCGCCGCGCGGCGCTGCGCGACGCGCTGCAGCTCGTGCTGCTCCTGGCCGTCGATGTCCTGTTCCTCGACTGGCCGGAAGCGCAGCTCCCGCTGCTCGGGCGCGACGACTCGGTCGTGATTCTGGCCGCAGTGAACGCGATCGTCGTCACCTCGGTGGTCGTGGGCCGGCTCTTTCCCCGCTGGTCGGCGCGCCGGATCGCCACGACGTGGTGTCCGGAAGAACGGCGGCACCTCGAAGCCGCAATGCGCCGGCGTTAGGCCGCGGCAATCCTGTAGACTCCTCGCTCGTTGAAGACGATCACGGTCAAGGTCAAACCGAACGCGCGCCTGTCGGCGATCTCGCGGGACGAGGATGGAACATTCACGGTCCGGGTGAAGTCTCCTCCCACCGACGGCCGGGCAAACGAAGAACTTCTTGCGCTGCTTGCGCGGGAACTCGGCGTCGCGAAGTCGAAGCTGTCGATCCGCAGTGGAGCAGCGTCACGCGTGAAACGGGTGCAGATCGATGAATGACATTCTGATCGGCAGGGGAGAGCGGCCCGTGCATCTCCTCGGTCGTTACGGGAATCGTCACGGGCTGGTGGCCGGCGCGACGGGAACCGGGAAAACGGTGACGCTGATGGTGCTCGCCGAGGGCTTCTCGCGCATGGGTGTTCCGGTGGTGATGGCCGATGTGAAGGGCGATGTCGCCGGCCTCGCGGTGGCGGGGACGGCGAACGAGACGCTGCTGCGGCGCGCGGAACAGACGGGGCTCGCCGGCTACGTCCCTGAAGCGAGTCCCGTGATCTTCTGGGACCTGTACGGAAACGAGGGCCACCCGATCCGCGCCACCATCAGCGAGGTGGGGCCGGCGCTGCTGGCTCGAATGCTCGAGCTCAACGACACGCAGTCGGGCGTGCTGGAGATCGCTTTCCGGCTGGCGGATGACCACGGGCTGCTCCTTCTCGATCTTCAGGACCTTCGCGCGCTGCTCGCGCATGTCGCGGAACGGCGGAAGGAGATTTCCGCCGCATACGGCCTGGTGAGCGCGCAGTCCATCGGAGCGATCCAGCGGGCGCTGCTGGGTCTGGAGCGCGAAGGGGCGGAGGGGTTTTTTGGCGAGCCGGCGCTCGAGCTGACGGACCTGATGCGGACGGACCTTTCCGGCCGGGGGGTGATCAACATCCTCGCCGCGGGCCAGCTCGTTCTGAAGCCGCGGCTGTACTCGAGTTTTCTGCTCTGGCTTCTGTCGGAGCTGTTCGAGAACCTTCCCGAGGTCGGCGACCTCGAGAAGCCGAAGCTGGTCTTTTTCTTCGACGAGGCCCACCTGCTGTTCGACGACGCGCCGCCGGAGTTGCGGCAGCGTGTCGAGCAGGTGGTGCGCATCATCCGTTCGAAGGGAGTCGGCGTCTATTTCTGTTCGCAGTATCCCGACGATGTCCCGGACGAGATCCTCGGGCAGCTCGGGAACCGCGTCCAGCATGCGCTGCGCGCCTACACGCCGCGCGACCGGAAGGCGGTGCGGACCGCCGCCGAAACGTTCGTGCCCAATCCGGCGCTGGACGTGGCGTCTGCGATCGCGCAGCTCGCCGTCGGCGAGGCGCTCGTCTCGACCCTGCAGGAGGGGGGTGTGCCGATGCCGGTCGAGCGGACGATCATCTGCCCGCCGCGATGCCGCATCGGCGCCATCACGCCGGAGGAGCGGAGCGCCATTCGGGGGCGCAGCCCGGTCGGCTCGAAGTATGACCAGCGAGTCGACCGGGACTCGGCCTACGAGATGCTGGCCAGAAGGGCCGCGCCTGCGAAGGAAGAAGTCGCGGACGCCGCCCCGAGCGGTGGTGGAGCGGTGAACGAGTTCCTGTGGGGAACGGGCCGGCGTCAGGGTCTCGTCGAGACGATGGCGAAGCAGGCGGCACGAACGGTGGGCAGCCAGATCGGCCGGCAGATCATCCGCGGCGTGTTAGGCGGAATTTTCGGCGGTTCGCGCCGCCGGTGAAGGCGTCCCCGGGGATGGTTCCCGGCTCTCAGGTGCGGGACGTCCGTCCTCCTGAGAGCCGGGAGCGGAGAGCTACGCCGTGCGGTGAATGAGGATCTTTTCGCGTCCGGTCAGATAGAGCACGACGATGAGCGCGGCAAACGGAATCAGCGACAGAACGTCGGCATACGGCCCCGCGTGGAGCGGGTTACCGTGGGACCATGTCTCGATCTGCTCGTTGAAATCGGCCATGAACGGCACGCCCGCAAGGAACGCGATGATGATGCCGGCGATGGCGCCGCCGGCGATGTAGCCCGACGCCATCAGCACGCCGGGACTCTTGTCGCCCTCGGCCACGAGCTGCTCGGGTGTCAGCTCCTTTCCGGCGTGCTTCTTCGCGATCCATTTGTCGACGAGGTACCGGACCATGCCGCCGACGAGAATCGGTGATGACGACGACAGCGGCAGATAGACGCCGACCGCGAAGGCGAGCGACGGGATCCCCGCCAGCTCGAGAACGACGGCGATCATCACACCGAGGAGCACGAGGCCCCAGGGCAGTTTGCCGCCGAGAATGCCCTTGATGATGTACGACATGAGCGTCGCCTTGGGGGCGTCGAACTTCGTCACGCGCTGGCCGCTGGGGTCGGTCGGAAAGGCGCCATTGATGCCGGGATCGACGTAGTAGGCGATGCGCCCGTTCCGGTCGACGAGGTACTTCTCCGCGTTGGCGCCGCCGGGCGGCTGGTGGAACCAGACGTAGTACTCGCTCGTGTCGGCGAGCGATTGCGTTCCGGTGAGTTTCTGTCTGCGAAGCCCTTTGATGTCGACAGGAGTGGCGG
>DATLYG010000185.1:0-2682 GCA_035574985.1 Thermoanaerobaculia bacterium | reverse complement strand
CGACGACGCCGAGACGGTCGTCGTCGCCTCGGGCACCATGGCCTCCGCCGCACGCCAGGCCGTGCGCCGCCGCCGCGAGCGCGGCGAGCGGGTGGGACTGCTCCGCATCAAACAGTTCCGCCCCTTCCCGCGCAGCGAGGTCCTCTCCGCCGTCGGCACGGCGACCCGCGTCGGGGTGCTCGACCGGAACCATTCCCCCGGCTCGGGAGGAATCTTCTGGAACGAGGTGGCGACCACGCTCCGCAACCGCCCGCAACTCCTCGTCCAGGACTACATCGCCGGCATCGGCGGAGGCGACGTGACGCCGGCCGCGATCGACGAGATGATCGGCGACCTCGTCTCGCGCGACGCGGCCGCGGAGCCGGTGTGGGCGGAGGTGTCGTGATGGTCTCTCTTCCGGCGATCGACAATCCGCGGCGCGACGCGCTCCTGCGCGCCGGAAACACCAACTGCGCCGGCTGCGGCATGTCGCTCGCGCTGCAGTGGCTCGACGAGGCGCTCGATCTGCACGGCCCCTATCTCGTCATCCCCGCCGCCTGCGCGATCGTCACCGCCGGCGCCTTTCCCAATACCGCGTACGGCGTGCCGACGCTGGCTTCCACCTTCGCCAGTGCGCCGGCGTTCGCCACCGGCATCGCCGCCGTCGCGCAGCTCAACGGGGAACTCCATCCCACCGTCTGCTTCGCCGGCGACGGCGGCACGTACGACATCGGCGTGGCGGCGCTCTCGGCCGCCGCCGAGCGCAACGAGGACATCCTCTACATCTGCTACGACAACGAGATCTACGGAAACACGGGAGGGCAGCGCAGCAGCGCCACGCCCGGAGGGGCGGTCACCAGCACGACGCGCGAGGGGAAGGTCGAACCGAAGAAGGACATCATGGCCATCATGGCCGCGCACCGCATCCCGTACGCGGCGACGCTGTCGATCGCGCACCGCGACGACTTTCTCCGGAAAGTGCGCACGGCGCGCGATACGAAGGGATTCCGCTTCCTGCTGATCCTCTCCCCCTGCCCGACCGGATGGAAGTCGGCCCCGGAGGAGAGCGTCCATCTGGTCGACTTGGCGGTCCGCTCCGGCATCTTTCCCCTCTACGAGGTCTTCGACGGCACGCGCTACCGCATCAACGTCCGCCCCGACGGCACCGGCCCGGAAGCGTACATCGCGCGCCAGCACCGCTTCACCTCGTCGGACATCGATCTGCTGCTGCTGAAGGCGGCGATCTCCGCCCAGTGGAGCCGCCTCGAGGCGATGTGGCGGATGTTCCCCGCGGAGTGAGGGCCGTGTCATCCGCGAAGGGACGTGCCTGCCGTCACCGCGACCGGTGTCGTTCGATCCCACCCCTGCGTGACCCTTTCACTGGCGTCCGTGTCAGTCCGGCCGCACAGTGCAACCGATGATGAAGGAGGTCCCGATGCAAGAGGCAACACTTCTCCTGCAGGGAAAGGAGTACCGGCTCCCGGTGATGATCGGGAGCGAGAACGAAGTCGCGATCGACATCACCTCGCTCCGCGCGAAGAGCGGCGCGATCACCTATGACCCGGGGTACGGCAATACCGGCTCGTGCGCGAGCTCGATCACGTTCATCGACGGGGAGCGGGGGATCCTGCGCTACCGCGGTTACCCGATCGAGCAGCTCGCGGAGAAGGCGAGCTTCGTCGAGGTCGCGTATCTGCTGATCTACGGCGAACTCCCCACCGCGGCCGAACTGGCCGAGTTCACCGGCAAACTGACGCGCCACACGATGCTCCACGAGGACATGAAGAAGTTCTTCGAGGGCTTTCCGAAGTCGGCGCACCCGATGGCCATCCTCTCGGCGATGGTGGCCTCGCTGTCGGCGTACTACCCGGAAAGCGAGTCGCGGGAGCAGAACATCGTCCGCCTGCTGGCGAAGCTTCCGACGATCGCGGCGTTCTCGTACAAGAAGTCGATCGGGCAGCCGTTCATCTATCCGCGCAACGACCTCTCCTACACCCAGAACTTCCTGCACATGATGTTCGCCGTGCCGGCCGAGCGCTACGAGGTGCCCGAGGTCGTCAACCGCGCCCTCAACCTGCTGCTCATCCTCCATGCCGATCACGAGCAGAACTGCAGCACATCGACCGTGCGGATGGTCGGCAGCAGCAAGGCCAACCTCTTCGCCGCCATCTCCGCCGGGATCTGCGCGCTGTGGGGACCGCTCCACGGCGGGGCGAACCAGGAAGTGCTGGAGATGCTCCAGCACATCCGCGCCGACGGCGGCGACGTGGCGAAGTTCGTGGCCATGGCCAAGGACAAGGCCTCCGGCTTCCGCCTGATGGGGTTCGGCCACAGGGTCTACAAGAACTTCGACCCGCGAGCCAGAATCCTCAAGAAGACGGCCGACGAGGTCCTCGCGAAGCTCGGCATCCACGACCCGCTGCTCGAGATCGCGAAGAAGCTCGAGTCGGTGGCCCTCAGCGATCCCTACTTCATCGAGAAGAAGCTCTACCCGAACGTCGACTTCTACAGCGGGATCATCTACCGCGCCATGGGCATTCCGACCGAGATGTTCACCGTCATGTTCGCGCTGGGACGCCTGCCGGGGTGGATCGCGCAGTGGAAGGAGATGATCGAAGATCCTGCCACCCGCATCAATCGCCCCCGCCAGGTCTACACCGGCGCGACCGAGCGTCCCTACGTTCCGGTGGCCGACCGGGAGAA
>DATLYG010000184.1:0-3300 GCA_035574985.1 Thermoanaerobaculia bacterium | reverse complement strand
CGGAATCGTCACATGAAGTTCGGCGTGTGCAATCCGGAGATCGTCTCCGCCTGCTCCTCCGTGAAACCTGCGTGCAAGAGCCGTTTCAGGCGGCTCTGGTGCATCGTGTCGAGCAGTTCGCGGAAGGCCTCGTGCCCCCGTGCCACCGATTCGGGATCGCTTCCGCGCGCGGCGAGGATCGTCAGCGCGTCCTGCACCGGCGCGGGAACTCCGGACGCGCCGGCGAGCGTCGCGGCGCGCTGCCGCACCGCCTGCTCGAGCCGGCCGTAGAGCAACGGATCGTGCGCCAGAGCATGCCGCACGTGCAGGAGGCCGAAGTGGACGTGGCGCGACTCGTCGTTCCGCGCGCG
Source organism: Thermoanaerobaculia bacterium (assembly GCA_035574985.1). Classification (GTDB taxonomy): domain Bacteria; phylum Acidobacteriota; class Thermoanaerobaculia; order Gp7-AA8; family Gp7-AA8; genus DATLYG01. The sequence goes on along the minus strand of DATLYG010000184.1, from coordinate 2,950 downwards.
CCGTGCGATCTCCGCCGTCGCCTCGTCGGGGGCGTGGCGTTCGACGAACGAGAGGAGATCGAGAAACGTCCCCTCGCCCAGCACCGACAGCAGGAACGCGCTCTCGCTGAAATCGTGAAGCTGCAGCAGCGAGAGAAGCGACCGCGAGGTCGTCACCGATGAGATGGCGAGACCGCTGGCGAGCCGCGCCCGCTTGAGAAAGACGTCGATGTGCCGCGCCTCGTCCTGCAGTTGCGTGGCGAGAAACATCGCCACCTCGACGTACGCGGGATGGATGCGGGAGATGAACTTCGACGGCAGGTAGAGCGCCGAAAGCTCGTTTTCGGCGAGGAACGTCATGATCTGGCGGACCGCGGCGTCGAGTGCCGGCTCGTGACGGCGGACCTTCGGCCACGGAATGTCGCGCGAGGCATCCCACTGCGCCGCCACCGCCTGGTCGTAGAGCGTTGCCACCTCGGGAGGAGCGACGTGGTCGCGCTCGAGCAGATCGAACGGATAGGACGGACCTCCCCGCTCGACCGCGACATCGCGCGGCGCGAAGCCGGTGGAGGTCTCCGCGCGCTCCGGCATCGGGAAGACGTCGAGTACCGCCGCCGTGGTGAGACGCGCCCCCTCGGCCTCGATCGACGGTGCGGGCACGCCGTCGATGGCGGGAGATCCTCTCCGGCCGATGAGATACCGGCGGACTCCGCCCCCTGTCTCCTCGGTGCCGAGGTATTCGTGCCGCTCGGCGCGACACCAGGAGGGGAGGTCCTGATCGAGTTCGCGGTTCGTCGAGAGGATCGCCAGTACGCCGCCCTCGCCGAGCATGGCCAGCGCGGGGCGGACGAGCGCGAGAAGGCCGCCGCCCAACGAGAGGTTTCCGCCGTCGATGGCGATGACGCCGAGAGTGGTCACGATGACACGATGACTTCGCCGGCCAGCGCTTCCTCGAGGCTCCGATAGCCCTCTTCGCGCGGAGGCATCCACTGGCGCAACCCTTCGAGTTCGAGGAGCCGCCGGTGGTTCGGGTCGTCCCACTTCATCGAGAAAAGCGCGCGCTGGAAGGCGTCGCGCGAGGTCTGCGGGAGCGACGGCAGCGCGTCGAACATGCAGTGATCGAATCCGGGAGTGGTCCAGAGCACGCCCAGCATCGACGGGTCGATCCTTCCGGCGGCCTGCTCGTTGACCCAGATCAGATCGCCGACCGTCCCGGCGTCGGCGCGCCCCTCGCGCAGCGCCTGCAGCACGTCGAGTTCGCTGTTGCCGGTGTCGCCGTGCTTGCCGAGATCGCTGTCGAACGGAATGACGGTCACGCGCGAAAGATCGACGCCTTCCCGGCGCAGGAAATGGAGCGGGAGAATCCGCGCCTGAGTGGAGTCGCGGCTGCCGACGGCGAGGCGCTTTCCGTGAAGATCGTCGAGGGTCTCGATGCCGGCGTCGCGGCGGACGATCACCTTGGCGTGGAAGTCGCGGTCGCTGTCGCGCATCCCGAGGGAGACGCTCGTTCCGCCGGTGCGATGCCTGACGCGGACGTGGGCGAGCGGCGTGTTCCAGGCGATGTCGATGTGCCCGGCGAGCAGTTCTTCCACCTGCCGCTCGTAGTTCGAGAAGAGTGCGAAGTCGAGCGGCACACCCTGCTGGCGGAAGTAGTCGCGAATGCCCTCCCAGATCGTCACGACTTTCGGGTCGTAGGCGACTGCTCCGAGAAGAATGCCGTCCATGGTCGAAGCTCCTTCAGAAAAGTGGAAGACCGGTGAGTGCACGGCCGATGAACTCGCGCAGGTGATCGGCGGTCGGCGCCATCACCCACCCCGCGCGCGCGTCGCGGAAGAGCCGTTCGACGCCGAGCTGGCGCGAGAACGCCGCGCCGCCGCAAGCCTTCATGGCGAGATCGGTGACGTCGACCGCCGCCTCGAGTGCCGCCAGTCGTCCCTGCAGGACGAAGAGCGGCGCGGCTGGGGAAGCCGACTCGACATGCGTGAGCGTCCGGCCCAGCAGCGCGCGCGACTGTTCCGTACGGAGGCTCATGTCGGCGACGCGGAATCGGAGATTGGGCAGATCGCGCAGCGCGCTGCCGTCATGCTCGAAACGGGTGTTCGACAGATGGTCGATCGTCCGCTCCACGGCGGCGCGGGCGATCCCGTTCGCCATTGCGGCGGTGCCGATCGAGAACCACGGAAGCACGACCTGCAGCATGGTCGTCGCCCCCTCGCCCGGCAGGGAGATCAGATCGCCCCTGCCGACGCGGAGGTGGTCGAGCGTGACCGGAGACGACTCGTTTCCGCGCAGCCCGAGACCGTTGAAACGCGCCGTGACGCGGACTCCTTCGGCGCCCTGGCGGACGAGATAGATCGTCGATTCGAGCGGCGAGGAGGCCGACGGCTTCTGCGCACTCGACACGTACGACTGCGCGTGACCGGCCGACGTCACCCACGACTTCGACGCGCTGGTGAAGTAGTGGCCGTTGTTCTCCTCGAGCCGCGACACCGGCGCCCAGAACTGCGAGCGCGAGCCGCGCTCGGAGAATGCGAGGGTGGTCAGATGACGGCCGGCGGCGATCTCTCGCAGCACGTCGTCGCGCGACTCGAGCACGCTCGACGATGCGATCGCCTGCGCCGCAGTCACGTGCATGACGTAGATCATCGCCGTCGAGGGACAGGCGCCCGCGAGTTCCTCGACCACCGCGGCGAACATCCGCGGCGAGGCACCCCCGCCTCCCTGCTCCGCCGGCACGCAGAGGCCAAGGAGACCCGCCTCGCGGATCGCGCCGACGCTCTCCTCGGGGAATCGAGCCTGTTCGTCGACGTCCGCAGCGTGGCGCGCGAGAACGTTCGCTGCGACGTCTCTTGCTCTCACGAGCGTCTCGTGAGCAGGATCGACTCCGTAGGGATGCATGAAGCGGCAGTATAGGCCGTGCATGCGGCACGTGCACGCGGCCGGAACCGGAGAGGCGGTCCCATGATGAACC
>DATLYG010000183.1:0-31364 GCA_035574985.1 Thermoanaerobaculia bacterium | reverse complement strand
CCGCCCCGCCGAAGGACTGCGTCTCGTCGTCGCCGAGGCGCTGGCGGCCGGACTGCCGGCCCTGCTCACGGCCACGCCGGCGCATCTGTCGCTCGACGCGAAGAGCGACTTCGCCGCATTCGCCCGGCCGGAAAACGCGGTGGAGATCGGGGAGAAACTCATCGAACTGTCGGCCGACGCGGCCGAACGCGAGCGCCTCCGCCTCCGCGCTCGCCAGGTGGCCCTGCAGTGGCGCCCTGCACACGTGGCCGCCTGCCTCGAGGCCTCTCTCCTCGCCCGGCTCCCCCGCCGGTGAAGGGGCGGCCGGTCGCGCCGGACACGGAAGCCGATCTGCGGTAGGCTTCTCCCATCAGAACAACCGAGGAGTCCCGTATGAAGAGCCGTCTTTTCGTTTGTCTCGTGCTTCTGGCAGCCTCCTTCCCGCTCGCCGCCGCGCAACCGGAACGCTGCGGGACGAAGCAGCCGGGCGAGGAAGAGACCGCACAGATCGAACAGGCGATCCAGCGGGGCCGCAAAGGAAAGACCTCCGACATCGTCCCCGTCTGGGTTCACGTGATCAACAAGGGCAGCGGTTTCGCGAACGGAGACCTGCCCGACTCGATGATCCGCGAACAGATCCGCGTCCTCAACGAGTCGTTCAACGGCCGCACGGGAGGGGCCGCCACGGGCTTCGCCTTCGATCTCGCCGGCGTGACGCGCACCACGAACGAGGAATGGTTCACGCAGATGGCGACCGACCTTTCCGTCGAGATGGAGGCAAAAACGGCGCTGCGCCGCGGAGGCCGCGGCACGCTCAACATCTACACCGTCGATGGCGGGCCGTACCTCGGCTGGGCCTACTTCCCTTCGATTCTCGACACCACCCGGGCGAACCTCGACGGCGTCGTGGTCGACTGGCGCTCGCTCCCCGGAGGGTCGTTCACCATCTACAGCGAAGGCGACACCGCGACGCACGAGGTGGGTCACTGGCTCGCCCTCTACCACACGTTCGACGGCCGCTGCGGCATGAAGGGCGACTATGTCGACGACACGCCCGCCGAGTTCGCGCCCGCGTTCTACTGCCCGGTCGGGCGCGACAGCTGCCCCCAGCCGTCGCAGCCGGGCCTCGATCCGATCCACAACTTCATGGACTACACGCAGGACTCCTGCATGTACGAGTTCACGCCCGGTCAGGCCTCCCGCATGCAGGCTGCCTGGGCCGCGTTCCGTCGTTAGGCCGAATCGCGATTGCAACCGGACTTGCAACCGGCCCGCGCGCTCGGCATCATGACTGTTCTCGCCATGACCGACTCGCGCACCGACCCGGCGGGACTCCTCAGGTTGCGCTGTCCCTTCTGCAGCGCCGAGATCCCGCTCTGGTTCCGTCCGGAAGAGGGGGACGACCGGACTCTCACTCCGGCCGAGTGGGAACGGTGGCTCGATACTCCCTGCACCGAGTGCGGCCGGATCCCGCGTGACGCGCGGTGAGCGCGGACTCGCTTCACCACCATCCGCGAATGCCTTCGAGCGCGATTCCCTCGCGGCGCCGTACTACACTCCCGCGGGCACGGCCGGCAGGCCGCCCGCAGCACGACGGGAAAACGATGCGCGGCATGGACGAACGGCTCGACATCCTGACTCCTGACGGCACCCCGGCCGGCAGGACCAGGACGAAAGCGGAGGTGCATCGCGACGGCGACTGGCACCGCTCGGTCCATGTGTGGATCGTTGCGTCAGACGCAACACTGCTCCTCCAGCTTCGCGCTGCACGCAAAGAGAACCATCCCTCCCTCTGGGACGTCTCCGCGGCCGGGCACGTGGCCGCCGGAGAGAGCGTCGTCGACGCGGCGGTGCGCGAGCTTCGCGAGGAACTCGGCCTTCGCGTCGACGCGGCCGAGCTCCGGCACGTCACCACCCTGACGGAAGAGTGCGTCCTCAACGAGGGGACTTACATCGACAGGGAGCTGCACGAGATCTTCCTCCTGCGGCGCGACGTCGATCCGGAGTCGCTCGTCCTGCAGGCGGAGGAGGTCGATGCCGTGAAGCTGGTCACGCTCGTGGAGTTCGCGCGCATGACCTCGCGTCGCGACCCCTTGCTCGTCCCGCACTGGGAAGAGTACGAGCTGATCGCGCGCGAGGTCTGCCGCACCTGACGGCGGCCGGTCTTCGCCGCACCGGCCGCCGCCTCCGCCTAACGGCCTTCGATCTTCACCGCGTCGGCGATGACGTATCCCGTGCCGGACGTCCAGCGGCTGATGCCCACCTTGTTGTTGTCGCCGGCGCTGAGCTGGAACGTGCCGAGGCTGATCCACATCCCGCCGTTGACCCGCTGGTCGACGTTACGGGTGACGTTCCCGCTCGACGTGACGATGATCACCGGCGTGGAACTGTTGTAGCCGCTGTTCGACGGATACCAGACGAAGACCTCGTAGTTGCCAGTCGCCGGGATGTCGAACTTGTACCAGGCGGCGTCGCTGACCGCCTGCGGGTTCGCGTAGCGGTAGTCGGCCCCGTAACGCGTCGAGCTGAAGCTCGAGGTCAGCCAGTTGCTGCTGGCGGTGAAGCGCCCGGCGGTGGCGTTGTCGACGATGCGCGAATATCCGGCCGTGCCGATGACGAGGCTGCGGAATCGCGGCCAGTCCCAGCAGATGCCCGGACAGGTCTTCGTGGTCGGGAAATTCGTGTGGCCCTTGATCTTCCACTGCGAGTCGCGCGCGAGCTCGGTGTCCCATCCGAGCGAGGCGTCGTACGTCGCGGTGCGCGGGATGCCGCGGCGATCGGCGATGTTGCGCGTCAGCAGCGACGATCCGTTGTAGAGCGCCGTCGAGTACCACGCACAGTCCTCGGCCCACCCTTCGTGCTCGATGCCGACCGTGTAGCTGTTGTGACTGGCCACGTGCCACGCGGTGTCGGCCTCGTGAACCATCTGCGTGACCTGCCCGTCGGACGAGCGGACGACATAGTGCGCGCTCACGCTCGCCGAACAGTTCTTGAACCACGAAATCGTCCCCGAGTACGAACCCTGGGCGATGTGCTCGGCGACGTGTGTGATCGACGAGCTGCGGCCCGCTCCGTAGTTGCAGCTCGCCGCGGCGTTCCAGATCGCGCTCGGGTAGTCGGGCGAGGCATTCGTCTCCGCACGCCCCATGAGCTGTTCCACCGTCACCATCGGCGCGGAAAGCACCTGCAGCCGCGCCTCGCCGTAGATCCGCACGAGATCGACATCGCGTTGCGCGACACGGAAGCGCTCCGTCGCCCGTCCGCCGCGGATCGCCGCGAAGGCGTCGTAGGTGTAGACCTCGGCAATCTCCGGCTGCGGGATGCCGCTGTAGAGCGCCACCGCGTCTTCCCACTGCTCGAGCGGCGTCTCGCGCGTCGCCCCTCCCCCGAGCTTCCGCAGCAGCGCCGCCGCCCCGCGGATGTTCAGTTCCGGACTCTCCTTCAGCTCTTCCGGAGTGCGGCCGATCAGCACCGCCGCCTCGCGCAGCGAGTAGCCGAAGTGCGCGTCATCCCGAAGTCCCATCACCCCGTACGCGGGAGGAGGTCCCTCATGGTCTCGCTCCCGAGATTCCCGCGCGCGCAGATCGCTGCCGGCCTCGCGCTGCACCGGCTCCGCCTCGGGAACCAGATGCCGCCAGCGGCTCTCCACGTACGCCACCGCCTGCAGCACCTCCACCGGCACGTCGAACTCCTCGGACGCCGCCTCGAACCATCGCTGCATCTGCGCCGCATCGGCCGTCAGCGGCCGCGGCTGCGCGTCCTGCCCCGCGGCACCCGCCGCAACTCCGCACACGAGAATCACCGTGAGAAGGGTCAACACCGCACCGGAACGGGTCATTTTCTGCTCCTCCTCCTGATCAAAGATTGATCGAAACCGTGGCCTGACGGGGAACGGAGGAGGATGGCGGGCAAGTTTTGTACCGGGCGGGAGAAATCGAGGGCGGACTCTCGCCCGCCCTCGTCCGGACATCCGTTACGGAGTGAGCGCTCCCTCTTTGACGACTTTCACGACAGCGGTCGAACCGGGATACCGGTCGCCTTTCATCTCCTCGGCGCGGCCGCCGAGGCATTGTGAGAGGAAGATCTCGGCACGCGCGTAGAAGTCGAGGCGGTTTTCGGGACGGGCGAAGCCGTGTCCCTCGTCGGTGTAGACGACGTAGGTCACCGAGCCCTTGTTCTTCGTGATCGCATCGACGATCTGGTCGGACTCGGCCTGCTTGACGCGCGGGTCGTTGGCTCCCTGCCCGATCAGAAGCGGCTTGCGGATGTTGCTCGCCTTCTGAAGCGGCGACGCGTTCTCGATCAGCGCGGCGTCCTTCGGGTCGTCGACGTTCCCCATTCGCTGATCGAACATCGCCCGCATCGGCTTCCAGTACGGCGGAATCGAGGCGATGAGCGTCTTCAGATTCGAGGGGCCGACGATGTCGACGCCGCAGGCGAAGGAGTCAGGCGTGAACGTGAGGCCGGCGAGCGTCGCGTAGCCACCATACGACCCGCCCATGATGGCGATCTTCTTCGGATCGGCATGGCCCTGCTTCACGGCCCAGTTCGCGGCATCGATCAGGTCGTCGTGCATCTTCAGGCCCCACTGCTTGTCGCCTGCGTGGAGGAACTTCTTGCCGTAGCCGGTCGAGCCGCGGAAGTTCGGCTGCAACACCGCGTAGCCGCGATTGGCGAGCCATTGCGCCATGCTGTTGTAGCCCCAGACGTCCCGTGCCCACGGCCCGCCGTGGACGAGAAGGACCATCGGGAGCTTCTTCGGCTCGAGTCCGGCCGGCAGCGTCAGATAGGCATGCATGTTCAGGCCGTCGCGCGTCCGGATCACGACCGGCTTCATCTCGGAGAGCTGCAGCCCTTCGAGCTTCGGCTGGATCGTGAAGAGGAACGTTCCGGTCTTCGCATCGCGGTCCCACGAGTAGTACTTCACCGGGCCGCGGTCGGACGTGAAGGCGATGAGCCACTTGCGGTCGGACTGATCGCGGTTCGTGATGGCAAAGTCGCCCGGATCGAGTTTCGCGATGGCATCGAAATCGCCCTTCACGCCCGGATCGATCACCTTCCAGATGCGGCGCCCCGGCTCGAACGAAACCGCCTCGACGACCCGCGTATTCGGATTGATGACCACCATGCCGGCGTCGACACCTTCCGAGAAGGCGATGACCTTCTCCGCACCGGTGGCGACGTTCTTCTCGACCACCCGCGTGGTGTCGCTTCCGATGGAGCTCTCGATGTAGACCGAGGCGCCGTCGGCGGTGAAGGCGAGAAAGTCGAGATTCTCCTCCGGGCCGGCCTTCATCCACGACTGCCAGGGGGCGTTCGCGTCGCTGCGAATGCGGATCTCGGTTCCCCCTTCCGGGGTCACGACCTGCGCGGCACGGACGACGAGGTTGGCGTCGGCGCCCCACCCGGCCACGTCTCCCGGGTTCTGCGTGTCGAGCACCAGAGCACCCGTCTCGAGGTTGAGCCGGTAGACGTCGAACAGCCGCCGGTCGCGCGCGTTCATCTGCACCAGCACCTCGTTCGGAACCTTCGGTTCGACGGCGATGACCGCCGCCCGGACTCCCTGGATCGCCGTGTAATCACGAACGTTTCCGTTGGTCAGATCGACGCCGTAGACGTGAAAGTTCTCGTCGCCGTCGGTGTCCTGCATGTAGAGGAGCGTCTTGTCGTCACGCGCCCAGAAGTACTGGCGGATGCCGCGCTTCTTGTCGGCGGTGACGATCTTGTCGTCGTCTTTGCCGACCGTCCTGACCCACACCTGCAGGACGTTTTTCTTGTCGGGCGCCAGCCAGGCGATGCGCGTCCCGTCAGGCGACAGTTGCGGTGCCGCCCGTTCGGGATTGCCGAAGAGGACCTCGCGGGGAATCAGAGGGGGCTGCTCGGCCATCGCCAGCGGGACGCACAGCGCCGCCACGGCGAGCAGCAGAAACGGCACAGCTCGGGTCAGTCGCATCTCTTCTCCTCTCCTTACTTTCGGGGACCGGTCGGGTCCACAGATTCTAGTCCCGTGATACGTTCCCCGGCGGCGGGGGTTTACCCGTGATGCTAAAATCCGCCCGCCCGCCGGACGAGGGGCCTCGGCGCCCTCCTCATCGTCTGCTGGAAAGCGACCGTATGCCTGTGAAAAACATCGAGAACCCGAATTCGATCATCCCGCGCAAGGCCGGCGTCGCGCCGGGACGCGAGCCCGAGAAAGGCCTCATCACCCTCCCCGGCGAGTCGGAGCGGAAGATCGAGGACCTCGGCGGCGCCAGCGTCCTGACGACCCGGCTCGACGTGATCATCAACTGGGCCCGCGGCAACTCGCTCTGGCCGCTCCCCTTCGGCACGGCCTGCTGCGCGATCGAGTTCATGTCGATGGTCTCGTCCCATTACGACATCGCCCGCTTCGGCGCGGAAGTCGTCCGCTTCTCTCCGCGTCAGGCCGATCTGCTGATCGTCGCCGGCACGATCGTCGACAAGATCGCCCCCGTCCTCAAGAAGATCTACGAACAAATGCCCGAGCCGAAGTACGTCATCGCCATGGGCGCCTGCGCGACCTCGGGCGGCTTCTACCGCGTCTATCACGTCGTCCAGGGAATCGACGAGATCATCCCGGTCGACATCTGGGTTCCCGGCTGCCCCCCCACTCCGGAAGGGCTGATGTACGGAATCCTCAAGCTGAAAGAGAAGATCGAGCGGGGAGAGATCAAGAGATGAGGCCTGAAGGCGAGAAGGCAGGAGGGCGAGGAGGCGCCTGGCGTTTCCTCTCACTCGCCGTCTCGCCGTCTCGCCTGCTCGCCCGAGGCTTATGAGCACCCTCACGAAATACAGCGCCATCCCCTACACCGGCCCGGCACCGACGAACCGCAGGCCTTACATTCCCGCCGCCGCGGCGGCGATGGATGAACGCGGACGCGACATTGCGGCGAAGATCGCCCATCCCGCTGTCCGGCAGGAGACGCAGCAGGACCTCCCGACGTTCGTCACCGACGCAACGCACATCGTCTCCGTCCTCCGCGCCCTCAAGGAACACCCCGATCTCCAGTTCCGCCTCTTTCTCGACATGTGGGGCGTCGACTACCCACGCCGCGAGAAGCGGTTCGACATCGTCTACCAGCTCTACTCGCTGAAGAACAACGAACGCGTCCGGATCAAGGTGCGCGTCGGCGAAGACGAGCCGGTGCCGACCGCCATCGGCGTCTTCAAGGGGGTGAACTGGTTCGAGCGGGAGATCTTCGATCTCTACGGCGTCAAGTTCGACGGCCACCCGAACCTGCGCCGCATCCTCACGCACGAGGCCTTTCAGGGCCACCCCCTCCGCAAGGACTACGACCCCGCGCAGCGCTGGCTTCTGACCGAGAAGGATGTCGCGAAGATCATTCCTCCGATCGATCCCCGCTGGGAACAGGAGGAGTCCGATTTCGAGCGCGTCACCCTGAACCTCGGTCCTTCACACCCGGCCACGCACGGCACCCTCCGCGTCGTCGTCACACTCGACGGCGAGACGATCATCGGCGCCGATACCGAGATCGGCTACCTCCACCGCTGCTTCGAGAAGATGGCCGAGACGCACACCTACCAGCAGGTGATCCCGTTCACCGACCGGCTCAACTACGTCTCGGCGATCATCAACAACGTCGGCTACTGCATGACGATCGAGAAGCTCCTCGGCATCGAGGCGCCTCCGCGCGCGCAGTACGTCCGGCTCGTTCTCTCCGAGTTCATGCGCATCGCCGACCACCTCGTCTGCATCGGGACGAACCTGGTCGACATGGGAGCGCTGACGAACTTCTGGTATCTCTTCCAGCCTCGCGAGGAAATCTACGGCCTCGTCGAGGCGTGCTGCGGCGCGCGCCTGCTGCCGTCGTACCTGCGCGTCGGCGGGCTCGCCGTCGACGTGCCGAACAACTTCCTCGACATGGCAAAGCGGCTCGTCGAGCGGCTTCCGCAACACATCGACGACGTCGACAAGCTCGTCACCACGAACCGCATCTTCCGCGACCGCACCGAGGGCGTCGGCCCGATTTCGGCCGAAGACGCCCTCGAATACGGCTTCACCGGTCCCTGCCTCCGCGCGTGCGGCATCCCCTTCGACGTCCGGAAGGCGAATCCCTATCTCGGCTACGACACGTACGACTGGGACGTGCCGATCGCCGAAGGCGGCGACACCTATGCGCGCTATCTCGTCCGGATGGAGGAAATGCGCCAGTCGCTGCGCATCATCGAACAGGCGATTCGCCGCGGGCTCCCTCCCGGACCGGTCATGGTCGACAATCCGTACGTGGCCCTTCCTCCGAAGGAGAAGGTCTACAACGAGATGGAGTCGCTCATCTACCACTTCAAGCTGATCATGCACGGCATCCAGCCGCCGGTCGGCGAGACCTACTTCCCGGTGGAGGGCGGAAACGGCGAAGTCGGCTTCTACGTCGTCTCCGACGGCACGAAGAACCCGTACCGCGTCCGTCCGCGCCCGGCATGCTTCAACATCTTCGAAGCGTTCCCGCAGATGATCACCGGCCAGACGATCCCCGACGCCATTGCGGCCCTCGGATCGCTGAATATCATTGCCGGTGAACTGGATCGTTAGGCCCAGGAGCATCATGTCAGTCACTCGCGTATCTCCCGGTGTCGTCAAGGTCGAGCGGCCAAAGCTGACGCTCCCGCATCGCACCTACCTCCCGCAGATTCTGAGCGGGATGGTGGTGACGATCCGGCACCTGATCCGGAACCTTTTCAACCTGAAGAAGCTCCCGATCATCTCCTACCCCGAGGTCAAGCGCGTCTACTCCGAGCGCTTCCGCGGGCGCCACATCCTCACCACCCGGGAAGACGGCACCACCCGCTGCGTCGCCTGCTACATGTGCTCGACCGCCTGCCCCGCAGAGTGCATCACGATCGAGGCGGGCGAAGACGAGCGGACGCGCGAGAAGTTTCCCGTCCGATACGACATCGATCTGCTCCGCTGCATCTTCTGCGGCTACTGCGTCGACGCCTGCCCCGAGGACGCGATCTACATGACCCGCGACTACGAGATGGCCATCGACACGCGCGCCCGCGCCGTGGTCGGCCTGCGCGATCTGGTCGTCCCGCCGAACTTCCCGACAGAGCCGATGGGATGGCGTCCCTATTACGGCCGCATCGACAAGCGCGGCACGGCCGGCGGCACCGGCCTCGGTCAGCCTCTCCGCGAAGCGCCGTTCGAAGACGACGCTCCACCGAATCCCGACGTCTACCGCGGCGCCTGACCCAACCCGCCGGGACGCGCGGAGCCGCGACGGTCGTCGCCGTCGTTACACCCGCATCGCAGGTGTATGCTAATCCGCAACCCAGCGGAGTTCGACGATCATGCGTTTCGGTGGCCGCGTGCTGAGATGTGCCGTGGTGCTGCTGGCGGTCGTCCCACAGGCGCGGGCAGAACGGTTGCCTCTTCGCGTCTACACCACTGCCGACGGCCTGGGAAGCACGTTCATCGAACGGGTCGTGCGGGACTCGCGCGGTTTTCTGTGGTTTTGCACGCGCGAGGGTCTGAGCCGGTTTGACGGTTACCGGTTCGTCACCTACGGCCAGGCCGACGGTTTGCCCAACGCCGCCGTCAACGACATCGTCGAGAGCCGCCCCGGAGAATATTGGATCGCCACAAACGGCGGAGGGGTGTGCCGTTTCCGACCGGGAGCCGGAGCGGCGCGCTTCGAAACTTTCCGCACAGGCTCCACCGTCGTCAGCAATCGCGTGAACGTCCTCCTTCACGACCGCTCGGGACGTGTATGGGCCGGCTCCGACGACGAACTGTTCGTCAATGAGGGCCCGGAGTCCACCCGTTTTCGAGAAGTGCCCGTCGCGTCCCACAGCGGGATCCTGAGCCTGCTCCAGGACCGTGAAGGGGGTCTCTGGATTGGCACCGGCAAGGGCCTCGTGCACCTTTTGACGGATGGCGTGGGCGCGATCCGTTACACCCTTCGGCCCAGGCTCGAGGCCGATCCTGTCCAGGCCCTGATGGTCGATCGGGAGGGAAAGATATGGCTCGGGCACGCTGAGGGCCTGATGACGTTTGTGCCTCCGCCGGCCTCCCAGTCTCGAAATCGCGACTCGGCTCCAATGCTGGTTGGAGCGCGCTGGTATTCACGGGCGGACGGCCTACCCTCTGACGACGTCATCGATCTTCTTCAACGGCGCGATGGCGGCATCTGGGTCAGCACCGAAAAAGGGCTGGCCTCAGTCGGTCCAGCAGGCGTTCGAGTTCATGGAAAGTTCGAGGGGGTGGGCCACCTTTCAAAGGGGCTCGCAGAAGACAGCGCAGGCAACCTCTGGTTCGGCAGCAGCGGCGGGGCGGTGCGCTGGCTGGCTGGTGGATTCTCCAGCTTCACCTCCAGCGAGGTCCCTGGACTTACCGAGCCCCTTTCCCTGCTGGAGACTCGAAACGGCGAGCTGCTGATCGTGGACAGCAACTGGACCGTGCGCTGGTTCGGCAACGGTGCCTTTCACGCCGAACAGCCGAACCTGCCGGTGGCGCCGGCGCCCCTTTGGGGGAATCAGGGAGCTTTGTTAGACCGATCGGGAGACTTCTGGATTCCAACTCGCCTGGGACTTCACCGCTTTACAGGCATCAGCGGGATCTCAGACCTGAGAACCAGGCAACCGGTCGTGTATGGCAGACGGCAGGGCCTGCCCGACGACATGGTCTATCGCCTGTTTGAAGACAGCAAAGGCAGGCTCTGGATCGGAACGAGAGCGTTGCCCGGGGCGGATTCCCGGCCGGGCTACATTCCGGGTCTCGTTTCCTGGGACAGAGCCAGTTGGTCCTTCCGCATGTATCCTGCCAGCGGCGGCCTGGAGCCATTGAAGCGGCCCTCGGCGTTTTGCGAAGATCGCAACGGCGGCGTCTGGATTGGCTTTTCCGAAGGTGGCCTGGCCCGATTTCACGACGGTCGCCTGACACGGATCACGTCGGCCGAGGCAGTGTCGGACGGCATGATCTGGGCCCTTTATCTCGACGATGCCGGCCGGCTCTGGATCGGCTCGGCGAACGGTGGCGTCGCGCGAGTCGATGACCCCGCCGCCGCCCGGCCGCGCATGAAGCGCTACACGCTTCAGGAGGGGCTTTCCAGCAACTATGTTCGGGCCATCACACAGGACCGTTGGGGCCGCATCTACCTGGCGACGGCGCGGGGTGTCAACCGTCTCGATCCATCCACGGACCGCGTGATTCGCTACACCACGCAGGACGGCCTGGCGAACGATTTCGTCACGACAGCCTTTCGTGACCGGCAGGGAGTCCTCTGGTTCGGCACGCGAGAAGGCCTTTCGCGGCTCGAGCCGCGGCCGGACGTGCCGGAAACACCCCCACCTGTCTACATTGCGGGATTGCGAGTGGGCGGTTCCGTGCTGCCGGTCTCGCAAATTGGCCAGAAAAAAATTGTCGGTCTCGAGCTGCCAGCCAGCCAAAGCGTGCTGGAGATTGATTTCCTTGGCCTCGGGTTCCACATGGGCGAGCGGCTGCGCTATCAGTTCCGACTGGAAGGCGCCGATGCGGACTGGGGAGCGCCCACCGAACAGCGCACCACGCATTACGCCCGTGTGGCACCGGGTCGCTACCGTTTCCAGGTCCGCGCCGTCAGCGCTACCGGCTTGACCAGCGCGGAGCCAGCCGTGGTGGCCTTCACGGTTCTCCCCCCTCTGTGGCGACGGGGGTGGTTCATCGCGCTGGTCACGGCCCTGGCCCTGATGGCCGCCTATGCCCTCCACCACTACCGGTTGGCGCGCGTGCTGGAAATCGAACGTGTACGAAGTCGCATTGCCACCGATCTGCACGACGACATCGGTGCCGGCCTGTCGCGGGTGGTCATTTTGAGCGAGGTGGCCAAGCAACAGATCGAGAGCGGCCAAAACGCCAACGCGGCTTTGAACCAGATTGGCGAGTCGGCCCGCGAGCTGATCGATGGCATGAGCGATGTCGTCTGGTCCATTGACCCGCGGCACGACAGCCTCGAAGACGTCGTGTGGCGAATCCGGGCGTTCGCCTCCGACGTGCTGGAATCCCGCGGCATCGCCTTTGATTTCGACGCTCCGGCCGAACTGGAAAACGTTCGGCTCACACCCGAGCAGCGCCGCCACATCTTCCTGATCTGCAAAGAGGCTGTGAACAACGCGACGCGCCACGCTGGATGCGCTTCGGTCCGCCTGTCTTTCCAGTTGACGGACCACGAATTGCTGGGCCGGATACACGACGATGGCCGCGGGTTCGCTGCGGGAACCGAGAATGCCGGCCACGGAGTCGAGAACATGCGCGCCCGGGCCGAGAGCCTGGGCGGCAGCTTCGAGCTGGATTCGGCTCCCGGACGAGGAACGTTTCTGACGTTTCGCGTACCACTCTGATCCGGCTCGCGAGTGCATATGTCGCCTGAACCGGCGCATGCCCATGCTCTTGCTCGCTGGCCTGCCATAGTGAGATGAATGATGGGATATGGCTGCGCCGATGAATGACGCACTGCCGATTCGGGTGGCGATCGTGGAAGACGACCGGACGGTACGGGAAGGTTTGGCGCACCTCATCGGCAGCACCGCGGGGTATCAGTGCGCGGCTGCGTTCCGTTCGGTGGAAGACGCGCTCGATGACAAGCGCGGATCACCGCCCCACGTCCTGCTGCTCGACATCAGCCTGCCGGGCATACCCGGATCGCAGGGGGTTCGGGCCCTGCGAGAGCGCTATCCCGAGACGCAGGTTCTCATGCTCACCGTGTATGCCGACGAAGACAAGATCTTCGAATCCATCTGCAACGGCGCTTGCGGCTACCTGTTGAAAAGGACGCCGCCGGCGCGGCTGCTGGAGGCGATCCGGGAAGTCCAGGAGGGCGGGGCCCCGATGTCGCCGGAAATCGCGCGAAAAGTCATCCACCTGTTCCAGAAGGCGCGGCCGCCGGAAAAGGCGGAGCACAATCTGACCTCGCACGAGCTGCGTCTCCTCAAGCTGCTTGCGGAGGGCTACAGCTATCAGGGCATCGCCAACCAACTTCACATCAGCATCAACACCGTCCGCAACTACATCCGCAGCATCTACGACAAGCTCCACGTACACACCAGGTCCGAGGCCGTGGGCAAGGCTCTCCGGCGCGGCATCATCTGAAAAAAACGCATGTCCATGCTCTACCCGGCCGCTCAGAGGCGCTGGTAGCCTCTTGCATTCCCCCAGGGCTTGGCTGGTTCGCCGCTGTACGCGGCTTCGGGGTGTTGATGGAAAACGAGCGCTCGGTCAATCGCTGGCGTGCTCTGATCCGGGGCGACAAGAGGGCAGGTCGAGTTGCCTTTCTGATCGTGATCGCACTCACTCTGGTGGCCGGGCTGGTCGTTGGCGGGCCGACGTCACGACGAGCCGAGCCGAACACTTCCACCGGAGTCGCCGGTCGAACGAAACGCGACCAGCCGAACGGGCCGAGCTGTGGCCAGTGTCACGGGTCGAGCGCGAGCCAGTACGTCGTCCCCTCGATTTCGGGCCCGTCGCAGGTGAACGCCGGGGCACAGGCGAGTTTCACCCTCACCACGCAATACAACGTCGCATGCGCCGGCCCTGAAGGCACCACGGCGTGCCGGGTCGGTGTCGACATCGCGTCGTCCGATTTTCAGGGACTCGCGCTGAACGACACCGGGATCCAGATCAGCGGGAATGAGATCATTCACACTTCGACCGCGAAGACCATTGCCATCGATCAGACCGGCAGCGTCACCTACAACTTCAAATACACGATGCCAAACCTGATCCCCGGCTCCGCGCGGACGCTGTTCGGCGTGGCTCGCGTCGGAGGATACGGCGGCTGGAACCATGCGGCCAACTTCACCGCCGTCGTTCCGGTAACGACGGCCGGGCCGACGACCGTGAACGTCACGAATGAGACGTCGAGCAGTCTCAGAGTGAGTTGGAACGGGAGCGCTGCCGCGTTTTACGTCGCATACAGGAAAAACTCCGACGGATGCCCTTCCACGCAGAACCAGACGATCAAGAAACTCGACAAGGTCATCGGCGCCAACAGCGTCACCGTCACCGGCCTGACGGCATCGACGACCTACTGCTTCACCGTGTGGGCCGTATCGGAATTGCCTGCAGGCAGCGAACCGGGTACGGACCTCTATTCATCGAACTCGGCATCGCAAACCGGGACCACGTCGCCTCCACCCCCGAGCACATGGCCGCTCCTGCAGACAGGGAGCATGGGAACGGCGCGGTTCGCTCACACGGCGACGCTGCTTGCAAACGGCAAGGTGTTGATTGCCGGCGGGCAGGGCGGCGCGGGGAACCCGCTCTCGTCGGCCGAGTTGTACGACCCTGCAACGGGCCGGTTCAGCTACACGGGGAGCATGGCGATCGCTCGTTCCAACCACACGGCCACTCCCCTGCCGAATGGAAAGGTATTGATCACCGGCGGCAATGCCACCAGCGCAGTCGCGGAACTTTACGATCCCGTCTCAGGCACATTCGGCAACACGGGAACGATGGCCACGACCCGTTCCGGGCATACCGCCACATTGCTCAACAATGGCAAAGTGCTGGTCGCTGGCGGCAGCGCGAGCGTGGCTGCGGCCGACCTGTACGATCCATCGAACGGCACCTTCTCCGCGACGGGCACCATGGTTGGCATGCGGTTCTTCCATAGCGCTTCCTTGATGGGGAACGGCAAAGTCCTCCTCGCGGGCGGGTCGGCCACGTCCGGGGGAATCCCTGTCGCCACGGCGGAGCTGTACGACCCGACAAGCGATACCTTCAGTGCCACGAATAGTCTGACCGCAGCACGGAAACATCACACTGCGACGGTTCTGGTCGCCGGCTTGGTAAGGCTCGTCGGCGGGTCCGACACCGCCGGCAACTCGCTCCTGTCGACCGAAACCTACGATCCTGCCCTCGATACGTTCGAGTACTCCTCGACCGGCGGCCCTTACGCAACGGCGAAGCACACCGCGACGGTCCTTCCCTCCTCGGGGGTCATCATGATCAGCGGTGGGCGGGCCTCGAATGGCAGCTCGTTGAATACGATGTCCTCGGAGTTCGGCTCGACGGTGACGTTGTCGGAACCTCGCATCAGCCACACCGCGACGGTGCTGGCGGGAGGACGGGTGCTGATCACCGGCGGAAACAATGGAACCGAAGCATCACCGAGCCCGACCACCTCAGCGGACCTGTACGACTCCGATGTGGACGTGAGGTATGCACTCTCCGTCGCCGGCCAGTTCTACAGCGGTGGCAACATGACGAACCCCCGTGCCTACCACACTGCGACCCTTCTGCAGGATGGAAGGGTGCTGATCGCCGGCGGCATCAACAACGGCACTCCGAATGACGTGACCCAGGCCGAGTTGTACGACCCCGCAACGTCCTTCACGGGGTTTGTCACGACCGGGAGCATGTCGCACGGAAGGAGAGATCATACGGCGACGCTCCTGACCGATGGAAAGGTGCTGATCACAGGCGGCCAAAGCGATTACAGTCCCAATTACTTCGCGACGGCTGATCTTTACGATCCGGTCAGCGGGACCTTCACCGCTACGGGGAGCCTGGGGATCAAGCGCTTCAGCCACACGGCGACGCTGCTGCCCAATGGCAAGGTGCTGATCGCCGGCGGTTCCACGCAATCCCCTGCCAACATCGTGAGTGCCGTGGCTTCGGCCGAGTTATACGATCCGAACAGCGGCACGTTCAGCGCAACGGGAAGCATGGCCCACGCGCGCCAGCACCACACGGCCACTTTGCTACCGAATGGCAAGGTGCTGATCGCGGGCGGCGACGACGGCAATGGGAACACTCTCAACCCGAGTTTTCCCGAACTGTACGATCCTCTCAGCGGCACGTTTACTGCGAGCAACGCGGCCACGTTCTACCCCAACGCGCGGCAGGAACATCTGGCAGTGCTGCTGCCGAACGGGAAAGTTCTCTTCGCCGAGGGGCGGTTCTGCGTGAACTCCGGCTGCAGTCCAATCACGTCCGGCTCGGGCATCCTCTACGATCCGGCCACCGATGACTATGGTCTGACCTCGTGTTGTGTCGGGCAAACGAATGTGCCGGGGTTGAACGGCGGACGACAGGGTTTCGCCGCCGCCGCGCTCCCCGACGGCAGAGTGATGATCGTCGGCGGATTCAACGAGGGGGGCTGGCTCGACACCGCGGAGGTGTACGACTCGACATACGACTGGTCGCTGAAGACGTACAACAATTTCAACAGCACCGGCAACCTGACGACCGCTCGCTTCGGCCACACCGCCACGCTTCTTTCGGACTACACGGTTCTGGTGGTTGGCGGAATCGGCACCGGCAGCGTGTTCCTCGACTCTGCCGAGTGGTTCCGTCTCTGGAGTGCTCCGGGTTTCAACCTCCCGCAGCCGACGATCACTTCCACGCCGGCAACACTCTTCCTCCCCGCGGCGATCAGCATCACCGGCACCGGCCTGCGGGCAGGCTGGGACTCGTCATCCGGTACGTCTCAAAGTTCTCCATCGGATCTTCCATTGCTCCGCCTCCAGCGCGTGGACAACGACCAGATCGTGTTCATCAGGCCGTCGGCCCGCGGCGCGACGAACTTCACCTCGACCATCCAAACCGGTCTACCGGACGGCCACTATCGCGCCACGATCATCGCCGGCGGTGTTCCGAGCGATCAGTCGCTGTTTGTCATCCGAACGGTCCCTTTGGTCGCTCCTGGTTCGCTGAATGCCACCGCCAGCGGCGCCACCTCGGTGGCGGTCACGTGGTCCTCTGTCACGGGCGCGGCGACGTATGAAATCGTGCGCTCCGAGGACAATGTCAATTACACCAGCCGCGGTACGGTCGGTGTGACGAGTTTCAACGACAGCGCACAATCGAGCAAGTCCTATCTCTACAAAGTGCGCGCTTTCGACGCCTTGGGGAGTTTCGGTCCCGATTCGGTCAAGGATCTCGCGACGACCGTCCTCTTCGATGACGATCCGCTCGTCACGGGAACCACGATCGCGCGCGCGACGCACATCACGCAACTCCGCACCGCCGTGAACTCCGTCCGAACGCTGGCCGGACTCCCGGGCGCCAGTTACGCGGAAGCGATCACGGCCGGTAGCACGACGATCAAGGCGTCCCACATCCTCGAGCTCCGTTCGGCGCTCGATCCCGCCCGGAGTGCGCTCGGCCTTTCCGCGGTCTCCTATGCCGATCCGTCGCTGGCGGGCGGGTTCCTGATCAAAGCCGCTCACATCGCCGATCTCCGCTCCGGCGTGAAGTAGAGGCCCGCTCCAGAGGACGAACATGCGAACGAGCAGGTACGTATTGCCCTTCTCCTCGTGCTTTCTCTCGATGCCTACGCGCAGGTCGACATCAAGCGTTTGGCGAAGGATCTGAAGAGCCGCGACCCGGAGACTCGCGCCTTTGCCGCGAAGAGCCTCGGCTACCACGAGTCCCCCGACGGCGGTGGAACTCCTCGTCCAGGCGCTTTCGGATCGTGAGGCGAGCGTGCGCGTCGCGGCGGCGACGGCGCTCTGGAAGACGAGCGACACATCGAAAGCGGCGATTCCCGCGTTGCGCGGCGCTCTCCGTGATTCCGACCTCACGGTCGTCATCACGGCAGCGGGAGCACTCATCGCCATGGACGTTCCACCGCAGGAGGTGGCAGCTCCACTGGAAAAGGTTCTTCAGGGTGGAGATCCGTCCGACCGTTTTGACGCTGCGCGACTTCTGACCGGCGTCCGGCCGGCGGGGACCCTCGTGCCGTACGTGATCGAGTACCTTCGCCGCAATTTTGCCGACGACCGCTACGAAAGCCGGAGCTTCGCCGAGAAGGCGCTCGGCAATCTCGGGAAGACGAACGACCGGACGCTGATCGAACCACTCACGACGAGTCTCCGCGACGCCCCCCCCGTTGATGGTTCCGCCGATTCTCTCCACCCTCGGCGCGATGAAGCCACCGCCCGACCGCTGGGTCGACACGCTCCTCGGCTACCTCGGTTCGAGCCATCCGCGCGTGCGGGGGAGCGCGGTCGGGCTTCTCGGCAGGCAGACCGCGGCGGCCGACGTCCGAAAATGGGCTCCCGCAGTGGCACGTCTGGCGAAAGACCCCGACGCGGACGTCCGCGGATCGGTGATCTCGACGTTAGGCGAAGGCAAGGGGCTCGCGCACGACGGGCTTCCCGCTCTGCTGCAGATCGTCAGCTCGGAAAAAGACGACGCACTCCGTGCACGCGCGGCCGATGTCGTCGGAGAGATCGCGGACGCGAAATATCCGATCGAGGGCGCGATCAAGTCGTCCATGGCGAAAGATGCCCTCCCCGTTCTTACAGCGGCCGTCGAGAGCGATCGCAGCGACGACGTGCGCGTGAACGCGCTGAACAGTCTTTCCAAACTCCAGATCGAACCCTCCGCGGTCGTTCCCGTTCTGGCACGTGCCGCGGTGCATGGGGGAACCACCGGCTTCCGAACCGATGCGCTGATCAAGCTGGCGCATCACGGTCGCGATGCCGCGCAGGTGAGGGCGCTGATCGAACCTCTGGTCACCGATCCCGATCCCCTGGTGGCAAAGATCGCAAAGTCGACGCTCGAATCGATGACTTCGAAGATCGTCACCACTTCGCAGAAACCGGTCACGCCGGCGGCTGCAGCACCGGACCCTGCGACGCGCGAGCGCGGACTCGCGTTTCTGCGCGAAAGCGGAACGAGTTTCACCGACGGCATGTTCGCGCGTGCGTTGCAGGATTTCGAGGAAGAGACCGTCAAGGCATTCCTCGATGCCGGCATGTCCCCGAATCAGCGGTTCCGCTATGGAGAACTGCCGCTGCAGACCGTGCTCGACAGCAACCATCAATGTGGCGCCGAGATGAAGGCGCTCGTGAATCTGCTCCTCGATCGCGGTGCCGACGCGAACGGCTCGGACGACAACGGCAACACCGTTCTGATGGCTGCGGCGAGGAAGTGCGACGGAGAGATGGTGCCGATGCTGATCAGGGGCGGAGCCAAAGCGACGGCGAAAAACACGATGGGATCGACGGCCATCGAACAGGCGATTGCCTCCGGAAACAAGCCTGCCGCTGCCGCGCTGGTTGCCGCCGGTGCGAGGCTCTCCGAAGAGAAGGCGAAGATGTACCGTGAGACCTACAAGAAGTCGCCGAAGGTGCTCGAGATCATCAGTATGGCGACAAAGAGGTAGGACCCGCACCCCGCCCGGGAATCCTTCGAGGCCGACCGTGCCTCCAATGGCGACGCCCATCGGAGATACACTCAGGTGGCATGAAGCCGCTCGAGACGACGGTCGAGGAAGTTCTTCGCAAGGCCATCCAGTCGGAAGTCGACACGCGCGCGTACTACCAGAAACTCGCCGAACGCGCCGCCACCCCCGAGGTCCGCAAGCGGCTGCTCGAACTCGCGGACATGGAGCTGGTCCATCGGGCGAAGCTCGAGCGGAAGTACCGGCAGACGATCGGCCACGACGCTCCCGATCCCGATCCGCCGACGGTCGAGATCCCGATCGACATCGACAATCTCGACATGAGCCGCGCCCTAAAACTCGCCCTCGAGCGCGAGCGCGACTCGGAGAGCTACTTTCGATTCATGGCCGAACGCGTGCCGAATACCGAGTTGGGCCGTCTCTTCATGGAGCTCGCCGAGATCGAATGGAAGCACAAGACCGATCTGCAGGCGGAGTACGACTCGACCGTCCACGACCCGGAACAGTTTCTCCTCGACATGTGAACGGAGGTCTTCGATGCGCCTTCCCGGCACGCTCGCCCTCTCTCTCCTGGCATGGCTCGCAGGCGCCGCCGAGCCGCCGAGACTCCTCCCGCCGGAGGTGCAGATCGCTGCCGCCGTGGCGCCACTTCCCGAGGAGTTTCGTCCCGGCGCCACCGTGCTCGGATACAGAGAAGGATCGAAGGACCTCGTCACGCTTCGCGAAGGTTCGGGCGCCTTCGTCTGCCTCTCCGACAACCCGTCCGACGATCGCTTCCACACCGCCTGCTATCACCGCTCGCTCGAGCCGTTCATGGCGCGCGGCCGCGCGCTCCGCAGCGCGGGCGAAAAGGAGGTCGACCGGATCCGCAACGCCGAGATCGAAGCCGGCAGGCTGGACATGCCGCGGCATCCGGCCGCTCTCTACAGCCTGACAGGCCCCCTGACCACGCTCGATCCGGCGACCGGCACGGTCACCGGCGCGAAGCCTCTGTACGTCATCTACGTGCCGTTCGCCACGGGCGAATCGACCGGACTCCCGACGAAGCCGAAGGAAAACCTCCCATGGCTGATGAATCCCGGGACCCCGAAAGCGCACATCATGTTCACCCCGTCGATGTAGGAGGAGACATCGGATGCCTGAAGTGACGTCGAATCCCCCCGGGACCTTCTGCTGGATCGAGCTCGGCACGAGCGATACGTCCGCGGCGAAGGATTTCTACACGAAGCTTTTCGGATGGACCACTCGGGAGGAGGACCTCGGGGAGATGGGCACGTACTACATCTTCCAGAAGAAGGGGCGCGATGCGGCCGCGATGTACCAGATCGGGCCGACGATGGAGGGGATGCCGCCCAACTGGATGTCGTACATCTCGGTTGCGAGCGCGGACGAAGCGGTCGCGAAGGCGAAACAGCTCGGTGCCACGGTGCTCGACGGGCCGTTCAACGTCGACACGCACGGCCGGATGGCCGTCCTCCGCGATCCGCAGGGAGCGCACTTCTGCGTCTGGCAGCCGCTGATTCACCCCGGGATCGGCATTCGCGACGAAGCGGGTTCGCTCTGCTGGAACGAACTGCAGGCGCGCGACGTCGCCGCGGCGAAGACGTTTTACCCGGCCCTCGCCGGCTGGACGATGAAAGAGACGCCCGAGTACACCGAATGGCACGCGGGGCCGCAGCCGGTCGGCGGGATGATGCAGTCGCAGGCACCCGCCGGAATTCCGTCCTACTGGATGCCGTACTTCGCGGTCGACGACTGCGACGCCACGACGCATGCCGCCGTCGCGGGGGGCGCGGCCGTCCTCGCCGGCCCGATGGACTACCCCGGCGTCGGGCGATTCAGCGTCATGTGCGACCCGCAGGGAGCGGTATTCGCGGTGATCCGCCTCGACCTGTCGCAGCACGGTTAGGCGGTCAGGCCTCGGTCAGGCCGGCTGGCCAGGGGCGTTCCGGAGATGGAGCGTCGGGATGCGCCGCCGGCGCGGGGCCGGCCTAACGGCGGACGACGAGCTGCTCGTATGCGACCTCGGGCGCCGTGTAACTCATCGCCAGGCCGTCGATCTCGGGACGCAGGAAGTGGTATGCCTGCTGGTAGAACAGCGGGAGGATCAGCCCTTCGCGCGCGATCACGTCTTCGATGTGACGGTAGAGCGCATTGCGCGCGTTGAGATCGGCCTCGCGCCGCGCACGCTCGGTCAGGTCGTCCAGCTCGGGCGTGCCGACGCACGTTCCCACCCACGAGCCGGCGGAGTGAACCACGTCGTGCGTGAAGTTGTCGGCGTCGGGGAAGTCGGCCATCCAGCGGCCCAACACGGCGTCGGCACCGGCCGAGCGGATCAGATCGGCGAACTCCTGCATCGTCTGGTTTGCGATCTCGAACTCGATGCCCGCCTGGCCGAGGATTGCCGCAAGACCGTCGGTGAAGGCGCGGAACTGACCGAGGAAGATCGGATGGACCGCCGTCCGGAGCTTCAGCGCAGGACCGGAACCCGACGATCGCGCCGGCATCTCCCCCGAACGAATGCCGGTATACCCGAGCAGTCCCGGGGGAATCATGCCGGTAGCCGGAGTGGCCACCCGCCCGAGCGTGCGCCGCACGAGTCCGTCGACGTCGACCGCTGCGATCACGCGCCGCCGCGCCTCGCGATCGCCCATCACGGGCGAGTGACGATTCAGCGCCAGCATGTAGCAGCCGAGGCGCGGACTCGACTTGTGATGCGCGCCGAGCGAGCGGTCGTGCAACAGCTCCTCGATCTCCCCGGGACTCAGGTCCCATACGATCGAGAGCCGGCCATTCACGAAGTCATCGCGCACCGACTCGGACCTCGTTCGGAAGCTGAAGATCAGACGGTCGATCTTCGGCAGGCCCGGTCGCCAGTAATCGGGATTCCTCTCCAGCTCCAGCGTTTTCCCCGGCTGGAAGTCGACGACACGGAACGGCCCCGTACCGGCGCACCCGTCGCGCCACGTACCGCTGAGCGATCCGCTTCCCTCCGGAACGATCGCCGCGGCCACCTGCGAGAGGACGGCGGGAAGGATCGCCAGCGGCTGCTCGAGATCGACCACGACCTCGTGCGTTCCGACGACATGGATCCCGGCGACGCTCTTCGCTTCGCCGCGCATGAACTCCTTGGCTCCGCGAATGACCGCCAGATGCGGGCTGACGATCGTGCTCGCCAGCCGCCGCTCCCACGAGAAGCGGACATCGCGCGCCGTCAGGCGGCGGCCGTCATGAAAGCGGACGTCGTCACGCAGCCGGAAACGGTAGCGTTGTCCTCCCTCTTCGGTGTGGAACTCCGATGCCAGCCAGGGGATGATGCGCGCACCTTCGCCGCAGCGGGTCAGGGTCTCGAAGACGTTTCCGACGACTTCTCCCTCGTTGAGCGAATACGACATCGCCGGATCGATCACCCGCACGTCTTCGAGGATGGCCACGTGAAGCTCCGACGCGCGAAGGCTGACGGACGCATGCTGTTCCTCCCGCTCGGGAGCGACTCCCAGTTCCGCGTAGTTCACGTACGGACGCGTGCTGCGCAGTTTGAGCCCCCGCACATGGCGTCGCGCCACGCGGTAGTTGATCTCGTGAAAGAGAGGAACGACGACGGAGGAGGAGACGAGCGTGTTCTCGAAGGATCGGTAGAGAGTCTCGCGGCGGCCCGCCGCCGGTTCTGCTCGCGCCTGCTCGAGCAGCGCATCGGTCGCAGGCGTGGAGAAGAAACGCCGGAACACACCGTTCTCGGAGTGAAACAGCCCGTACGTGAAATTGTCGGCGTCGTCGTAGTCGGCGTTCCAGCGACCGAGGAGGAAGTCGACGTCGTCGTTCTCCATGAACGAACCGAGATACTCCTCGGTCCCGCTCCGAACGGCATGAACCTCGACGCCGAGTTCCTTCCAGACGTCGGCGATCGCTCTGGCGAGCGGCGCGAAGCGATCGGAGAACACGGGGTGGATCGACATGTTGAGGCGGAGCGCCTCCCGGCCGAGCGCGGCCCGGCGTTCCTCGAGGAGGTAGCTGGCCTCCTCGCGCGTGAGGACGTCGCGGCGCCGGCCGGGATCGTGTCCGAAGATCGACGGCGGGACGAGCGACGGCGCCGGCTGCGCGAGACGGCCGAGAGACCGCCAGACCAGCTCGTGAATGCGGAGAACTCCGCCTAACGCCCGCCGGATCGCCGGATCGGACCCGAGGGGCCCGTTCTGGTTGAAGAGGATGAAGTACGTGTTCTTTCTCGGCGACTCGACGTAGACCGGACGGATGCGCGGGTCGCGCAGCAGTTCGTCGAGATCGCGCTGCGACAGGTCGCGCGCGATGTCGATGTCGCCCTGGCGAAACGCCGACGCGATCGCCTGCGCGTCGCCGACGACTTCGAACTCCAGGCGGTCGAGGCGGCTCCGGTTCTTTCTCCAGTCGTTCTCGTTGCGGACGAGAACCGTCCGGCTTCGCGTTCGTTCTGCGACGCGGAACGGTCCCGATCCGACCACCGCATCGCCCTCGGTTTTCGCGATGGCCACGGTCGGATCGCTCAGCATGGCGGGATAGAACGCGAGCGGCTGGCTGAGTCGAATCACCAGATCCTCGTCGGACATCACCTCGATTCCGGCGATGCCCGCCGCGGCTTCCTTCCGGAATTCATCGACGCCGACGACGGGATCGAGCACGGCCGGCAGATTGGGACGGGCGCTCGCCGCCCGTTCGAAGGAGCGTTTCACGTCGGCCGCGGTCACCGGGGAACCGTCGGAGAACCTTGCGCTGCGGTCGATCGCGATCTTCACAGCCCGGCCGCCATCGACGATCTCCCATGCGTGGGCAAGAGCCGGCGAGAGGACGCCCCCCTCGTCGACGTTGACGAGGTTCTCGAACACCAGCGCGAGGATCTCCGCGTCCTCGTCGGTGTTCAGCAGCGCAGGCTCGCTGACGGCAACGAGGTTCGCGATCGGGCAGCGGAGCGTTCCGCCGGCCGGAACGTTCTCCATGGAGACGATCTGCCGGGAGTCGCGGCCGGAGAGGCGTTCCGCCTCGTCGAAGTAGATCTTCGCCTCGTTGTAGTCGCCACGGAGGTTCGACACCGTCGCACCGAGCGAGAGAAACGTCGCCAGCACGTCGTTGCGGCCGGTCTCGCGCGAGAGATGGATGCCCTCTTCGATCCAGCGCCGCGCATCGTCGACCCTCCTTCCCTGCCACGCTGCGTCCGCAGCGAATGCTGCGACATCGACGGCGCGGGAACGTTCGTTTTCGCGCTCGAAGATCTTCCGCGCGGCCTCCGCCTCGCGCAGCGCCGGATCGAGGGCGGCCTGCTGGCGGCAGGCCATCGCGAGCAGCAGTCGCGCCTCCGCCTCGGCCGTCCGGCTGCCGGTCCATTCCTCGTCGGAAGTGAACTCGAGCACGGTCCGGATGACCTGGACGGCCTCGTCGGTGCTGAAAGACTCGAGCGCGCGCCGTGCCTGACGCAGCCCGTACTCGACGGTTTTCTCCGGCACGTCGCCTTCGGAGTAGTGATGGACGAGATCCGGATAGACGCCCTCGAGCCGCTTGGCATGGCGCTGTTCGAGATGTTCCGCGTAACGGCGATGGAGCGAGCGCCGGCGCCGCCTCGAGAGGCTCCCGTACAGAACGTCGCGTACGATCGCGCTGGTGAACGCGAGCCGGTCGCCGCGCGACTCGCGTTCTTCCTCGAGGAGTCCGTCGGTCACGAGGCGGTCGACGGTCTTGTCGAGCCCCTTTTCGTCCTCCACCACCGCCTCGAGGTCTTCATAGTCGAAGCTCTTGCCCAGCACCGAAGCGAGCGCGAGGACTTCGCGGACGTCCTCCGGCAGCCTCTCGATCCGCTTTTCCACCGCCTGCTGGATCGTCGCCGGCAGCGCGTCGGACGAAATCGCCATCTCGCCCGACAGCGTCCATGTCCCGCTGTCGTCGCGCACGATCCCCCCCGACTCGATGAGCGATCGCACCAGCTCGCGCGTGAAGAAGGGATTTCCCTCCGTTGCCTTGAAGATGCGCTGGAGCAGCCCGCGGGAAATCTCGCGCCCTCCGATGACCGACGCGACGAAGGCCTCGTGATGCGACGAAGTCAGCGGCCCGAGGAGAATCGACGCGAAGCGTGGGTCGTCCGCAAAGGCATCCAGCATCTTCACCAGCGGATGCCCCTTCTGGATCTCGGTCTGCCGATAGGTACCGACGATGAACACCGGAGCCGCGGTGAGGCGCTGGATCACGTACTGGAGCGCCTCGAGCGACGCTTCGGCGGCGTGCAGGTTCTCGAGGACCACGATCAGCGGCCGGCCCGAGCTCATGCGGAGCAGCGTCCGCGCGAGAAGCTCGTACAGGTATGTCCGGTCGTCGCGGCGCCGCTGCGCGTCGCGTTCGGACGATGCGCCGGAGCCGCGCATCGCGGCGATCTCGTTCAGCGCGGGAAAGACGTCGACCAGTTCGGGAGCCAGATCCGAGAAGTCGGGCGTCGTCCCCGACGACGTACCGCTCTCGCGCGAGCGGAAGTAGTCCTGGATCAGGTCGGCGAACGCCTGATAGGCGAAGGCGCGGTTCTGCTCGACGAAGCGGCCGTGAACGACGCGGATCTTTCGGGCGCGGGCAAGATTTTCCAGCTCCTCCACGAGCCGTGTCTTGCCGACTCCCGGCTCGCCCCCGACGACGGCGAACTGGCACTCGCCTCCGATCACGGCGTTCAGGCGGCGCTGCAGTTCGCCGAACTCCTTCTCCCGATCGATCATCTCCGAAAGCGACGGCCGCTGCATGTGCGCGGTCATGACGGCGGAGAGCACGACCGACTTCTCGCTGTCGGCGAGGCGCGACCGGCACTTCTTCAGGGCCGCCCCCAGTTCCGAGGCACGCTGGTAGCGCCGCAAGGGATCCTTGGCGAGACACATCAGGATGATTTCGTCGAGTTCCTGACTGATGTTCACGCCCGCGAAGCGAAGCGAACGGGGGAACTCGTGCACGATGCGGTAGAGAAGCGACTGCACCTCGCCGGTGAACGGCGGCTCGCCGGCCAGGCACTCGTAGAGCACCACGCCCAGCGAATAGATGTCGGAGCGGTGATCGATGTCGCGGGCGATCACCTGCTCGGGGCTGAAATAGGCGACCGTTCCGACGAGCGTGCCGGTCTTCGTCAGCCGGTTCTCCGAGGTCGCCTTCGCGAGGCCGAAGTCCATCACGTAGACGCGAAGCGCGCCTTCCTCCTCGGCGACCATGACGTTTTCCGGCTTGATGTCGCGGTGAACGACGCCCCGCGCGTGGCTGTACTCGAGCGCTTCCGCAACGTGGACGCCGATCTCCACGACGTCGCCGACGCTGCGGGCCTTCTCGGAAAGAAACCGCCGCAGATTGCGCCCGGTGACGACCGGCATGAGAAAGAAGAGAGATCCCTCGTGACGGCCAATGTCGTAGATCGGCACGATCGACGGATGATTCATCTGCGCGACAACCTGCGCCTCTCGCTGGAAGCGCTCCTCCGCTTCGGATGAGAGGAGCGCAGGGGGGATCAGCTTCACCGCGACGTCCCGATTGAGCATCGGGTCGCGCGCCCGATAGACGACGCCCATCCCGCCGCGCCCGAGTTCGGACACGACTTCGTAGCGATTCAGCAGACGGGCGCCGATCATGCGTGCGGGTACAGCGGGTTCCGATGACGTTGGACGAACGGCATCGTACCACTCCCCGCCCTCGCGGCCTCGCTCATCATCGTGACGATCCTGTCAGCGGCAGACGACCCTGACGCCTTGCGCCCGGCGGAAGAGCGCCGACCGTTCGCGTGAACGCCGCTCCGGGGCAGCCGCTCCGTCCCTTCCATGGCTAAAAGGAGGCGGTGATGACAGGAGCAGAAAAGGTACTGAGCCCCGGTGTCGTCGCGGGCCGCGGCGGCGGCGGAGGCGTTTTGCGCAACTCCCGCTCGGCCGGCTCAGACCACGCAGGAAGGGCCGCCTAACGCCGCCTGGCGCGGACTTTGACCGGAACGACGTTGTGAACCATCCAGTCGCGGGCGGCGATCTGGACGAAACGCCCCGCCAAAACGGTCAGGCGGATGACGCTTCTCACGCCATCCGCCTGCCGTCTCTCTCTCTCGTACAACACGCTGCCGGTTCTCGAAGAACGACGCGTCCGGGGGTTCGCTGGTCTCATCGCCTGCGGGCGAGGGCGCGCCGCCGACCGCATCCTGGTCAGGTACTGTAGGATCGGGAGAATCAAGACCGCGTCACTCGAACGTCGAATTTCGCGTGACGCAAGACGTGGTTACGGCCCTTTCGTCAAGCCAGCGTCATCACGGCGTCAACAATCCGTGAAACCTACAGAATGATCGTGTAGCCGAGAGTCTTCAGGTCGGGCATCCGGTCGAGATAAACGCAGCCGTCGGTGTGATCGACCTCATGCTGAAAAATCCGCGCCGGAAAGCCGTGCACCTCGACTTCGGCCGGGTTTCCGGCGTAGTCGATCCCGCGGAGCCGTACCTTCTTGAAGCGCGGTACTTCACCCCCGAGAAAGGGAACGCTCAGGCATCCCTCCCAGTCGGTGATCGTCTCCGTCCCCACCGGCTCATAGCTGGCGTTGAAGAAGACCCCCGCGCCCAGCGTGGCGATGCCGCGCCGCTTTGCAATGCGCTCCTCGACTTCGAAGACGAAGATGCGCAGGGGCAGGTGCACCTGCGGCCCCGCCAGTCCGACGCCCTCGTAGGCATGCATCGTTTCGATCATGTCGTCGATGAGCGACCGGAATTTTCCCGCCTTGATGTCGGCGATTTCCACGTCCGACGCTTTTTCGCGCAACACCGGATGACCCAACCGTGCGACTTTGAGGATGGCCACGCTCCCTCCTTCGGAGTGTCGGGATCGGAGAAAAGGTCCTTTTCTCAGACTTCAATTCTCATTCAGTAATTCGCGTTTCCGCATCCCCAGCGCCACCACGAACGCGATCGCCGTCATCGCTGCTCCTCCCCAGAAAGCTCCTTTCGCTCCCGCCGCATCGTAAAGATGGCCGGTGACGATGGGACCGAGAAAGCGGGCGAGCGATCCGACGGCGGAGGCGAAACCGAGGACGCTGCCCCGCTCGCCCGCGTCGGTTGCCTTCGTCAGCAGCGACGTGAGCGAGGGATAGCAGAGACCTTGTCCGATGGCAACGAAGAAGGCGACGACGTACAGGAGTCGCGCACGCTCGATGAACGGCACCAGCCCGAGGCCGATGGTGAACGAGGCGGTGCCGATCGCCACCAGCGTTCTCTCCCCGAGGGCGTTCGCGAGCCGTCCGATCAGCCCTCCCTGGATCGCGGCGACGATCACTCCCATGAACAAAAAGAGGTACGCAAGGTCGAGCTGCCGGAACTGGAAGCGGTCGCGTGCGTGGAGCGTGACGCTCGTCTCCATGCCGGCGACGGAGAGGAGAGTCAGAAAGAGCGCGAGCATGATCGCGCCGGCCAGCGCCTCGGTGCCCATTCTGCGCCAGAGCTGCGGGTCGAACTGGGGCGGGATTCCGCTCTGCGGTACGCGCAACTCTTCCGGTTTCGATTCGCCGAGGGCGAAGAAGGCGATCGTCAATGCCACCAGCGACATCCCGGCGGCGGCCAGTCCAGGGTAGAGATTGCCGTGAAACCCGTGGCGCGTTCCGACCGTCGCGAGGATTCCGCTGAGCGGGGGCCCGAGAATGAATCCGAGACCGAATGCCGCGCCGATCAGCCCCATCCCCTTCGCCCGTTTCTCGGGCGTGGTGGCGTCGGCGATGTAAGCCTGTGCCGTGACGATGTTCGCCGCCCCGGCCCCGGCGATGATCCGCGAGGCGAGCAGCACTCCGAAGCTGCGCGCAAACCCGAAGAGCAGGTAGCCGGTGAAGCTCGCCGTTAGACTGAGGATCAGGACGGGACGCCGCCCGATGCGATCGGACAGCCGCCCCCAGAGCGGCGAGAAGAAGAACTGCATGATCGAGTAGACACCGACGACCAGCCCGACAGCCTTGCCGCTGGCGTGGTATTCGCGCGCGTAGTACGAGAGAAAGGGGATCACCATCCCGAAGCCGACGAGATCGATGAAGACGGTGAGGAAAAGGACCAGGAGGGATGCTCGACGCACGCGGCGCAAAGTATAGTGGCCCGCGCCCGGATCGGAACCGATGAGACGGCTCGTCCTCTTCGACATCGACGGAACTCTGATCAGCGACGGCGGCGCCGCACGCGAGGCGTATGCCGAGGCGCTGGCGCGCGTCTACGGCTACGAGGGCGATCTCGATCGCTACGACTTCTCCGGCCGCACCGATCCGGAGATCACGCGGATGGTCCTCGGCGACGCCGGTTACGACCGCGAGCTGGTCGAGGCGCGGATGCCGGCGCTGTGGGACATCTACCTCGCGGAGCTGGAGCGGAACGCGACGCCGGGGCGCGTCCGCGCCCTTCCCGGCATCGAGCAGCTCCTCCGCGCGATCGTCGCACGCGATGACGTTCTCCTGGGACTCCTGACGGGCAACATCGAACCGGGAGCGCGCATCAAACTCGCCGCCGCAGATCTGAACCGCTACTTTCCGTTCGGCGCCTTCGGCAGCGATTCGGCACGGCGGAACGAACTTCCACCGATCGCTGTCGAGCGCGCGTCACGGCTCGAGGGCCACCGCTTCGAGGGGCGGGACGTGGTGATCATCGGAGACTCGATCTACGACGTCCGCTGCGGCGTTCCGCACGACGCCACGACCATCGCGATCGCCTCGGGCAAGACACCAGCCGCGATCCTCCGCGCCGAGAATCCCCATCACTTCTTCGTCAGCGCGGAGGACGTCGAGGGTCTGCTTGCGGCGATTGCCGGAGGCTAATCCTTCTCGGGGATGCGGACGCGCCCGCGGACGTTTTCGTACTCGATTCCGCCGCTGCCGTCGCGCTCGACCGTGAACGAGCCGCCGACGTTCCGCACGTCGATCGATCCCGATCCGTCTGCGCGGATGGTGACATCGCCCCGGATGTCGCGAATGTCGATCGATCCCGAGTCGTCGTCGTCGATCCGAACCGCGCCGGCGCGCTCGATCTCGATTTCTCCGGAGTCGTCGTCTTCGACGTGCACCATTCCGCCGACGCCGACGACCCGGATCGATCCCGAATCGTCGCGGATCGTCACATCGCCCCGAACATTCCGGATGTCGATCTCCCCCGAGTCGTCATCGACGACGGCCGCG
Organism: Thermoanaerobaculia bacterium; assembly: GCA_035574985.1. Taxonomy (GTDB): domain Bacteria; phylum Acidobacteriota; class Thermoanaerobaculia; order Gp7-AA8; family Gp7-AA8; genus DATLYG01. Next base: position 1,089 of record DATLYG010000183.1, on the reverse strand, counting down.
GCCACGTTCTCGATGCGGATCGGGCCGCTGTCATCCTCGACGACGATCGGAAGCTCCGCCGGGACCGACACCGAGAAATCGAGCCTCGCGCCGTGCGACCAGGGGAACAACCCCGTCCCCTCGGGCGTCGTCGCTTCGATGCGGATGTCGGCGCCGGAGCGGGTGGCGGTCAGACGGATGTCGTCGAGAAGCTCGCGCTCGGGGGAGCAGGCCGTTCCGGAGGCGCGGACCTCCGCGAGGCCCGGCTGTCCGGCGACCCGCAGCGAACCTGCTTCGGCGAGGATGACGATCCGTTTCGCGCCGGCGAGGGAGATCGCAGCAGCGCGATCGGCGGTGTAACGGCAGTCGCTCGACGCGATGGCCGCAGGAGCCAGCGATGCGAGGAGCAGTGCGCAAACAGAACGCATGTGTCGGTCCTCCGACAGCGGTCTACGAAGCCGCGGCGGAAAAGTTTTCCGTACCATTGAGAGCATGTCCTTTCCGCCGAGGCTTGCCTCCTTCGTCAGGCCGCTCTACATCGATCTCGACGGGGTGTCGCGGTTCGAAGAGGTGGAGCGGATCGCCACGATCGCGCGCGATCTCTACGTGCCCCGCGACGGCGAGGAGTCCCGCGCTTTCGAGATCCTTCTGATCTTTCATCGCCTCGGCGGATGGCTCGAGAAGGTGGGCAACATCTCGCGGACGCTTCTCGCCTGCGGCGGCGAAGTGACGGAAGAGGAACTCCGGCGAACGGCCCGGTCGATCCGGAGACTCTCCACTCCGTCGAGCGAGATCGAGCGCGCCGTCGCGTCCGCGGTGCGGATCGACGAGGCGGGACTGCGGGGCCTGGCCGAACGCTTCGCCCGCGCGCGCCGCGAAGGCCTGTCGATCGACGAGGTCGCGCGTGCGGCGCTGGCCGGCACGGAGGTGCCGGAGTGGTTCACCGACGAGGCACGGAAGATGCTGCGGCAGCGCCTCGAAGCACGGCGGGCGTTCTGTCTCGCGCTTCTTGAAGAAAGCGCCCCTCGCGGTCCGTCCGCGAAGTAGCCGCCGTGGCGTCGCGGCGGTGGAAACGCCCACCCGTTTTCTGGAGTGCGGCGTTTGAGCGCC
>DATLYG010000182.1:0-2275 GCA_035574985.1 Thermoanaerobaculia bacterium | reverse complement strand
TTACATCGCTGCTCACAACGAAGAGCCCCAGCCATTCATATGGACTGCCGAGGCCGACAAGATTCTCGAAAAAGTCGGGCGCGCCCGGGCCGCTCTTAAGTCAAGAACAGCGTGAGACACTACACTAACCCGTGTAGAGGGTGTCAGGTCTCACCTTTCCCCTCCCCGCGGGAGGGGAAAGGTGAGACCTGACACCCTCTACGGTCAGGAGACTTTTTTCCAGCGGGTGTCGGTGCCTTTGCGGCGGTCGAGCATTTCGACGACTTTGCCCTTCGCGTCGCGGACGAAGATCTTCCGGAACTCCGATTGCGGCACGTAGAAGACGTCGTCCGATTCGGGGACGAGTTCGACCTCGGGGCGGCCGGTGCGGGAGCCGTAGAGTTTTCCGTCGCGGACCTTGACGACGAAGCGGACGCCGGGGGCGAGCTGGTATTCGCCGGCCACGTCGCCCAGCCGGCTCGCGTCGACGCGCACCGGCGCTCCGTCGGCGGGGATTTCGACGTACTGCCACAGGCGCATCCTCCAGCGATCACCGCTGCGCACGAAGACGTGGGAGTTGACGTACTCGACGTGAATCGGCTGGCCGTAGATGGTCATGTCCTCGAGGACGCGGTAGTGGATGATCGCCGTGCCGTCGCCGAGATCGGCCGACTCGATGTCGGTCAGCTCGAGCTTCAGCGTGTAGTGCTTCGAGATCGGCCCGACCTCCTCGAGAAGCTGCGGCTTGCGGCGGAGCTTTCCGTCGCGATCGATGAGAAGGAAGTCGTCGGTGAGGTGTTCCTCCCACGGTTTCTTCTCGCCGGGGGCGATTGAGTCCATCAGCGAGCGGACGACGGAGAGGAGTTCCTTCTCGTGCGCCGACGACGCGGCGGCGGGAAGGGCCGTCAGAGCAAGAACCAGAGCGGTGACGAGTCGTTTCATGAATGCTCCTTTCGAAAGAGTGCACCCGTCGGGTGGATCGCATACGAGAGCTTGACGAAGACCTCCTGCTGCGGCCCCTCGACGAATCCCGCGTAGAGGCTCGTCTGCCAGTTGATGCGGTAGCCGAAGAGGAGCGACCCGTTGAGGGGGCCGTGTGAGGAGGTTCGTCCCGGCGCGAGTTCTTCGTTCCATTCGACGTCGCGGCGCTCGGCGATGCCGCGGACGAAGGCGCGCTGCGAGAACGTCCACGTCGCCAGCACGCGAAGCATGCGGGCGTCGAAGAGGGGCCGGCCGCCGAGGCCGAGGCGGTGGTTCTCGCCGGTGACGTCGACCTGCAGGCGGTCGACGGGAACGAGTGTCGCGGTCATCGTCAGGGCGGTTCCGCGGCCGACGCGGGCGCTCGCGACGTCGAGTTCGTCGCCGTGGCGCGCCGCAAGGCGCAGATATGGCACGCGCCGGGAGACGAGGAATCGCATCATGGCGTAGGCGTAGTCCTGCTCGTGGAGGCTGCCGTCGCGGGCGCGGACTTTCTCGTTTTCGCGGTACTCGAAGAACGCCACGGTGGCGCGCCATCCCTCGAGGTAGACGCGGGGATAGACCGCGCTGGAGACGAGGAGGCCGCCCCGCTCCTCGATTCGCTCGCCGACGAGGTCGGGGAGCAGTCGCGAGAGCCATTTCGACTTCGGGTAGCGCAGGAGCGACGCGCGGGCCGATGCGGAACGGACTCCGCTCTGCGGGACGAATCCCGAGTCGGCGCGGAAGTTCGCATCGAAGTCGCGGAGCGTGACGTTCCAGGCGTAGCTGCGCGCCGTGCGGTCCCAGGCGACGGTCGCGGCGTGTCCGCCGCGCGTCGATCCGTCTTCGGTCGTCCGGCTGGCGAGCCATTGTGCGGTCAGCCGGTCTGCTGGCGAGAACCACCAGAGGACGTCGGGACCGGCGACGTGATTGGCGTAGGCGCCGTCCCGGCTGGTGCGGGAAGTGAGGAGGAGCCCGCCCGACGACCGTCCGTGTCCGTAGCGGTAGCGCCCGAGGACGGCGAGGGTGTCGGAAGGCTGGGGGGCGAGAGAAGAGAAGGCGGGGCCGGGCACGATGACGCTTCCTCCGCCGCGATCGTCGGCGACGACGAGCGTGTACGCATGATTCCCGGGACGTCCGGTCAGGCGGGCTCCCCAGAGCGGAGACGTGATCGTGCGCGTATGGATGGCCTGGATCGGGCTGCCGAGCAGGTCCGACCCTTCCATGAAGAAGGGGCGCTTCTCGGGATAGAAGATGGCGAAGCGGCTGTTGACGGCGAGCTGGACGACGTCCGACTCGATCTGCGAGAAGTCGGGTCGGATCGTGGCGTCGAAGGCGA
>DATLYG010000181.1:0-12180 GCA_035574985.1 Thermoanaerobaculia bacterium | reverse complement strand
CGGGAACGACGAGCAGCGCGACGATGGACGTGAGCAGGTATGCCGTGTTGCTCGTCAGGTGAAACCAGGCCTCGATCTTCGTCGCCATCGGAAGCGTCGCGCGGGCGATTCGGGGAAGGATGCGGCGGGCGGTCTGGATCGATCCCTTCGCCCAGCGGTGCTGCTGCTCCTGGAAGCCGGAGAACGTCGCCGGCAGCTCCGCCGCGACTTCGACGTGGGGCAGAAACACGAAGCGCCATCCGGCGAGCTGCGCGCGGTAGGAGAGGTCGAGATCCTCCGTGAGGGTGGCGGGGGACCATCCTCCCGCCTCCTCGATCGCCCTGCGGCGCCAGATTCCGGCCGTCCCGTTGAAATTGAAGAAGCGGCCGGCCAGATGGCGCGCCGCCGACTCGATGGCGAAATGGCCGTCGAGGTAGATCGCCTGCACGCGCGTCAACAGCGACTGCTCGCGATTGATGTGCGTCCACCGCGCCTGCACCATTCCGGTACGGGGATCGGCGAAATGCGGGACCATCCGCAGCAGCAGATCGGGCGGCGGAACGAAGTCGGCGTCGAAGATGGCGAACAGTTCGGCGCGGCTGCGCGACATTCCGTATGCGAGCGCGCCGGCCTTGTATCCTTCGCGGCTGTTGCGCCGGACATGTTCGATGGCGATGCCGCGGGCGCGGTGGTATGCGACCCGCCCGGCAACGATCTCCGTCGTCGCGTCGGTCGAATCGTCGAGCACCTGGATGTCGAGCGGTCCCGGATAGTCGAGCGCCGCGACGGCGTCGATGAGGCGCGCTGCGACGTTCGGCTCGTTGTAGAGCGGAAGCTGGACGGTGACCGGCGGGAAGAATCCCGACGCGACCGCGGCACTCTCCGCCCGCAGGTATCGTCGCCGCAATCTGACAAGATGGAGCCGATGCAGTCCGTAGGCGGCGAGGAACGCGAGCGCGAGGTAGTAAGAGGCGAGGACGGCGAGGTCGGACCGGCTCATCTCACCGGGCTGATTCTACTCGCTCTCGCTGCCGCGTCCGCGCCCGCCATCACCACGGCGTTTTCCTTTCGCGGGTTCGTCGTCGTCCATGCGGCAGCGGTCGCGGGATGGCTTCTGCTGCGCGGCGCGCGCATGCCGCTGCGCCGGATCGTGGCGATCGCCATCGTTCTCCGCGTGGCCGTCGCCTTCGGCCCGCCCGCGCTCTCGGGCGACGTCCATCGCTATCTCTGGGACGGCCGTCTCTTCCGCTCCGGAATCAACCCCTACGCGCACGCACCCGACGATCCCGGGCTGGCGCATCTGCGGCCGGCATGGCATGCGCGCATCAATCATCCGTCGATCCGGACGATTTATCCTCCGCACGCCCAGTTTCTCTTCGCAATTTTCCCGACGCTGCTCCTCTGGCGCGCCTTCCTCGTCGCCTGCGACGTGGCGATCGTTCTGCTCCTGCGGAAACGCGGCGATCTCGCGCTGGCCTACGCGGCCTTCCCGCTCGCGGTCTTCGAGGGAGCATGGAGCGGTCACGTCGAGGTGGCCGCGGCGCTCCTGCTGCTGCTGGCCTTCCGGAACGACTCCGGGGCCGCGGCGGGAGCGGCGGCGGGAGTGAAGCTCATTCCTCTCGCCGCGCTGCCGGCTCTCCTGGCGCGGTCATCGCACCGGCTGCGATTCGCCGTCGCCGGAGCGCTGGTGATGGTTCTGCCGCTGATACCGTTCGCGCTCGCCGGCGAGGTGATGCCCGGGATGCGCGACTACGCGACGCGATGGATCTTCAACTCGCCGTTGTTCGATCTCGTCCATGCCGCGATCGACCGGGCGGGAGCCGCGGATGCTCTGAGGGAACTCTGGACTGCGGTCAAGGACCCGCTGCGGCTCGAGACCCTCTCGCCGTTCGTCTACGGACGGCTTTACTCCGATTTTCTCGCCCGTTCGGTTCTCGCGATCGCTGCCGTGGCGGCGATCGCCCTGCTCGTCGTCCGGCGGCGCTCCGTTTCGAGTTCCGTGGCCGCGCTCCTGATCTGCTCGCCGGCGGTCCATCCGTGGTACTGGCTGGTGCTCGTTCCCCTGTCCCTGAGCGAGGGGGCACGGCTCTGGATCGGCTTTGCTCTCGCTGCGCCGTTTTCCTATCTGCTTTACGACGGCGTGCCGGCTCCGGTCGTCGCGCTCCTTTGCTACGGCCTGCCGCTCGTCACAGCACCGCTTCTGCCTTCAGGGAACGTGTCATCAGCCGTTGCAGCGCCGTCTGCGGAGACTCCCCCTCGTGCAGGACACGGTACATCTCGGTGGTGATCGGCATGTCGATCCGGTGACGCGCCGCGAGGTCGGTCGCCGACTTCGAGGTGCGCACCCCCTCGGCGACGGTGCGCATCTCGGCGAGAATCGCGGCCAGCGGCTTGCCGCGTCCGAGAAGAACGCCGACACTGCGGTTGCGGGAAAGCGCCCCGGTGCAGGTGAGGACGAGATCGCCCATTCCCGCCAGCCCGGCGAAGGTCTCCGGCCGCCCGCCCAACGCGACGCCGAGCCGGGTGATCTCGTGGAGACCGCGGGTGATGAGCGCGGCGGTCGTGTTCGATCCGAGCCCCAGCCCTTCCAGCACTCCGGCGGCGATGGCGATGACGTTCTTGAGCGATCCCGCCAGTTCGACGCCGACCACGTCGGCCGAACGATAAAGGCGGAAGGTCGCCGACGACAACCGCTGCTGCACGGCTTCGGCCGTTGCCGCGTCGCGCGAGGCGATCACGGCGACGGTGGGGTCGCCGCGCGCAGTCTCGAGCGCGAACGTCGGACCCGAGAGCACCGCGAAGGAGCGAAGTCTCTCGCCGAGGCAGGCCTCCGTCACTTCGGACATCCGCTGGAGCGTTTCGTTCTCGATTCCCTTCGTGCCGGAGATGATCGACACGGGCCGCTGAAGATGGCGGGCCAGATCCGAAAGGACGGCCCGGTAGTGGTGACTCGGCACGACCATCAGGATCACGTCGCTGAACGCAGCCGCCTCGGCGAGGTCGTTCGTCGTTGCGATGGCTCCCGGAATGGCGATGTGAGGCAGGTAGAAGGGATTCGTGCCGGTCCGGGCGATTGTCTTCGCCACTTCGGGATCGTGGGCCCACAGCAGCACGTCGTTGCCCGAACGCTGCGCCACGAGCGCCAGCGCCGTCCCGAAGGCTCCCGCGCCGATGACCGCGATCCTCATCGCTCGCCCAGCTTTCTCTCGGTCCCCTGCGCGAGGCGGGCGATGTTCGAGTGGTGTCTCACGATGACGAGCAGCGACATGGCGATGCTGACGACGATCTGCCAGAACGGCGCACTCTCGACGAAGAAACGGAACAGGAGCGGCACCGATGCCGCGCTGAGAATCGACGCGAGCGAGACGTAACGCGTGGCGACGATCACGATGAGGAAGACGATCGCCGCGCCGCCGGCAACGACCGGATTCATCGCCAGGAACGCGCCGGCGGCCGTCGCGACGCCCTTGCCCCCGTGAAAGCGCAGCCAGACGGGATAGATGTGACCGATGACGGCGAGCAGGCCCGCCAGCGCGATCCAGAAGGCTTGCGACTGAAGTGCTCCTCCTCCGGCGTCGGGCCGAAACGGCCAGTCGGGACGGGAGATGATCCAGCGCGCAAGTTCGACGGCCGCGTATCCCTTAGCGAGATCGAGAACCAGAGCGATGGCGCCCGGGACCCGGCCGGCCGTGCGGACGACATTCGTCGCGCCGACGTTGCGGCTTCCCTCCTTCCGCACGTCCTTCCCTGCGAAGAATTTCGCGACCAGAAAGCTGAAGGGAATGGAGCCGGCGAGATAGGCGGCGGTCGCCAGGATGAACGGCATCGCGCCGAATTGTAGTGTGTGTGTCGTCCTTCGCCCTCCCGCCGCCCTCGCCGATCTCGGCCGGGGCCGAGGGTCCTACACGCCTTCGAACGCGCTCTCGAGGTCGGCGATCAGATCCTCGATGTCCTCGATGCCGACGGAGATGCGGACCAGGCCGGAGGTGATGCCCAGCCGCTTCCGGGTCTCCTCCGGAACGGAGGCGTGAGTCATCGTCTCGGGATGGGAGATCAGCGTCTCCACTCCGCCGAGCGACTCGCCGAGCGAACAGAGGCGGACGCCGTTGAGGAACGCGGCGGCGTTTTCCCGCGATCCGAGGTCGAACGAGATCAACGCGCCGAAGCCGTTCATCTGACGCCGCGCCAGAGCGTGCTGCGGATGGTCGGGAAGGCCCGGATAGTAGACCTTCTTCACTTTCGGGTGGTTGGCGAGGTAGTTCGCCATCGCCATTCCGTTCTCTTCGTGCCGCTTCATCCGCACGGCGAGGGTCTTGACGCCTCGGAGCACGAGATACGAGTCGAAGGGAGAGAGGATCGCCCCCGCCGCGTTCTGCAGGAACCCGATCTTCTCGCCGAGTTCGTCGGAGTTCGACACGACCACGCCTCCGACCGAGTCGGAGTGTCCGTTGAGGAATTTCGTCGTCGAGTGGACGACGATGTCGGCTCCGAGTTCGATGGGGCGCTGCAGGTAGGGCGAGCAGAACGTGTTGTCGACCACGACCAGTGCGCCGGCGGCATGCGCGATCTCCGCACAGGCGGCGATGTCGGTGATCGTCATCATCGGGTTCGTCGGCGTCTCGAGGAACACGATCTTCGTTTCGGGGCGGATGGCGGCCCGGACCGCGTCGGGATTCGATGTGTCGGCATACGTGAACCGGAGGCCGAACTTCTCGAGCACGCGGCTGAAGAGGCGATAGGAGCCGCCGTACATGTTTTCGCCGGCCACGACATGATCGCCCTGCTGCAGGAGGCGGAAAACGACGTCGATCGCCGCCATCCCGGAGGCGAAGCAGTGGCCGTGTTTGCCGCGTTCGAGGGCGGCGAGGTTGGCCTCCAGCGCCGAGCGCGTCGGGTTCTTCGTCCGCGCGTATTCGTAGCCCTTGTGCTCGCCGAGTCTCGGCTGCACGTAGGTCGAGGTGGCGAAGATGGGGACCGAGACGGCCCCGGTATGCGGCTCCGGCTCCTGGCCGGCGTGAATGCAGTCGGTCGAGAATCCCATGTGTGTGTGGCCCTCCGGCTTCGGCGCGCGGGTCGAGGATCAATCGTCGGCGTATCCCGGATCCCGTCTCCACTTCGAGTAAATCCCCTTCGACATGTACCGCTCCGACTCGTCGGGGACGATGGTGACGACGCGCTTGCCGCGGCCCAGCTTCTTCGCCACCTGGAGTGCGGCGGCCACGTTCGCGCCGGCGGAGGATGCGCCGAGGACTCCCTCCTCGCGGGCGAGCCGGGCCACCATGGCGAAAGCGGGCTCGTCGTCGATCTGGATGATCTCGTCGGCGAGCGAAAGGTCGAGCACGGGAGGAACGAAGGAGGAGGCGCCGATTCCTTCCACCTCGTGCGGTCCCGCCTCACCTCCCTTGAGAATCGAACCCTGCGGCTCGACGACGACGCAGAAGATGCCGGGGATCCGCTCGCGCAGATACTTCGCCACGCCGCTGAACGTTCCCCCCGTTCCCGCTCCGGCGACGAACGCGTCGACGCGCCCCTCCATCTGCTCGTAGATCTCCGGGCCGGTCGTGGCGTAGTGAGCGTCCGTGTTGTAGGGATTCGCGAACTGTTGCGGGATGTACGAACCGGGAATCGACGCGGCGATCTCCTGCGCCTTCGCGATCGCTCCCTTCATTCCGTCGTCTTTCGGCGTGAGAACCACTTCGCCGCCGAGCGCTTTCATGACCTCGCGCTTCTCGATCGAAAAGTTCTCCGGAACGCAGAGCACGACGCGGAAGCCCATCTGGACCCCGGCAAGGGCGAGACCGATTCCGGTGTTGCCGGCGGTCGGCTCGATGACCGTCGCTCCCGGCTTCACGGCCCCGTCGCGCAGCGCACGCTCGAGCATCCCGATGCCGATCCGGTCTTTGACCGACAGCCCGGGGTTGAAGTACTCGAGTTTCGCATAGATCGCCGCGTCCCCCTCCGCGGGAATCCGGCGGAGGCGGACCATCGGCGTGTTGCCGATCAGATCGAGAACGGATTCGACGGGCGGCAGAAGCGGGCGGGCCAAAGCGGGGCAGATTCTAAGGGATTTTCGATTCCGGATTCCTCAAATCCCAACAAAAAAGGGCGAGTGGCCGACTCGCCCTTCGACAGATCGCTCACCCTCGGGTCACGCCCAGGAGTTGGGCCTGGAGGAGGTGCGGCGCTGGTTGTAGCAATCGCGGCAGTAGACGGGCTTGCCGCTGACCGGCGTGAAGGGTACTTCCGTCGCCACGCCGCAGGAGTCGCAGGTGACCGCGACCATCTGACGCTCGCGCGAGCCACCGTTTCCTTCGCGTGCTACTTTTCTCTTGTCCCGGCAGTTCTTGCAGCGCTTCGGCTCGTTGGTGAATCCGCGTTCCGCGTAGAACGCCTGTTCGTTGCGTGAGAAGACGAAGTCCGCTCCGCAGTCCGCACAACTGAGGGTCTTATCGGTGAATGTGTCCATGAAACTGTGATCTCCTAAAGATTGTTACCGGTGATGTGCCGCAGCGCTGGAGGTGTTGCGGGGTGCCGCGACCTCGCCCCCGCCTGTTTGGGTACCGAACAACGACTCTACCGATCGACCTCCCCCCGCACGAACACGAAAGCGACCGCGCCGGTCGCCTTTGTCCCTGGTGTTCGCTTGGATTCTTTGGGTTGCCTTTTAGCATAGTTTCTCCTGCAAAGGCAATGAATTACAACGCTTCTCAAAATAAGATTGTCAAGGTGTTGACCTTCAGAAAAGCGGGCGAGGCACCCGGCCCGATGCTCCGCGTCCGGGGAAGGTCGGCGCGTGCCTGACGTCCGGATCGGCCCCGCAGGCTGGAGTTACAAGGACTGGGAGGGAGTGGTCTATCCTCCTCACGGTTCCCGGTTCGACCCTCTCGGCTACCTGGCTTCCTTCTTCGACACGATCGAGATCAATTCTCCTTTTTACCGGATCCCTCCCGTCACGTACGCCAGGAGCTGGGTGAGGCGCGTCGCCTTCAATCCCCGCTTCCGTTTCACCACGAAGGTCTTCCGGGGATTCACGCATGAGCAGGCCGCTCTGCGGGGGGAGGATGTGAAGGCGTTTCGCGACTATCTCGATCCTCTGCAGGAGGGGGGACGCCTCGGTTCGGTGCTCCTGCAGTTTCCCTGGAGCTTCAAGGACGGAGAGGAGTCGCGCGCGAGGCTCGTCGCGGTCTTCGACGCTCTGGAGGGTTACCCGCGCGCGCTGGAGGTGCGGCACGCCTCGTTCCAGCACGACGACTTCTTCCGCTTTCTCGAGGACCACGACGTCGCGTGGGTCAACATCGACCAGCCGCTGTTCCACGACTCGGTCAGACCCGCCGACACGGTCACCGGCCCGCTGGCGTACGTGCGCCTCCACGGCCGGAACTACGAAAAGTGGTTCACGCACGAGGAGTCGTGGGAACGATACGACTACCTTTACACGCCCGAGGAACTCGGGCCGTGGGTGGAGCGGGTGCGGAAGATGGCGGAAAAGCGCGACGTCTACGTGATCACCAACAATCACTTTCGCGGACAGGCGATCGTCAACGCCTGCGACCTGCAGGTCGCGTTAGGCCGGGAGGCGAAACTTCCGCCGCAACTGCGGGAGGTCTACGGCGATCGGGTTAGGATGTAGCGCTTCTGCGCCGGCCGGTCCGGCGCCCTGGACTCATGCCTCGCAAGCGTCGCATCGTCGGAACCGCCGGACACATCGACCACGGGAAGACCTCTCTGGTGCGCGCGCTGACCGGCATCGACACCGACCGCCTTCCGGAAGAGAAGCGCCGCGGGATCACCATCGACCTCGGATTCGCGAGCTGGTTCACCGGCGACTACCAGATCGGCTTCATCGACGTCCCCGGCCACGAGCGCTTCGTGAAGAACATGCTGGCCGGCGTGGGGGGGATCGACAGCGCCCTGCTGGTGGTGGCGGCCGACGAGTCGATCAAGCCGCAGACGCGGGAGCATTTCGCCATCTGCAGGCTGCTGGGGATCCCGGCCGGAGTCATCGCGATCACCAAGATCGACCTCGCAGACCGCGAGATCGTCGAACTCGTCCGCCTCGAGGTCGAGGAAATGGTCGCCGGAAGCTTTCTCGAAGGGAAACCGATCGTCCCGGTGAGCAGTGCCACGGGCGAGGGGATCGAGGAGCTGAAGCGGGCGATTCTCGATTCCGTCTCGTCGGTCGCCGATCGCGATGCGACGACGCGCGTCTTCCGCCTTCCGATCGATCGCGTCTTCACGATGAAGGGCTTCGGAACGGTCGTCACCGGAACGGCGTACTCGGGGACCCTCGACGAGGGGGCGGAAGTCGAGATCCTTCCCGGAGGGCTTCGCAGCCGCGCGCGGTCGATCCAGGTTCACGGCGAGCCGCGGGAGCGCGCTGCCGCGGGAGAGCGGACGTCGATGAACCTCGCCGATCTGGCCGTCGACGAACTCCATCGCGGCCAGCAGGTGGTCCGCCCCGGCACGCTGCGGCCGTCGCAGATCATCACGGCGCACCTCGAGCTTCTCCCGGACTCGAAGCCGCTCGAGGAACAGACGCGCATCCGCTTCCACCACCTTTCGGCCGAACTTCTCGGCAGCATCCGTTTCGTCGACGAAACGGAAGGGGTGTTGCGGGGCGGCGAATCGGCGTACGTTCAGGTGCGGCTCGAGGCGCCGGTCGTCGCCGTCGCGGGCGACCGATTCGTCATCCGTCGCTACTCGCCGCCGCTCACGATCGGCGGCGGCGTGATTCTCGACGCGCACGCCGGAAAGCTGAGCCGCGGGACGCGATCCGGAATCCTCGAGACCCTGCACCGCGGGTCGCTCGTCGAGCGCGTCGAGCTGATGGCGAGACTCGCCGCTCTTCGCGGCCTGACGATCGAGGAGGTGCAGGCCCGGACCGGAATCGCCACCGCGGCCCTCGCCGCCGAGTCGGCCACGGTCCCGCGGCTGACGCGGATCGCCGACGGCCGCTGGCTGCACGAGGACGCCCTGCGGGACTTCCGCCGCCGTGCCATCGACTTCCTCGACCGCTACTTCAAGGAAAACCGGATGGCGGTGAATGTTCCGAAGGGGGAATTCGTGCAGAAGCTCGTCCCGCGGGGTACCGATCCGCTTCTGGTGAACTATCTCCTCGCTGATCTGGCGAAGGAGAGGATCGCGGTCGTCGAGGGAGACGCGCTCGACATCCCCGGGCGGTCGAAGCAGCTGGGCGGCGCCGAGGGAGAGCTGGCGCGTGCGATCGAAAGCCGTTTCGCGGAAGCCGGACTACAGGCTCCCGCAGTCTCGGAGCTGATCAAGTCGCTCCCGCACCGCCCGAAGATGATCGAAGGCGTGATCGCATTTCTCGTCAAGCAGGGGAAACTCGTGCGGCTGGCCGAAGGGATCTACGTCCACCACGCGGCCCTGCAGGCGGCGAGGGAAGAACTCGCCGCCCGGAGGGGGGAGACGCTCGACGTGGCGCAGTTCAAGGAGCTTTTCGGCCTCTCGCGCAAGGTGGCGATTCCGCTCCTCGAGTGGTTCGATCGCGAAGGGGTGACCCGGCGCGTCGGGGACGTCAGGCAGGTCAAATAGACTCGCCCGAACGGTCTTGAATTCTGAGAGACCGGGCATGGGCGCGGGCATGGGTTCGGGCACGGGCACGGGTTCCGGCTCGGGCACGGGCACGGGCTCGGGGATGGGTTCCGGCTTGGGCACGGGCACGGGCTCGGGCTGGCACGAGAAGCGTTTCGACCAGCGATTCTTGAACGCGCAGATGCTCACCCAACTGATCAAATCCCGTCGCCCGGCCGAGTGAGCCACCCGCGCCCGAGCCCGCGCCCGAGCCCGTTTTTTTCGGAACTGGTAAGCGCCTATTTGCGTCGCGCGTTTCGCGCCTCGCGCCGTTCGGCATCTTCGTCCCGATACGCCGGCGGCACCCGAAAGTACGAGAGGGGCATCTTCCTCTTCTCGACCTTCACCACCGTCCGTTCCGCGACGAGCTTCCCGTCGCCGCCCAGCGCGATCTCGGAGCGGTCGATCAGCGGAAATCCGCGGACGCTGGAGAGCGATTCATCGGCCTGCTTCGCCATTCCGGCGATCGCCGAGGTGGGGAGACGGCTGATGTGCATCATGGCGAAGAGCTGCGGCGGAATCGACGGATGCGACCCGATCCAGAGTTCGCGCTGGTAGCCGCCGGCGCGGATGAGCGCCCGTGCCGCATCGACTCCGAGAATCGTGCGGCGTTCACCGGTCGCGGTGAAGTGCACGTCGGGGAAGCCGGAACCGGGATCGCGCGCGAGAATCGCCCGGCGTTTCTGGAGGAGCGACGCCAAGGTCTCGGAGCGAAACGATCGGGCGACGTCGTCGACGAACGTGACCCGCCCGCCGGTCAGATGGAAGAGGCGCCACTCGTCGAGTTCGTCGCTTGCCCGCGCCACATCGCCCGCGATGGCGATCGTCGACGTCACCTCTTTCCGCGGCGGTTCGGTCACGGTGCGGATCGTGATCACGGTCGCGTCGACCTGCCGCCCGGGGCGTGGCCGCACGCCCCCGCCCGGCTGGCATGCGATGGAAGCGAGAAGGAGTGCGATGACGGTGACGCGTGTCATTCATTCCTTCGCGTCGTACCAGCTCTTTCCCCAGTGCGTCTCGACGGCGAGCGGCACGGCCAGGGGGTAGATGTTCTCCATCGTCTGTTTCACGATTCCCGCCACCTCGGCTGCGCGGTCCTCGCGCGCCTCGATCACGATCTCGTCATGGACGGTCAGCAGCATCCGCGCCTCCCGCTCGTCGAGGCGCCGGTCGAGGGCGATCATGGCCAGCTTGAGCAGGTCCGCAGCCGTTCCCTGGATGGGAGCGTTGATCGCCATCCGCTCGGCGTTGCCGCGAACGGTGAACGAGCGGTTGTGGATCTCGGGGATGTAGCGGACACGCCCGAAGAGCGTGGTCACCCTCCCCGTCGTTCGCGCCTCCTCGAGGGTCTTGTCGAGGAACTCCTGGATCTTTGGATAGCGTGCGAAGTAGGCGTCGATGAAGTCCTTCGCCTGCGCGGTCGGAAGGTTCAATTCGCTCGACAGGCGAAAGGCGGACATTCCGTACAGCACACCGAAGTTGATCGTCTTGGCCGCGCGCCGCTGCTCGTGCGTCAGCTCGTTTTCGGGAATGCCGAACATCATCGAGGCGGTGGCGCGGTGGATGTCGGCGCCGCGGCGGAATGCCTCGATCAGGCCGGGGTCCTGTGACATGTGCGCCAGCACACGCAGCTCGATCTGCGAGTAGTCGGCCGAGATGAGGACCTGCCCTTCGCCGGCGATGAAGGCCTTCCGGATCGCCCGCCCCTGCTCGGTGCGGATGGGGATGTTCTGCAGGTTCGGATCGGACGAGGAGAGACGCCCCGTCGCCGCCACCGCCTGGTTGAACGACGTGTGCACGCGCCCGTCGCGGCCCACCAGTTGCGGCAGTGCGTCGACGTAGGTCGACTTCAGCTTGTGCAGCTCGCGGTGCTGCAGGATGAGCTGCGGCACGACGAACCCGTGGCTCGCCAGCTCCTGCAGCACCTCCATGCTCGTCGAGAAGCTCTTCGTCGTCTTCGTCTTCTTGAGGGGCGGATAATTGAGCTTCTCGAACAGCACGTGACCGAGCTGCTGGGGCGAGTTGATGTTGAACTCCGTACCCGCCTCCTGGTAGATCCGCTTCTCGAGCTCGGCGATCTGGGCGCCCATCGAGGCGGACATCGATTCGAGGAGAGCGACGTCGATCCGGATCCCGCGCTCCTCCATCCGGGCGAGCACGGGGGTGAGCGGCAGCTCGATCGTCTCGTAGACCTTCACCAGTGCCGGATCGCGGCGCAGCTCCGTCTCGAGTCGCTTCGCCAGCGCGACGGTGACGTCGGAGCGCTCGCCGAGGTAGCGCTGGAACGGGGCGAGGGCGGCAGCGCCGATTTCGTGATCGACGGCGAACAGCGGAGCGGTGGCGGCGACGTCCTTCCGTGCCACGACATCGTGCTTGAGGCGGTCTCGCACGATGTTGGCGAGGGCATGACTCGGCAGACCGGGATTGAGGACGTACGACATGAGCATGATGTCGTCGTACGCCTCCGGGACCGGCCAGCCGTTCGCGCGGAGGAGCCGCATCTGTGTCTTCGCGTCGTAAACGACGAACCTGCGCTGCGATTCGAGGAGGCGGCGCAGTTCGGCGGCCAGACGCTCGTTGCCGCCGGCGCGCGGCGAGACGGGAACG
>DATLYG010000180.1:0-7542 GCA_035574985.1 Thermoanaerobaculia bacterium | reverse complement strand
CCTCGGTGAAGGCGGTCGGGGAGGCGATGGTCCGCAATGGACGGAGCGACGTCCTTTTCCATCTCGAACCCGACCCGTACGCACCTGCAGGAGGACGGCTGGTGATCGCCGACGCCCGGCGCGTCGCGGAATAGCATCCGGGCCCGGAAAGTTGCGATCACGCGAGTGCAGCAGACGATTCAGAGACTCCGCATCGCGCTGCCGATCGTCTTTTTCGCCTTCCTCCTCATCATCGTTCTGAGCTGGTCGCGGAACCGCGCGCGGAAGGACAGCACGACGACCCAGCCGGTCGTCGCCACGCGGACCGGCGACAAGCCCCGGGCCGAATCGCAGGGCTTCGAAGACACGCAGACCGTCGGGGGACGGCTCGTGTCGCGCATCCGGGCGCAGAGAGTCGTCTCCTACACCTCCAACTGGACGACGCTCGAGGGGGTGCAGCTCACGATTTACCGCCCCAACGGGCTGACGTACGAGTTGATCTGCCCGGAGGCGCAGTTCAACAGCCAGACGAAGGAAGCAGACGCGAAGGGAGGGGTGAAGGTGACCTCCAGCGACGGCATCGAGATCGCCACGGCCGAGATCCGCTTCGACGGCAGCCGCCTTTCGAACCGCATCCCGGTCGAGTTCCGGATCGACCGCTGGAACGGACGGGCGGGGGCTCTCGATCTCGATGTCGAGGCCGAGACGCTCCGGCTCTTCGAGTCGATCACGGCGACGATGACGCCGTCCGCGCCGGCAGAGGCGCCGATGACCCTCCGGAGCGACGAAGCCCTCTTCCGGCGGAAGGAGAGCCAGGTCGTCTTCGAACGGAGGGTCGAGATGACACGCGCGGCCGACCGGCTCGTCGCCGAGCGGATGGTGGTCTTCTTCACCTCCGACCGGAAAGACCTCATCGGCTTCGAGGGCGGGGGAGGGGTGGTCGTCAGGATGTCTTCGGCCGCGGCGCCGGGCGAAGACCTCGGCGGCATGAAAGAGATCCGCGCGTCGCGGTTCGTGAGCGAACTCGGACCCGACGGCCGCATCCGCGCGATCAACACCTTCGGTGACGCCGGCATCTCGGAGGCCCTTCTGGAGGGGCCTCCGCGGCGCGAGGTGAAGGCGAAGAACTTCCGCATCGCGCTCGAGGGGCGGTCGGTGAACGAGATGCGCGCGGAGATCCAGGTGGTGATGAAGGAATTCGGTCCCGAACCGCGCGAGGTGACGGCCGAACGGGTGACGGTCAGCTTCGACCCCGCAACGCACAAGGCGATGAGCGCGCTGCTCGAAGAGAACGTCCGCTACCGCGATCCGAAGAACACGGCCTCCGCCGTGCGCGCGCAGTACGACATCGCCAACGACCGCGTCCTGCTGACGGCACAGCCGGGCTTCGACGCGACGGTCGTCGCCGACGGACAGACGATCAAGGCGAAGCAGATCGAGTTCGCCCCGCGCGCTTCCACGGCGACGGCCAGCGGCGGCGTCATCGCGCAGCTCGTCCCGCGCGAAGGGGGACCGGCCGTCGACGCCACGACCGTCTTTCCCGCGAACAAGCCGGTCTTCGTCAACGCCGACACGCTGACGCTGCGGCAGTCGGCGAAAGTGGCGGCGTTCTCGGGCAACGTCCGCGCATGGCAGGATGCGAACACCCTCTTTTCGAACGAGATGCTGGTTCAGGGCGGGGGAGATCTGCTGATCGCGAAGGGGGCGGTGCGTGCGCTGCTGTTCAACGCCGGCGAGGCGCGCAGGACGCCGCTGAAAGCGGAGAGCGAGCAGCTTCAGGCGAAGAAGGCCGAGCGCCGCATCGATCTTCTCGGCAGCGTGAAGATCGAAGACGAGGAGCGGATCGTGACCTCGCAGCAGGCGTCCTTCTTCTTCGACGCGAACCGGAAGGTCGACCGGATCGAGGCCGACAGGGACGTCGTCGTGCTCGACCGGATCAACAACCGGAAGGGAACGGGCGATCACGCCACCTATCACGTGAAGCAGAAGATGGTCTTCGTGAGCGGTTCGCCCGCCACCGTGAGCGACCCGAAGGGAAACCTCGCAGGCCAGCGGATCGCGATCGACCTGAATCGCAACCGCGTCGAGATCGTCTCGGCGACCCAGCCGACGAAGGGAAGCTACAAACCGTAGCCGCAGCCGCCCCGGGCGGAATGCCGCATGGCCGCCGCGCGCCGGAATGCGTTACATTCCCCGCGCGCATGAACGAACCGACGATCCTCCCGTTCACCACCGAGCGCGGCCGGGACTCCGAACCTCTCCGCCTCGTCGCGCAGGGACTGGTGAAGGTCTACAAGGGGAGGCAGGTCGTCCGCGGCGTGACCATCGAAGTCGAGCAGGGGGAAATCGTCGGCCTCCTGGGTCCGAACGGCGCCGGCAAGACGACGACGTTCTACATCATCGTCGGCCTCGTCCGTCCCGACGAGGGACGCGTGATCCTCGGCAACGAGGACATCACCGATCTGCCGATGTATCTCCGTGCACAGAGGGGGATCAGCTATCTGCCCCAGGAGCCTTCGGTGTTCCGGAAGCTGACCGTCGAAGAGAACCTCCTCGCGGTGTTCGAGACGATGAATCTGCCGCTGGCGGAGCGCGAGCGGAGGACGCGCGCTCTGCTCGAGGAATTCGGGATCACCCACATCGCCCGGAATCGCGCATATTCCCTTTCGGGAGGGGAGAGGCGGCGGGTGGAGATCGCGCGGAGCCTGGCGATCAACCCGGCATTCATTTTGCTGGATGAGCCCTTTGCAGGAATCGATCCGATTGCCGTATTCGAGATTCAACGCATCGTGTCGCAACTCCGCGCCCGCGGAATCGGCATCCTGATCACCGATCACAACGTTCGGGAAACATTGAAGATCACCGATCGCGCCTATATCATCAAAGAGGGTGAAATCTTCCGTCAGGGAGTCCCGGAAAGTCTCTCAGCCGATGCGGAGGTCCGGCGAATTTACCTGGGCGAATCATTCAATCTGAGCTGAGGGACCGTTGTACTCTGCGGTTGATACCGGACACCATGGCACTTGAACAGAAACTTCACCTGAAACTCTCCCAAAAACTGATCATGACCCCGTCGCTGCAGCAGGCGATCAAGCTGCTGCAGTTGTCGAAGCTGGAGCTGCAGGAAGTCCTCAACCAGGAGATCCTGGAAAATCCGCTCCTCGAGGAAGTCTCGGAGGAAACGAAGGCCGAAGAGGCGGAGGCCGAGGCGCAGGAGACCAAGAGCGAGACGGAAGAAGAGGCACGGAAGCCCGAGACGAAGGAACCGGAGAAAGAGAAGGAGAAGGACTCCTTCGACGAGATCGACTACGACGCCTACTTTCAGGACTACATCGAGTACGGCTACAACCCGCGGATGACGGAGGAGTACGAGGAGTTCCCGATCGAGAACACCCTCACCCGCCCGCCCAACCTGACCGATCATCTGACCTGGCAGCTCCACATGTCGGACGCCGCCCCGCGAATCAAGGAGATCGGCGACTTCATCATCGGGAACATCGACGAGGACGGCTACCTCCGCGCGACGGTCGAGGAGATCATGGCCTCCAACCGCTACGGGCGGGAGGAGGTGGAGGAGGCGATCCGCGCCGTCCAGTCGCTCGATCCGATCGGCGTCGGCGCGCGCGACCTCCGCGAGTGCCTTCTGCTGCAGGTGCAGTTCCTCGAAATCGACGAGCCGCTCGTGGAAGCGATCATCCGCGACCACTGGGACGAGTTCATGCAGAGGAAGTTCGTGCCGCTGGCCAGAACCCTCGGCATCGACCTGAAAGTGCTCGAGGGGATCGTCGAGATCATCAAGCACCTCGACCCCAAGCCCGGACGGAAGTATTCGAACGAGCGCGCCATCTACGTCGAGCCCGATGTCTACGTGCAGAAGGTGGGCGACGAGTACGTGATCGTGCTCAACGAGGATGGCATGCCGAAGCTGCGCATCAACAGCAGCTATCGCTCGATGCTGAACTCGATGGACTCGAAGCAGGACGGCGAGACGGTCAACTACATCAAGGACAAGATCCGCTCGGCGGTCTGGCTCATCAAGTCACTCGATCAGCGGCAGAGGACGATTTACAAGGTCGCCGAGTCGATCGTGAAGCATCAGCGCGAATTCCTGGAGAAGGGGATCGACTACCTGAGGCCGCTCGTCCTGCGCGACGTTGCCGACGACATCCAGATGCACGAATCGACCGTCTCGCGCGTGGTGTCGAACAAGTACATGCACACCCCGCGCGGGCTGTTCCTGATGAAGTACTTCTTCCACAGCGGCATCGACTCCGATACCGGAGAGGACATTTCGAGCCTGACGGTGAAGAAGAAAATTCAAAGCTACATCGAGGCGGAGGACCCCCGCAAGCCGCTCTCCGATTCCAAAATCATGAAGATTTTGAATGACGAGGGGATTAACATTGCGCGGAGAACCGTGGCCAAGTACCGCGATGAACTCAACATCCCTTCCTCCACGGACCGCAAGCAAATCTTCTAATCCACGACAAGTGAGGGCGTATGGCTACCGAGATCAGCGGTCGCAATTTCGAAGTCACTCCCGACATCCGTGCACTGCTCGAAAAGAAGCTTTCGAGGATCCAGGAGAGGCTCTTCAGCGACGTGATCGACGTCCGCTGCGTGCTTCAGGTCGAGAAATACCGCAACATCTGCGAGATCATCATCGTCGGCAAGGACCACGACGTGAAGACGGTCCAGGAATCTGACGAGTCGATGATCGACGCCATCAACCTCGCCATCGATCACCTGAAGCGGCAGGCGCAGAAGAACCGCAAGAAGATCCGCGACCATCGCCGCAAGCAGGGCAACGGTGCGAAGATCAACGAGTGGTCGGTGCAGGTTCTCGAGCCGGGACGGCTCCGGGTGGACGGCGATCACAACGCGCCGCGCATCATCAAGACCAACACGCTCCCGATCCGGCCGATGTCGATCGAGGAGGCCGCGCTGCGCCTCGAGGAGTCGAAGAACGAGTTCATCGTCTTCCGCGACCTCGACACCGACAAGGTCTCCGTCATCTACAAGCGCCGCGACAACAACCTCGGCCTGATCGCACCGGAGTTCTGACTCTCTGCGGCGTGCGCACCGAGGCAGGGGGCATGCGCCGGTCATGCCTCCTGCCTCGGTCCGCGGCCACGCACGCCCCTTCTCCGAGTACCATTACCGCATGGCCGAAACGCGCCAGGAAGACTTCATCCAGACCGAGGTGAAGTCGCTGCTCGGCGGTGAACTCGAGGACCTCCACCTCCAACTCGTGACCGGTGAGGACGGTCTCGATCGCATCATCCTCCGTCCGCGGGTGCAGAAGCCGGGACTGGCGTTCGCCGGTTACTACGAGTACATCAAGCAGTGGCGGGTGCAGATCATCGGCGAGTCGGAGATCAAGTACCTGCAGAGCCTGCCGCCGCGGCTGCGCGAAAAGCGCGTCCGCGACGTCACCGCGCTCGACGTCTCCTGCTTCATCGTCACCAAGGGAATCGCGCCGCTCGAGGAGTTCCGCCACGAGTGCGAGAAGCGGTCGGTGCCGCTCTTCTCGACTCCCGGCATGTCGTCGACCACGATCCATCGCGTGACCTATTTCCTCGAAGAAACCATGGCCCCGCGCGTGACGATGCACTCGGGGCTGCTCGATGTCTACGGCATCGGCGTGCTCCTTCTCGGCGACAGCGGCATCGGCAAGAGCGAGTGCGCCCTCGACCTCGTCTACCGCGGCCACCGCCTCATCGCCGACGATCTGGTCGTCGTCAAGCGCCACCCCAACGACGTCCTGCTCGGCTACTCGAACGATCTGCTCAAGCACCACATGGAGCTGCGCGGCATCGGGATCATCGACATCAAGGACCTCTTCGGCGTCGCTTCCACGCGCGACGTCAAGCCGATCGACCTCGTGGTGAAGCTGGAAAAGTGGGTCGAGGGGACCGAGTACGACCGCCTCGGCATCGCCGGCGAGACCTACGAGCTGCTCGGCGTGCAGAAGCCGTACGTGCGGCTTCCGGTCGCCTCCGGCCGCAATCTGGCGCTCCTGGTGGAGATCGCCGCGCGCAACCACCTGATGAAGCTGCAGGGTTACGATTCCGCCCGCGCGTTCACCGAGAAGATCGACGAGCAGATCGCGCGGCAGGGAAACGGCATCGGCTCGCTTCCCTCCGTCCCGCGCGAAGAGTCCCTCAGCTCCGAGATCCGGAGCGCGCATACACGACAGATGTTGAATCCCGACGTGCTGAACCGGGTGAGGCGGCAGCGATGAATCCGCCAGGGGCGGAGCGGCCGGCGCGGCAGAGTCGAAACCGCTGTCCGAAACCCCGTCGCTCCGCCGCGCCGAGACGCGCATGAGACGTCCCGACCATCTCGTCATCATCACCGGTCTCTCCGGTTCGGGGAAGAGCTACGTGCAGTCGACGCTCGAGGACCTCGGCTTCTACTGCTGCGACAACCTTCCGCTCGCCCTGATCGAGCCGTTCCTCGAGGAAGTGGCCACCCACGAGAACGCGGAGCGGATCGGCATCGTCGTCGACGTCCGCACCCACGATTTCGCCAACGTCTTTCCGAACTTCTATCGCGAGCGTCTGAAGAAGCTGATTCCGAACGTGGTGCTGATCTTCCTCGACGCGAGCGACGAGGTGCTGGCGCGGCGCTATTCGGAAACGCGGCGTCCCCACCCGTACGGGAAAGATCTGCCGGTCGTCGACGCAATCCGCGCCGAACGCACGGCGCTGACGGAGGTCAAGTCGCTCGCCGACCTCGTGCTCGACACCTCGCAGTTCTCCGTCCACGAGCTGAAGGCGGAGGTGATTCGGGCCTTCCAACTCCCCGGCCACGACAATGCCATCCTCGTGACGGTGATCAGCTTCGGATTCAAGTACAGCCTTCCGTACAATCTCGATCTTCTCTTCGACGTCCGCTTTCTTCCGAATCCGCACTTCGTCGAGGCCCTCCGCCCCTTCACCGGGCTCGACCCCGAGGTCGTCGCCTTCCTCAGGCAGCAGCCCGAGTACGAGGAGTTCTACGGGAGGCTGCGCGACTTCGTCCTCTACCTGCTCCCGGGATACCGGCGCGAGATGAAGAGTTACCTGACGATCGGCCTCGGCTGCACCGGAGGGAAACACCGCAGCGTGGCCATCGCGGAGCGGCTCGGGAAAGACATCGAACAGGCGGGATACACGGTGGAAATCGTCCACCGCGACTGCAGACGGTGAGGGGCGAAGGGACCGCGCGGGCGGCCCCTTCGCCGGAGCGTCGTGTCATTTGACGGCGATACGGATCTGTTTCGGCTTCGCCTCTTCCTTCTTCGGGATCTCGATCTCGAGGATGCCATCGCGGTAGCTCGCGCTGATGCGCTCGGGATCGACCGTCCGGGGAAGCGTGAACGAGCGGCTGAAGCTTCCATAGGAGCGCTCGACCCGATGCCAGGTCAGGCCGCTCTCCTTGTCGAGCTTCCGCTCGCCGCGGAGGCTGAGGAGCCCGTTTTCGAACTCGATGCTGATGTCCTCCTGGCGCATGCCGGGAAGCTCGGCGCGGACGATGATTTTCTCCTGAGACTCGCCGACGTCGACCGGGGGAGCCCAG
>DATLYG010000179.1:0-4537 GCA_035574985.1 Thermoanaerobaculia bacterium | reverse complement strand
TTAGATGGTCACCGGCCCCCTGCGTGACGCCGGTCACGCCCGCCGCTGTGGACCGTCACTCGCTGCGGTAGACTCCTCGGCCGGATCGGAGGGCCCGACGGATGCGTGCAGGCTGGAACGGCTATTTCATGGGGATCGCCCATCAGGCGGCGACCCGCTCGACATGCCCCCGCAAGCATGTCGGGGCGGTCATCGTCCGCGACAAGACGGTCCTGTCGACCGGCTACAACGGCTCGATCCGCGGCCTGCCGCACTGCGAGGACGTCGGATGCGTCATCGAGGACGGCCACTGCGTGACCACCGTCCACGCCGAAGCGAATGCCATCATCCAGGCCGCGAAGAACGGCGTTTCGATCGAGGGGAGTGAGCTCTACACGACCGCCTCGCCCTGCTGGAACTGCTTCAAGCTGATCGCCAACGCCGGCATCCGGCGGATCTATTACGGCGAGTTCTATCGGGACGAGCGTTCCCGCCGGATCGCTCCCCAGATCGGCATCGAACTCGTCGACCTCGGCATGCCGGCCCCCGCCTGATGCTCATCCTCGGAGTCGACTCGTCGCTTCCTCTCCTTTCCGTGGCGCTGCTCGGCGACGATGAGCTCATCGCCACGGTGGCGCTGCAGGGGAAGGGCTCGCGCAACGAGAAGCTGCTTCCGGCCATCGACTGGCTGCTCTCCGAGAATGCTCTCGACCGGCGGGCCATCGACCTCTTCGCGGTGACCCGCGGGCCGGGATCGTTCACCGGGGTTCGCGTCGGGCTGGCGACGGTGCAGGGAATGGCGCTCGCGCTGGGACGCGGCGTCTGCGCGATGTCGACGCACGAGGCGATCGCCGCAGGGGGGGCGTGGGCCGGGGCGAAGGCCGCCGTCGTCGACGACGCCGGCCGCGGCGAGTTCTACGTCTCGCTCTTCGACTCCGGACGCGCCGTGATCGCGCCGCGCCTCGCCACGGCAGCCGAACGCGATGCCATCGTGCGCGATGCCGGCGTGGTGATCACCGTCGCCGATCACCTCCGCCACGCCAACGTCGCCGCCGAGTGCGCTCGCCGGGCGAAGGCGATCGCCGGCAGCGGCGCCCTCGCGGAGTATGGCGACATCACTCCGGTCTACGTGCGCCTGGCGGAAGCGGAAGTGAAGCTCGGGCGCTGACTCGCCGCCCCGCCCCGCCGCAAGTATCCTCAGCCTCATGGAGGTCGTCATCCGCCGCGCGTCCGCCGAGGACATTCCGGCCGTCCACGCCATCGAGGTGCGGGCCTTTCCGACGCCGTGGCGGAGAGAGTTCTTCGAGGGGGAGCTGCAGGCGGCCGGCCGCTTCAATCTCGTCGCCGTCCGCGACGCCACGGTGGTCGGCTATCTGTTCGCGATGTACATCCTCGACGAGATGCACATCAACAAGATCGCCGTGGCGGAGGAAGAGCGGCGCCGCGGAATCGCCGCGAGGCTCATGGACGAGTGCCTTCGCTTCGCCCGGCGCACGGGGATGGCGACGATCTCGCTGGAAGTGCGCCGTTCCAACAGCGGCGCGCAGGAGTTCTACCGGCGGCTCGACTTCAAACCCGTCTACATGCGCCCCCGCTACTACCCCGACGGCGAGGCCGCCGTCGTCATGGCGCGGGATCTGATGAGGTAGCATCGCGCGTCATGACCGAAGCGAAGAGCCTGCGCGCGATTCCGCTCCACACGAAGATCCTGATCGGTCTGGTGGCCGGGGCCGCCGCCGGAGGAACGCTCAACAAACTCCTCGGTCCGGCGTCGCCGCAACTGAAGTTCCTCGTCGATCACCTCGCCGAGCCCGTCGGGCAGCTCTTCCTCCGGCTCCTCCTTCTCCTCGTCATCCCTCTCGTTTTCTCGAGCCTCACCCTCGGCGTGGCGGGACTGGGCGACCTCCGGCGGCTCGGCCGGATCGGCGTCAAGTCCCTCGTCTACACGCTCGTCTTCTCCGCCATCTCGGTGATCATCGGCCTGGTCCTCGCGAACACCGTCCAGCCGGGACGGAGGATCGATCCGAACGTCCGCGAGCAGCTCGCGGCCCGCTACAGCGGCGAGGCGCAGAAACGCGTGGAGAGCACCACGGCGGCGACGAGCAGCGAGGCGCCGCTGCTGAAGGTCGTCCGGGCCATCGTCCCGACGAACGTCTTTGCCGCCATTTCGAAGGAGACGCCCGACATGCTCGGGCTGATGTTCTTCACGCTCTTCTTCGGCATCTGCCTCACGCTCGTCCCGGAAGAGCAGGCCCGGCCGCTTCTGGGCGCCATCGAGGCCGTCTACAGGGCGGTCGAGCGCGGCATCCAGATCGTGATGCGCTTCGCCCCCTATGCCGTCTTCGCCCTCCTGCTGAGCATCACCGCCCGCTTCGGGTTCGAGCTGCTGGCGAGCCTCGGCTGGTACATCGGCACCGTGCTCGCCGCCCTGGCACTGCACATGTTCGGCGTCTACTCGGCGTCGGTGGCGCTGCTCTCGCGCATCCATCCGCTGGAGTTCTTCCGCCGCATCAAGACGGTGATGATCACCGCCTTCTCGACTTCGTCGTCGAACGCGACGCTCCCCACCGCACTCCGCGTTTCGGAGGAGAATCTCGGCGTGCCGCGCGAGATCAACTCGTTCGTGCTGACCGTCGGCGCCACGGCGAACCAGAACGGGACCGCGCTCTACGAAGGGGTCACGGTCCTCTTTCTGGCGCAGCTCGCCGGCGTCGACCTGTCGATCGCCGAGCAGCTCGTCGTCCTCTACCTCGCCATCCTCGGCGGTGTCGGGACCGCCGGCGTCCCCGCGGGATCGATCCCGTTCCTCGTCATCATTCTCTCCACCATCGGCGTGAATCCGGCGCTCATCGCCATCATCCTCGGCGTCGACCGGATCCTCGACATGTGCCGCACGACGCTGAACGTGACCGGCGATCTGACGATCGCGACGTACGTCGCGCGCTCCGAAGGCTACGAGCTGCTGAAGGAGCAACCGGAGCCGGCGGCGGTGGATTTGTGAGGAACGTGGAACCCCGGCGCGTCGAACGACACGCCGGGCCGGATCCGGCGTGAGCCGGTCGCATCCGATCCGCCCGGAGGACGAGAGCGGCGGTCGCGGTCACTCCTCCCGGATCGCCACCACCGGATCGAGCCGCGCCGCCACGTGCGCCGGGTACCACGTCGCCACGATCGAAAGAAGGATGGCGATCGCGTTCACGCCGGCCACGTCCCATGCGTCGAGGGTGAAGGGAAGGTAGCCGAGGAAATAGAGGTCCGGCGGGAGCGGAACGAGGTGATAGCGGTTGGCCGCCCACGAGATCCCGATCCCGAACACGTTGCCGATGACCGTCCCGGCGATCCCGATCAGCAGTCCCACCTGAAGGAAGATCGAGTGGATCGACCGCTCGGTCGCCCCCAGCGTCCGGAGGATGCCGACCGACGGCCTCTTCTCGACGATGACCATCGAGAGCGAGGAGACGAGATTCAGCGCGGCGACGAAGATGATCAGCGAGATCGTCGCGAACATGACGATCTTCTCGAGCCGCAGGGCGAGGAAGAGGGGACGGTTGATCTCCTTCCACGTCTTGACCTGCACGGCGGGGAAGCGGCGGGCGAGTTCCGCCTGCACGGCTTCCGCCTGCTCGACATTGCCGTACATCTCGATCGACGTCGGCTTCCCGTTCGTGCCGAGGAGCCGGTCCGCCTCGGCGGGAGAGAGAAACGCGTCGAAGGAGTGTTCCTCGCCGGTCCGGGTCACGAGCTTCTCGACTCGGTACTTGCGCCAGACCGGCACCGGGCCGAAGGGGGTGAGCCGCGTGCGGGGCGCGACGAGGGTGACGAGATCGCCGCGTTCGAGCGAGAGCGACGCGGCCGTGTCGTGCGTCAGCACGATCCCGTCGCCGCTCGCCTCCTCCGAACTGCGAAGCCGGAGGGCGCGACCGCTGCGCGGCTGCTCCTCGTTGGTGCCGAGCGCCATTCCGCTGATGACCGGCCGGACGCTCTTCATCCCCAGCCGGCGCGCCGCCTCGGCGATCGCACCGGCATCGTCGATCGTGTTGCTCCCCGCCGGCTCGATGAGCAGGTGCGGGCTCGAGGCGATCAGCCGGCTCTTGATCTGTCCCTGCAGACCGGAAAGCAGCGCGATCGAGATCAGCAGCGTCGCCACCCCCACCGACAGCCCGAGCGTGCTGATCGCCGAAAGAAACGCCGTGTGGGCCTCTTTCCGCGCAGCCCACAGATAACGGCGTGCGATGCGGGTCTCGTACATGAAGCGATCGACCGGTGATCAACCGGTCATGGACGGCCGGTCACCGATCACTTTTCCCTCGGCCTCATCAGCGGAAACAGAATCACGTCGCGGATCGATGGCGAGTCGGTCAGGATCATCGTCAGGCGGTCGATGCCGATTCCCTCGCCGCCGGTCGGAGGCATCCCGTATTCGAGGGCGCGGACGTAGTCCTCGTCCATCTGGTGCGCTTCCTCGTCGCCCCGCTCCCGTTCGGCGAGCTGCTGCTGGAAGCGGCGGGCCTGCTCGTCGGGATCGTTCAGCTCCGAGAAGGCGTTCGCCACTTCCATC
>DATLYG010000178.1:0-12266 GCA_035574985.1 Thermoanaerobaculia bacterium | reverse complement strand
GAGAGCCCGACGGCGGTGGCGAGGAGGAGCGCAGCCACCCGCAGCGGCAGGCTGCGCGAGCCGAAGAGCAGCACACCGGCGAGCGCGAAGGCGCCGACGGTATGGCCGCTGGGAAACGAGCTCGCCTCGCCGTACGAGAAGTGGAACGGGCCGAGCCAGATCTCGGGACGGCTGCGGCCGACGAGGGCCTTCGCCAGTTGGGCAAGGAGACCGGCGGCGAGTCCGGCCGCCGCCATCCGCACCGCGTAGCCGACCCACCGGCGCGTCCGGTAGACGACGCCGGCGACGGCGAAGAAGCCGGCGATCAGGGCCGGGTTCATCCCGCCGCCGAAACGGTTGACGATCCGGATCGCGTCCTCGACCGCGTCGTTCTTCAGCCGCTCGGCGGCGGCGATCGCAGGGGCGTCGGCGAAGCGCCAGACCGCCGCGACGATGACGGCCGAAGCGATCGCTCCCGCCGCGAGCTTCCATCCCCCGCGCGGCCGCACCTCCCGCAGCGCCTCGGCGAGCTGGCCGAAGTCGCGCCAGGCGTAGTCGCCCGTCTGCAGCATCGCAATGAGAAACACTCCGGCGATGCACCAGAAGATCACGTCCCACGACGGCGCCTCGCGCCCGAGGAACGAGAGATCGTCGACGGCGAGGGGGGCGTTGCAGCAGAGGAGGTTGATCGAGACGACGGGCGACGGCCAGAAGACCGCCAGGATCAGAAGCGCAACGAAGCCTGCCGCCGCGAGCCGCCGCCTAACGTCGATGGACATCGAACGGTTTCCCGATCATCGCGAACGAATCGACTTTCCGGTAGCCGCGCAGAGAGCCGGCGATGCGGCCGGCATGCCTGCGGCTGGTGATGATCACCGCCGGGCGGGCGGCCGCGAGGTCCTCGGGGCCGACGTGGCGGATGGCTTCCAGCTCGCGCGGCATGTCGCGGATCCAGAGGTGCGGGCAGAAGTGAAGCACGACCTGATCGGCGGGAACGTTCTGGCGCGCGATGGCGGCGACCAGCGGCCGCGTCGACGCCGCCTCGTTGATCAGCGGCATCGCCACCGATCCCGCCCAGGCGAGTGCCACGACCGGCGCGAGCCCGAGCGCTGCCGTCGAGGCGAGCAGGCCGCGCCGCACCGAGAAGATCGCGCCGGCGAGTGCTGCCGCCGCCAGCGCGACGAAAATCCCGCGCGCGGCGGGGGCCGCTGCCAGCGCGCGCTCCGGCCCCTTCACGAACTCCGGCCCGATCGCCGCCGCCGCGATTCCGATCGCCGCGAGCAGCAGCAACATCGCCAGATTGAGCCGATGCCCCGCGCGAGAACCCGACGCGCGCGCGAGATACGCCGCGATGACGAGGGCCACCGGCGGCAGGAGCGCCATCATGTAGACGTCGAGCTTGCTGCTCAGCAGCGAGTACGGAACGACCACCGCCGCGATCCAGGAGAAGGCGAACTTCACTCCGTCGTCCGCCTTCCCCCTTCGCCAGAGCGCGAAGAGCGCGGCGGCGAAGAGAAAGAACCACGGAAAGAGCGTGGCCGGCGAGCGGAGAAGGTAGAACCAGGGAGGCGACTTGTGGACCCAGGCCCCGACCGCGCGGCCGGCCATCTGCTTGCTCAGCACCTCGTGCGCGTAGGCGTCTCCGCCGGCGATGATCGCCGGGACGAACCAGAGAAGGGGACCGAAGACGAGAGCGGCGAGCGACGGCAGGTAGTTTCCTCGCGGAATGCGCCTGCGCCGCCACCCTTCGATGGCGAAGAGGGCGACGAAGATCACGGGGGCCATCGGCCCCTTGACGAGCGTCGCAAGCGCGATGGCAAGGGCGCCGGCGAGCAGCGCGCGGAAGTCGTCACGCGTGAAGAAGCGGTGCAGCATCCAGATGCCCGCCGCGATGAGCGCCGTGAAGCCGACGTCCATGCGCGCCGTCTGCGCCGACACCCAGACCATCAGCGACGTACCACAGACGAACGCCGCGAGCCACGGATCGGCGTCGGGGATGAGCTCGCGCGCGAGGCGGATCACGATCCAGAGGAGGAACGCGAACGCGACGAGCGACGGAATCACGAACGGCCAGATCGAGTAGACGCCGAAGAGAAACGTCAGCGCCCAGATCATCCAGAAATGCACCGGAGGTTTGTGCGTGAACGGGGTGCCGTCGAGAGTCGGAAGAAAGACCGAGCCGCTCTCGCGCATCTCGCGGATCACCTGCGCGTATTTCGTCTCGTCGCCGGCGAAAAGATCGCGCGAGAAAGGCGAGATCGCGACCGACAGCAGGGTGGCGGCCACGAGGATACGGAAGGGCGTCCGGACTCGGTCCATGCGCTCTAAGTGCGTGTTTCTCCAGTCATTTGGCAGGGCTTTTGAACCTTCCGATCGCAGCGATTCGGAGTGCTACAATTTTCACGCGAATGGTACTTCGAAGGAGGACAATCGATGTCGAATCGTACCGCAGACGTCCAACGGATTCTCAGCGCCGAAGACCCCGAGTTCCGTCAGTGGGTCGAAGAGCACCATCGCTGTGAGGAGCGTTTGAGCGAACTCACGTCCAAGAAGGAAGTCACGCTGGACGAGGAGATCGAAGAGAAGACGTTGAAGAAGCGGAAGCTCCGGCTGAAGGACCAGATGGCGGAGAGGATCCGCTCGTACGAGTCGTTGCACGCGACGGCCTGAAGCGACGAAGAGATCGAAAGGCGAAGCCCCGGGGAAACCCGGGGCTTTTTTGTCGCGCTTCCGGGGTTCGCGTGGACTGGACATGAAAACGGCGGATGGACAGTCGGGCAGCGTCTCGGGCGTACGTGGCCTAACGCTGCGACCGTTCTTCCGCCAGCAGGCGATTCGCGCGACGCCAGCCGACGACCGTCAGAACGAGCAGGGCGACGACCATGATGCCGCCGTTGATCAATGCGTAGGCCCCCTCCCGAATCGCGGGGACGGCGCGGAGCCCGACCGCCAGGACGATCTGGCCGGCCCCGGCGCAGAGGAGATCGCGTCCCGAGCGCGCATTCGCCTCGTACCAGACCCGCTCGCTCGCAAAGGTCGCCGGGACGCGGAGTCCATAAAGACCGTTCGGCGGAACGCGCCGCAGCGCCATCGGAATCGCCACGACGATCAGGAGCACCCCGGCGGCGACGAATGTGATGGTCAGAGCAGTCATGGTTTCGCTTGAACCAGTGCGGCCATGACGGCGGCGCGCCCCGCACTCCCGCCGCTGCAACTCTCCGATCGATCCGTTCGACTGCCAGACCGGTTCGCTCCTGAGCTGCGAATTGACCTGCCGCAGACGCCGAAAGAGTGTCGCACCATTCGAAGTCACCTCCACATACCACCAGTCATTGAACTGACTCTGGGAGACAACGTAGGCAGGATACTCGTCGGTTTGACCTCATACCGGAAGACGACGCTCGTCGTCCCCTGCGGAATGCTCAGCTCCGCGCGGCTCGTGACAGCCTCGTCCTCCGCGCCGCCGCTGACTGTCACGGTTACGCCGCCGGGTCCGAAGTTGCGGCCGATACCGATGCCGCGTTTGCGGGCGGCACATTCGTCCTTGCGTCTCTGGGAGGTGTCTGGACCGGGATGCTCAACGCCTTTGAAAAGGACAGACGCTCCGTTCGAAACAGCGGTACGCCGTTCTGTTTGTCGGTCATGTGCAACATGTTGACGAGCACGCGGGTACTCTCCCGGAGCGTGACCACCGCCAGGCCCGTGTAGAGCTGGCCGTCGACCAGCCTCTCCGCCGAAACCTCGATGTTGCCGCCGGGGAGGAGGGGAAACGAAAACGATCCGTCGGCATTGCTGGCAGTCCGGAAGGCGAGATCGGTATTCAACGGCTGGACGAGGATCGGAATGTCTCCCACGTTCAGCGCGGGGTTCGACGGAGGCGGAACGAGACGCCCCTGCAGGGAGTACCTTGCCAGATAGAACGCGAAGCTGCCTCCGTGGAGCCGGCCGCGAGTGTCGATGGCGGAGACCCCGACCACCAGTCTGCCATCCTGCGCGGCCAGTTGCTTGCGCCACGCCTCGATGTCCGCCGCCTGAATGCTGCCGTCGGAAGCAACGGCGAATTTGTCCGGCCAATGGGTGTAACCCCTCTCCCGAGGTTGTTCGAGCGTGATCTCCTCGATCGATCGCATCGGAATCGGGGTTCCCGTCGAATCCACGAATCGAAGCGTGAACTTCGTAAAGGCGATGGGGATGACCCCTTCCGGAGCTTCCTCGACGATCAGACTGGAATCCTCGTGCGAGTAATCGCTGTCGAGGGAGAGATCGACGCTCGTCGCCTGTCCGGACAGCACTTCAACCATGCTTGACGCTCCCAGGCGCGGATAGTACCGCGCATGCACAGTCGATTGGCCGGCAGGGACGTCCACGGCTGCTGTCCCATCGCTCGAGGTCAGGGCGACTTCTTCGCCGTTCACTCGGATGATTGCGCCTTCGACGACTTTTGTGCCAAACGTCTCGATATCGCGCCGCGTGACCCGCACCGTCAGCGTACCCGTGGCGATCGGATTGCCCTCGATGCAACGGCGGAACGCCGCGATTGTCTTTTGAACCGAATCTCGAACGTCGTTCGGCAGGAACTCCGTGCTGTTTCGGTCGAGCAATCCGGACGCAGCCTCGAGCTCGTGAAGTGCATTCTTGCGGGCGTTCTTCTTTCCGCTTCTGTAAACGCGCCACGCATTCTCGACCTTCGTAAGGAGCTTCATCTCCAGGCCACGTCCCAGATGGGCTTCGGTGATCGAAGGCCTGGCCGCGTCGTAGCTTTCGTAGCACGGAGGCTCGGCCAAAGTCTCCGAGGCGAGTAACACACACACGAGGACCGTGGCAGGCACGTATTTCATGATTTGTTCCCTCCTGAAGCGCCGGTATGGTCACACCGCGATGCTGACCCGGTCAATTACGCAGCGATCGACGACCGCGCGGGTCCCCCATCGTCCGCCGCGCCGCTTTTTGCATAAGATCTCGCCGTGCCGAAATTTCGCTTTGCACCCGAAGGGTGGGTCTTCATTCTTCCCGCCGTCATCCTCGCCGCGATCGCGCTGCTGATCCAGTGGTATGTCGCCGCGATCGTCCTCTCGGCGATCGCCGCGTTTCTTCTCAACTTCTTCCGCGATCCGCACCGGAAAGGATCGGATCGTCACGTCGACGTCCTCTCCCCCGCCGACGGAACGATCGTGCAGATCAAGGACGTTCCCGACGGTGAGATCTGGCCCGGGCTGACGAAGCAGATCAGCATTTTCATGTCGGTGTTCGACGTGCACGTCAATCGCGCGCCGATCAGTGGAAAGATCGTCCACTACCGCTACAACCCTGGAAAGAAGCTGGCGGCCATGGTGGAGAAGTCGTCGATCGAGAACGAGCAGAACCTCGTCGTGATCACCGATCATCGCGGCCGCACGGTGGCCTTCAAGCAGATCGCCGGACTTCTCGCCCGCCGGATCGTGTTCGACAGGAAGGAAGGAGACGAAGTGGTGCGTGGAGACCGCGTCGGAATGATCAAGTTCGGCTCGCGCGTCGACGTCTTCCTGCCGTCGAACGCGACGATCCACGTGAAGATGCGCGACAAGGTGAAGGTCGCCCTCACCGTGATCGCGGAGATCCCCGAATGAAGCGCCCCGACCTGCGGAAGAACCTTCGCCGCGGCGTCTATGTCATCCCGACGTCCTTCACGATCCTCAATCTCTTTTTCGGTTTCCGCTGCATCATCAACGCCACGCGCGGCATCGAGGCGATCGCCGACGGCCGCTCCGACGTCGCCATCCAGTTTTTCCAGATGGCCTGCATCTCGCTCTTCCTGGCGGCGGTCTTCGACACCTTCGACGGCCTGATCGCGCGGCAACTGGGCGCGACGAGCGAGTTCGGCAAGGAGTACGACTCGCTCGCCGACGTCGTCACCTTCGGCGCCGCCCCGGCCGTTCTGGTCTACGCCTGGGGCCTTCACGTTCTCGGCAATCTCGGCGGTGGCATCGCGTTTCTCTTTCTCGTCGCCGTCTCGCTCCGCCTCGCGCGCTTCAACGTCCAGACGGGGAAGACCGACCACCGCTACTTCGTCGGCCTGCCGAGCCCCGCCGGGGCGCTGACGCTCGCGGCGATCATCAACTACGCGCCCGCGCCCGTGACCGACCGGCGTTTCGCGATCGTGATGCTCCTGGTCACGGCGGCGGTGGCGTTCGCGATGGTCTCGCCGCTCCGCTACCGCAGCCAGAAGGGGCTCAACCTGCAGAAAGAGCGGTCGCTGATGTACTTCGTGGTGCTCGCTCTGATCGTCGCCATCGCCAGCAAGTGGCCCCGCGAGTTCCTCTTCGCCGGCTCGATCGCCTACCTTCTCTCCGGTCCGCTCGCCCGCCTCTGGTCGATCGCGTTCCCCTCGCGCAGGGGGACGAGCGAGATGTCGGACCCGGTCGAGGCCCCCTGAAGGACATCTCCACCATGCGTTCACCCAAACATTCCAGCGGCTTCCGCCTCGGCATCGTCAATCCGACGACGCTCGTCGGCAACGAGATCAAGACGATCCTGCGCGAGCGCGCCTTCCCGTACCAGAAGATCGCGCTGCTCGACTCGACCGGCACGGGCAGCGGCTCGCTGACCGACGTCGACGACGAGCCGGCGTTCGTCACGGCGGCGTCGGCCGAGGAGCTGGAGGATCTCGATCTCGTCTTCTTCTGCGGGCCTCCCGCCGGCAACCGCGAATGGATCCGGCAGGCGGACGATCGGGAGTTCACCGTGATCGACGTCTCCCAGCCGACGACGATCGAGGGGGGGAAGCTCGCCGTCGCCGGGGTCAACCTCGACGAGGTGACGGAAGCGGACCGCCTGATCGTCTCGCCGCATCCGGTGGCGATTCCCATCGCGATCATCCTCCATCAGATCGAAACGCTCACGCCGATCGACATCTGCACGGCGACCGTCATTCAGCCGGCGTCGGAGTTCGAACAGGAAGGCGTCGAGGAGCTGGCCCGGCAGACCATCAGCGTCCTGAATGTGCAGAGCGTGCCGAAGGAGATCTTCGACCGTCAGCTCGCGTTCAACCTCTACCCCGCCCTCGAGCGCAACGAGGAGTTCATCATCGGGCAGATCCGGGAGATGTTGCAGCGCAAGCTGGACGTCGCGCTGCTGGTGACGCAGGGGACGATCTTTCACGGTCACACCTTTTCGCTCTTCATCAGGACGCGGGAGAGGCTCGATGCGGCGGCGATCGCGAAGGCGCTCGGCTCGAGCTCCGCGATCGCGCTGCCCGAGGGCGACGAAACCATCGGCACGATCGACGCCGCCGGAAAGGACGAGGTGCTCGTCGCCGAGATCCGTCCCGATCCCGCGATCCGCGGCGGCTTCTGGGTCTGGGCCGTCTGCGATAATCTCCGCCGCAGTTCGGCGCTGAATGCCGTCCTCGTCGCCGAGAAGGCGCTCTTCGGGACCGGCACAGCTCACTGAGGAGAGAGATGCAGGATTACTACGAACCGAAAGTCGGCGACCTCGCTCCCGATTTCCGGCTTCCCTCCACGCGCGGAAAGGACGTCACCCTGAAGGAATTTCGAGGGAAGGACGTCATTCTCTACTTCTATCCGAAAGACGACACCCCCGGCTGCACCGCCGAGGCGTGCGGCTTCCGCGATCACGAGGCCGACCTGACCCGCGAGCACGCGGTGGTGCTCGGCGTCTCGACCGATCCGCTCGAAAGCCACCAGAAGTTCAAGGAGAAGCACAACCTCAACTTCCCGCTGCTGTCGGACACCACTGCGGACGTGGCGAAGATGTACGGCGCGTGGAAGGAGAAGAACCTCTACGGCCGCCGGACCTGGGGCGTTGCGCGGATGACCTACTGGATCGGCCCCGACGGCCGCATCCGGAAGATCTACCGGAAAATCGACACCGCCAGACACGCCGAGGAGGTCCTGGCCGACCTCCGCGCATCGCACGCGAAGAAGTAGGCGCGGGGCGCGGGGAAAAGGCGCGAGGTGCCCTCCCGCCTCACGAGGTGACGCGGGCCTGGAACGCGGCGATTCTCCGGCAGGCCTCTTCGAGCGCGGCGAAGTCCTTCGCGAAACAGAAGCGAAGCAGCTTTCTCCCGCCGTCGCTGGCGTAGAAGGCCGACCCCGGCACCGCCGCCACGCGCGCCTGGTCCAGCAACGCCTGTGCGGCCTCGCGGTCGTCGCGGAAGCCCTCGGGGATCTCGGCGAGCATGTAGTACGCCCCTTCCGGCAGATACGGCCGGAAGCCCGCTTCCGTCAGCGCCGCCGCGGTCATGTCGCGCTTCTTCCGGTAGTCGGCCGCGAGATTGCGGTAATAGTCGTCTCCGATCTCCAGTGCCCGCGCGATGCCCCATTGCAGCGGCGTCGGAGCGCAGACGTAGAAGAGATCGTTCACCAGACCGATCGCCCGCGACACCTCGGCGTTCGCCGCGACGTATCCGATCCGCCACCCCGTCACCGAGAACGTTTTCGAGAATCCGCTGATGGTGATCGTCACGTCGCGGCACGACTCGAGGGACGCCATCGACAGGTGCTTCCGGCCGTCGTAGACGATGTATTCGTAGATCTCGTCGGTATAGGCCCAGGCGCCGAACTCGCGGCAGAGCGATCCGATCGCCTCCAGCTCGTCGCGGCGGAAGACTTTCCCGCACGGATTCGACGGCGTGCAGACGACGACTCCCCTGGTGCGCGGCGAGAAGGCGGCGCGCAGCTCGTCGAAGTCGATCGACCAGCCGGGCCGGCGGAGGGGGACGAACTTCGGCACCACGCCGAGGACCTTCAGCGTGTTGAGGTGGTAGCCGTAGTACGGCTCGAAGAGGATCACTTCGTCGCCGGGGTCGAGCGTCGCCAGCGCCGCCGTGGCGAAGCCGCCGGTCGATCCGACCGTCACGACGATCTGCGTGTCGGGATCGGCGGTGAAGCCGTTGAACCGCTCGATCTTTGCGGCGATCCGCTGCCGCAGAAGATCGATGCCTTCGAACTTCGAGTAGGTCGCCTTCGACGAGGTGATGGCATCGCACGCCCCCTCGACCAGCTCGGGGATGGTCGGAAGATCGCAGATCCCCTGACCGAGGTTGATGCCGCCGACGCGCTCGCACTCGCGCGACATGCGGCGGATGTCCGACTGAACGAGCCCGCGAAGGCGTGCGCTGATCTGATTCATGGACGGTAGTGTAGCGTGACGGGAACAGCACCGGCGGCTCGCCGCGCCCCGCGCAGGGAGAAACGCCAGACGAGCGCGGCGGCACACCGGCTGCAACGGGGCAGGTGTCAGGTCTCGGGTCTCGAATCGCAGGAAGGAACGACGTGAAACAGACACTCTCCGCCGCCTTGCTTCTTCTCATCGCGCTTCCGCTTGCCGCGCAGGTGAACGACACGTACGTGATCCCCGTCGCGGGGAACGTGCCGGGTGCATTCGGCACGCGCTGGATGACGCAGTTCAGCGTTTTCAATCCACAGATCGACTACTCGCTGAAAGTGAGCGTCGTCTATCTCCCCACCGGTGGAGGAAAGGGCATCGAGGCGCTGCTGACGGTTCCGCCCAACTCGGTGTGGCACAGCGACAACGCGCTCGGCGAGATCTTCGGCGTCTCCGGCACCGGCTCGCTTCTGCTCGCCACCTTCCCCGAGGACAATCCGGGCGTTCCGAACGACGTCGTCTCGCGCTCGTTCCTCGTCACCACGAGCACCTACAACAACTCCCCCGCCGGAACGTTCGGACAGTCGATCCCCGGCATCTGGACCGGCCTGCAGGACTACGACAGCGACGGCATCAGCGCGGTCGCCCACGGCATCCGCCACATCGCCCGCCTCGGATGGCGGACCAACATCGGCGCGGTGAACCTCGGACGGGCCAGCGTGACGATGCGCGTGACCGTGTATGACGAAGACGGGCGACGGATCCTCAACCGCGCGCCGTTCGTCATTCCGCCGATGGGACACATCCAGGACCGGCTGCCGGTCGAGGTCGACCGCGGTTCCGTCGAGTTCTTCGTCGAAGACCCCCGCCGCGACGCGGTGGTCTTCCCCTACGCGTCGACGATCGACCAGTACTCGGGCGATCCGACGTACCAGTCGCCCACGCTCCTCGCGAGCGCGAAGGTCCTCTACCCGAAAGGCGCCGCTCAGCCGTCGTCTCCCGGCACGAAGATCGATCTCGGCCATGCCCGGCGCGTGCGCGAGAACGCGACGCGGATCGGAGAGGTCGTCGCACAGTCGCGCGGCCGGCAAGCCGCACAGTGAGAGTTGCGCAACGGCAGAGCCCGGCCGGGCGGCGGGGCTCTCCGGCCGCGCGACTTACAATGCGCGGCCATGAATCGCGCGATCGACCAGACGAACCTCCCGCTCCCCCTCGCCCGCCGCGGAAAAGTGCGCGATGTCTACGACCTCGGCGAGAGCTTCCTCTTCGTGGCGACCGATCGCATCTCCGCCTTCGACGTCGTCCTCTCCCCCGGCATCCCCGACAAGGGAAAGGTCCTCAATCAGATCTCCAACTTCTGGTTCCGGCGTTTCACCGGCGTCGAGAACCACCTCCTCGAGACCGACTTCGACCGCTTCCCCCCGGAGGTCCGCCGCCACGAAGAGCTGCGCGGCCGCAGCGTCATCGTCAGAAAGTGCCGTGTCATCCCCATCGAGTGCGTCGCGCGCGGCTATCTCGTCGGATCGGGCCTGAAGGAGTATCGGGAGACGGGAACGGTGTGCGGAATCGCACTCCAGCCGGGACTGACCACCGCCAGCCGGCTCGAGACGCCGATCTTCACTCCGGCGACGAAGGAGGAGACCGGCCACGATCAGAACATCTCCTTCGAGCGGATGGCGGAGATCGTCGGCGCGGACCTCGCGGCGACGCTCCGCGACCTGACGCTGCAGATCTACAGCGAGGCCGCGCAGTACGCGCTCTCGCGCGGCATCATCATCGCCGACACGAAATTCGAGTTCGGCCTGATCGGCGACCGGATCATCTGGATCGACGAGGCGCTCACTCCCGATTCCTCACGCTTCTGGCCCGCCGACCGGTACGCCGTCGGCACGAACCCGCCGTCGTACGACAAGCAGTTCGTGCGCGACTGGCTCGAGAGCACCGGATGGGACAAGACCCCGCCCGCGCCGGAGCTGCCGCAGGAGGTGGTGCTGAAGACGCGCGAGAAGTATCTCGAGGCCTTCCGCCAGCTCACCGGCGAAGAGTGCGCGGTGTGACGGCTGTGTCACGTTTCGTGCAGGGATCGGACGAGGAAGTCCGTGAGGGCCTCTGAATCCTTCCTCGAGTCTTGCCGGGGAGCAGAGAATATCAGAATTTCGGAAACTTACGGTAGTGGCACTACAAGCACCCCGGAAATGGTGGGTCGCCATCGGCGCCGTCGCGATGGTGGTCGTGATCGCCGGAACCTGTCTGGCGGTGCGGCGGATCGCGCAGAACACCGCCGCCCGCGTCCTGGCTCCGAAAGAGGAGGTCGTCGACATCACCGCGCTCGTGACGCGGGTCCGGGAGCTGAGCCGGCTCGAGACCGCCTCCATGCGAGTGATTCACGTCAGCACCATCACGCAGTCGTACCAGCTCGTCCCGGACGCGGTGGCCGGTGACGAGCTGACCCTTCTGGCGACGGGCGACGTGATCGCCGGCATCGATCTGTCGCAGATCGGGGCGGACGACGTCTGGCGGGAAGCGGATGGCACGGTGGTGATGCGGCTCCCTCCGGCGCAGATTCTCGTCTCGCGCATCGACAACCGCGAGACGCGCGTGATCCATCGCAGGACCGGCATGCTGCGAAAAGGCGATCCGCATCTCGAGAGCCGGGCCCGGCAGAACGCCGAGGCCGGCATCCGCCAGGAAGCGCTTCGCCGCGGGATCGTGCAGCTCGCACGCGAGAGCGCGGAGAAGAAACTCGCGGACTTCGTGAAGACGTTCGGCGTGACGAGAATTCGATTCGTGACACCGGAGGCAAGACCCGAGTAACCGCCCCGTTCTGGAGTGCGGCGCTGAAGCGCCGCTCTCCAAGGCGGGGCTTCAGCCCCGCCGCCCTCAAGCGCGGCGAGACAAGAGCGGCGCTGAAGCGCCGCACTCCAGAGCCTTCTTGTGGACCGTCTCCTCCCATTCCCGCACGGGGTCGGAGTCGTAGACGATTCCTGCTCCCGCCCGGACCGCCCGGACGCAGCCGCGACCCGAGTAAAAGCGCCCACTCGTTCTGATAGGGGTAGGGAGAGGCCGTCAGGCCTCCCCCTCCCTCCGAACCGGACGTGCGGATCTCCCGCATCCGGCTCTTCGGTTGATGGCGTGTGACTGGAACGCCAGCTCATGCGCTGCATCGAGGCTGATCAGGCCAA
>DATLYG010000177.1:0-7035 GCA_035574985.1 Thermoanaerobaculia bacterium | reverse complement strand
ACCGGCGGGGCTGCCGCCCCGCCGGACTTCCCCTGACAAACCTCCGCGATTCGGCTAGAATCCGCGCGCCCGAAGCTACCCCTCCCCCCGTCGCAGCCCCGTCGGGGCGGGGTCTCACGCAAAACGAATCGGAGGAACTATGAAGTCTTGGATCACGCGCGTGCTGGTCCTGGCGATGCTTCTCGTGTGCGTCGCCAACGCGGCGTTCGCGCAGGAATCGCACCCGTCGGGAGACCCGGCGGTGGCCACGGAGCTCTCCAGGCCGGCTCAGCATCCGACGGAGGCGCGTACGGAGGCGAATCTCGTCCTCCCCGACCTGAGTACGGTCTCCTTTCTCGGAGTGACGGGGCAGAACCTTCTGCTCGGAGGTCTCGTCATCTGCGTCCTCGGCCTTCTGTTCGGCCTGGTCATCTACGTTCAGCTCAGGAACCTGCCGGTGCATCGCTCGATGCGCGAGATCTCGGAGCTGATCTACGAGACCTGCAAGACGTACCTCGTCACGCAGGGGAAGTTCATCGCCATTCTCTGGGCGTTCATCGCCGCGATCATGGTGGTCTACTTCGGAATGCTGCGGCATTTCGAGCCGGTCCGCGTGGTGATCATCGTCCTCTTCTCGATCATCGGCATTCTCGGCAGCTACGGCGTGGCATGGTTTGGAATCCGGATCAACACCTTCGCCAACTCGCGCGCGGCATTCGCGTCACTGAAGGGGAAACCGTTCCCGACCTACGAGATCCCGCTGAAGGCCGGCATGTCGATCGGGATGCTGCTCATCTCGGTCGAACTGGTGATCATGCTCGCCATCCTGCTCTTCGTGCCGCGCGACTACGCCGGCCCGTGCTTCATCGGATTCGCCATCGGCGAGTCGCTCGGCGCGGCGGCGCTCCGCATTGCGGGCGGCATCTTCACGAAGATCGCCGACATCGGCTCGGACCTGATGAAAATCGTCTTCAACATCAAGGAAGACGACGCGCGCAACCCCGGCGTGATCGCCGACTGCACCGGTGACAACGCCGGCGACTCGGTCGGCCCCACCGCCGACGGCTTCGAGACCTACGGCGTCACCGGGGTCGCTCTCATCACCTTCATCCTTCTCGCGGTCGTCGACCCGACGGTCCAGACCCAGCTCCTGGTCTGGATCTTCGCCATGCGTGTGCTGATGATCGTCACCTCGGGGGTCTCCTATCTGCTCAACGAGGCCTTTGCGAAGGCGAAGTACGCCAACGCCGACGAGATGAACTTCGAAGCGCCGCTCACGTCGCTGGTGTGGTTGACCTCGATGATCTCCATCGCCCTCACCTACGGCATCTCCTGGGTGCTCATCCCGTCGCTGGGGGGCGACCCCACGATGTGGTGGAAGCTTTCCACGATCATCACCTGCGGCACGCTTGCCGGCGCGGTCATCCCCGAGCTGGTCAAGGTCTTCACCTCCACCGAGTCGCGCCACGTGCAGGAAGTCGTCACCGCGTCGCGTGAAGGGGGCGCCTCGCTCAACATCCTGTCGGGCTTCATCGCCGGGAACTTCAGCGCCTACTGGATGGGCCTGGCCATCGTCGTGCTGATGGGCATCGCCGCCTTCATGAGCGGCCATTTCCCCGCGG
The DNA here is from genome assembly GCA_035574985.1 of Thermoanaerobaculia bacterium. Classification (GTDB taxonomy): domain Bacteria; phylum Acidobacteriota; class Thermoanaerobaculia; order Gp7-AA8; family Gp7-AA8; genus DATLYG01. The sequence continues at coordinate 5,434 of DATLYG010000177.1, read as the reverse complement.
GAATGATGATCGCCCCGGCGATCTTCGCCTTCGGCCTCGTCGCCTTCGGATTCCTCGGCATGGGCCCGGTGACCATCGCCGTCGACTCGTACGGCCCCGTGACCGACAACGCTCAGTCGGTGTTCGAACTCTCCACGATCGAGTCCCATCCGAACATCGAGAACGAGCTGGAAAAGGAGTTCGGCTTCCGCCCGATGTTCGCTCGGGCGAAGGAGCATCTCGAGGCCAACGACGGCGCCGGCAACACGTTCAAGGCGACGGCCAAGCCGGTGCTCATCGGCACGGCGGTCGTCGGCGCGACGACGATGATCTTCTCGATCATCGTCATGCTCACCGCCGGCCTGACGCAGGACATGGACAAGCTCTCGCTCATGCACCCGCAGTTCCTGCTCGGCCTGGTCATCGGCGGCGCCGTGATCTACTGGTTCACCGGCGCGTCGACCCAGGCCGTTTCGACCGGCGCCTACCGCGCCGTCGAGTTCATCAAACGCAACATCAAGCTCGACACAGGCGCCGAGCGCGCTTCGGTCGAGGACTCGAAGAAGGTCGTCGAGATCTGCACGCAGTACGCGCAGAAGGGGATGTTCAACATCTTCCTCGTCGTCTTCTTCTCGACCCTCGCCTTCGCCTGCTTCGAACCGTTCTTCTTCATCGGATACCTGATCTCGATCGCGCTCTTCGGCCTCTATCAGGCCATCTTCATGGCCAACGCCGGCGGCGCATGGGACAACGCGAAGAAGATCGTCGAGGTCGAGCTGAAGGAGAAGGGAACGGCACTGCACGCAGCGACGGTCGTCGGCGACACGGTCGGCGATCCCTTCAAGGACACTTCGTCGGTCGCCATGAACCCGGTCATCAAGTTCACCACGCTCTTCGGCCTCCTCGCCGTCGAGCTGGCCGTCGAGATGACCCGCGGCGGACAGGCCACGCTGACGCGCATCCTCTCGCTCGTCTTCCTGGCGGTCGCCATGACCTTCGTCTATCGTTCGTTCTACGGCATGCGCATCCGCAGCGAGGCCGGGAACGCACGCGAGCAGGTCGCAGCGTAGAGAAAGGAACCGATCCATGAAGCGAATCACATCGATGGTTCTGGTCCTGCTGGCAGCCTTCACGGCGTTTGCGGGCGAAGACGTCATCCGGCGCGGAGCGGCCATCTCCGGCGCGAAGCCGACGCCGCTGGCCGACGTCATCAAGAACCCGACCGCCTTCACCGGGAAGGACGTGGTCGTCGAAGGCGTCGTCGAGAAGGTCTGCACGAAGATGGGATGCTGGATGGAGCTGACCGCGGAGAAGAGCAAGCCGGGCATCCGCGTCAGCTTCGAGGACTTCGTGGTGCCGACGACATCGGCGGGGATGAACGCCCGCGCCGAGGGAGTCGTGAAGATCAAGACGCTGACGAAGGACGAGGCCGAACACCTCGAACACGACGGCGCGACCGTCGCGAAGAACGAAGACGGCACCGCGAAGGACGTGACGTTTCACGCGAAGGGCGTCGAGCTGAAGAAGTAGCCCCCACGCAGTTCCAAACGGAAGGGCCGGCACCCGCCGGCCCTTTTTTTCTGCGCGCAACCCCGATCCGGCGAAACGACATCGAGTCCGTCTCGATGCCCTTCCTCCATCGATGTCGAGGCGGAAGGGCGGAAGGAGTCCTGAGGCCGCGGCGACGGACCTCAGGAGTTCTTCCGGACCTGCTCGAAGAACTCGACGATCTTTGGCGAGAACGCTTTTCCGTCGAGGCGCAATCTCCGGTTCAGTTTCAGAGCCGACCGGAAATCGCTCGCCGCCTGACTGACCAGCGGATCGCGGTTGCGCGAGAGCATCGCGCGCGTGTAGCGCGAGCAGCCGCGAAGGAGATACGCCTCGCCGGTCGGCCGGCTCTCGATCAGGCGCGTGAGGATCGTTTCGGCCAGTGTGAAATCGCCCGAGGCGTAGGCGCGATAGGCGTGGACGAGCTGCCCGCGCGGGTCGGCCCCGGCCGCCTTCGCCGCCGCGCGCCGCATCATCGCATCCAGCTCCTCTTCCAGCGATGCCACCCGGCGGCCGATCTCCCGGACCGTTTCCCGGTCGGGTTTCGAGCGGAGTTCCTGCTCGATCTGGTTCGCCATGCGCGTGGCCCGCACCAGATCGTTCCGGTACTCGTTGTCTCCGAATGTGTGGTTCGACGCCTGAGCGAGCCGTGCCTTGCACTTCTGCAAGGCGATGCGGACCGTGACCGACTCCTCCGACTCGACGTCCGCGGCCGCTTCCTGCTTCGGCTTCGCGTCCGCGACGACGACCTCGACGGACGTCACCGCCTGCGGCTGGGGCGGCGGAGCCTGCGCCGGAACCTGCTGAGGTTGAGGCGGCGGCTGCTGCGCGACCTGCCTGGGCGGCTCCGCGACGGCCGGTTTCTCCTGCTGCGGCGCCGGCTGTCGCGACGCGACGGCCGCCCGCGACGCTTTCGCCTTGCGGGCCTCCTCGGCAGCGGCGGCGAAGAGATCGCGTGCCTGCTGGGCGGTCTGTGCGGCGCGCCTGTAGGCAGCGACGTCGGTCCCACCCTTCCGGAACAGGCTCATCGCTTCATTGATCTTCCGCTCCGCGGCGAGGTAGTTGTCCGAGCGGTCGCCGCCGGCGGCCACGGCGGCCGTCTGTGCCGACAGGGCGCTGTTGATCATCGCGTCGGCGGCGTTGCGCGACTCGGCCGATGCATCGCGTGCCGACTTCTGCTTCTCGGCGCGGGCGCGATTCACCCACTCCTTCAGGCTCGCGTAGTAGTCGGTGTTCTGGATCGCGCCCTGCTCCTCCGAGATCTTCCATTCGGCGAGCGCGCCGTCCACGTCGCCGAGGTTGAACCTGGCGATCCCGAGATAGAAATGGGGAACGTAGACGATGATCTCCTTGCGCGTCCGGGCCGAGGTGCTCTCGTTCGGCATCTCGGCGAGCGAGCGCCGCAGCGAGTCTGCGGCCGCCTCCCAGTTCTTCGCGTTGATCGCCGCGATCCCCTTCTTGTAGTGGTCCCACCATCGCTCCGCAGCAGGAGCGGGGATCGCGATCAACAGGATCAGCAGGGCCGCGGCGCGTTTCACGGCCTTTCTCCGAAACTCGGCAACTGCACCTTTTCGGCGTCGGTGAAGGAGATGCTGAGGATCTCTTCCTCTCCCGCCCGGATCTCGATCGTCTTCGTGATCGGCGCGCCGAACGCCGGGTTGGAGAGCGTCACTTCATAGCGCCCCGGGGCGAGGTCGATCGGCGCGGGGGTCACCACCGGCTCCTTCAGGTCGATCGTCCTGCCGCTGTCGAGATTGCGGATGCTCGTCACATGCGCCCATGGATAGGCGTGAATGCCGAGGTGCCCCTGCGGTGCGGCGACGACGGAGGCGCTGACGGGCCTGTCCGGCGCCGGCGCGGTCTCCCCTCCATGCCGCAGCATCATCACGCCACCGACGAGCAGCACCACGGCCGCCGCCGCGGCGCCGAGGAGGACCGGCAGCTTCGGCTTTCCCGCCCCCACCGGACCGATCTCGGTGATCGCCGCCGGTCCGGCGACGCTCGCGGGAATGGTCGTCCTGTCGGTCGGCTCGCCGGGAAGAATCGACCTCTCGGTCTCCACCGCCGGAAGGGTCGACCGGTCGGTCGCCGCCACCGCAGGGATCACCTGGGTCTCGACGTCCTGCGGCGTGGTGACGACCGTCGGTGCGTCCGAAACGATGCGGCCCGCGACGGCAGTCGGCTCCTCGGTCCGTTCGGCGACCGTCGGAAACGCTCGCGCTCCCGGCTCGTCGGCGAGCGTCGGAATCAGCTTCTCCAGCTCGCGCGCGAACTCCCGCGCCGTGGCAAAGCGGTTGCGCCGGTCCTTCTCCATGCCCTTGAAGATCAGCGCCTCGAGTTCAGGAGACTCGGGAACGGAGGGGTTGCTGTCGCGCAGCGAGCGCGGCTTCTCCGACGCATGCTGCACGAGGTAGCCGTGCGGCGTGTCGGCATGAAAGGGAGGAATGCCGGTCAGCATCTCGTAGAGCACGATCGAAAACGAGTAGATGTCGGAGCGGCCGTCGATCCGTTCCCCTTCCGGCAGCATCCCGAGCTGCTCGGGAGAGCAGTACTTCCACTTGCCGACGAACATCCCGGTTTTCGTCTGCGTGTCGGTGTCGCCGTCCGACTGCTTGGCGATGCCGAGGTCGATGATCTTCACCCGCTCCTCCCCGTCGGCGAGGGTGATCATCAGATTCTCGGGACTGATGTCGCGATGGACGATCCCGGCGCGATGGATGGCGTCGAGGCCATGGAGAGCCTGCGCCGCGAGCTGCGCCGCGTACCGGGGCGAGAGCGGCCCCCGCTCCTCGAGCAGCTCGTGCAGGTTCGTCCCCTCGATGTACTCCCACACCATGTAGCGGGAGCCGTCCTCGAGCGTCGAAAAGTCGTAGAGCGTGGCGACGTTCGGGTGCTGGATGCGCGTCGCCAGCCGCGCCTCGCGCGTGAAACGCTCGTGTGCGCCGGGATCGGCCGCGATGTTCGGCCGCATCAGCTTGATCACCCGCAGCGCGTTCAGGTGGATGTGCAGCGCCTTGAAGACCTCTCCCATTCCTCCGGCGCCCAGTCGCGCCAGGATCTGGTACTTCCCGTCGATCGGATGCTCCAGATGACGACGGAGGAAGTCGGAGATCGCCTCACCGCAGTAGGGGCAGGCCTTGTATTTGGGGTCGATGTCCGACCTGCAGTGGATGCAGTAGAAGCCCATGGCCGTAGCGGCTGGTTTTCAGCGGGAAAGCGTATCGCAATTATATGCTCGTGGAATGAAGGAGCAGACCTTCACCATCCGGACGACCGCACGTGAAGAGGTGCGCATCATCACTTCCGACGTACAGCGCGCCCTCGCCGCGATGACGAACGGCGACGGGATCTGCACGATCGTCACACCTCACACGACCTGCGCCATCTCGGTCAACGAGAACGCCGACCCCGACGTCCCCGCCGACATCGTCAGAGCGCTGCGCGCGATGATTCCCGCCGTCCGCTTCTCGCACGGCGAGGGGAACTCCGACGCCCATCTCCTCTCGACGATCATCGGCACTTCCCTCGCCTGGCCATACCGCGGCGGGAAGCTCGTCCTCGGAACGTGGCAGGGGGTGTACTTCATCGAACTCGACGGGCCGCGGACGCGCAAGGTGAGCGTGTACGTGGATTGATCCGTGATCAGCAGTCCGCAACCCCCCGAAACCTGACCGGAGGCTGTCATGTCCGAACCATTCGACGTCGTGATCATCGGCGGAGGAACCGCCGGACTGGTGACCGCCTCCGGTTGCGCGCGGCTCGGGCGGAGAGTCGCCCTGATCGAGCGGGAGGCGCTCGGCGGCGACTGCCTCTGGACCGGATGCGTGCCGACGAAGGCCCTCGTCGCCTCGGCGCGATTCGTCCACCAGATGCGCCACGGAGCGGCGTACGGCTTCGAGCCGCACGA
>DATLYG010000176.1:0-3357 GCA_035574985.1 Thermoanaerobaculia bacterium | reverse complement strand
ACACCCTCTACGGGCGGTGGATGGTTTCTTCGCGGCGGGGGCCGGTGGAGATGATCGTCACCGGGACCGAGGTCTCGTCCTCGATCAGTTTCACGTAGTCCTTTGCCGCCTGCGGGAGGTCGTCGAAGGAGGTCATTCCCGCGGTCGACGACCGCCATCCGCGCATGGTGCGGTAGACGGGCCTGTAGTCGTCATGTGCGACGGCGAATGCGGGGTACGTCTTCCAGAGTTCGCCGCCGATGTCGTAGCCGGTGCAGACGGGAATCTCGTCGAACTCGTCGAGCACGTCGAGCTTGGTCAGGGCGATGGCGTCGGTGCCGTTGATCATCACCGAGGTCCGGAGGACGGGAAGATCGAGCCATCCCGTCCGTCGCGGCCGCCCGGTCACCGTGCCGAACTCGTTTCCGCGCTTCCGCAGATGCTCGCCGTGCGCGTCGTGGAGTTCGGTCGGAAACGCGCCGCCGCCCACGCGCGTGGTGTATGCCTTCGCGACGCCGACCACGCGGTGGATGTGTCTGGGCGCGACGCCCAGTCCCGTGCAGACGCCGCCGACGATGGTGTTCGACGAGGTCACGAAGGGATAGGTCCCGTGATCGACGTCGAGCATGGTCCCCTGCGCCCCTTCGAACATCACGCTCCTTCCGGCGCGGATCTGTTCGTTGATCCAGAGCGTACCGTTGGTGATGCGACCGGCGAGGATCTCGCCGTAGCGCGCGTAGTCGTCGAAGAGCTTCGCCGGGTCGAAGGTGTCTTTGCGGTAGACGGAAAAGAGGATCTTGTTGTTTTCGTCACACGCAAGCTCGATCTTGCGGCGGAGAACCTCCCGGTCGCGGAGATCCGCCATGCGGATGCCGAAGCGGTTGACCTTCGTCTCGTACGCCGGCCCGATTCCGCGCCCCGTGGTTCCGATCTTCGCAGCCCCGGCCGACTCCTCGCGCGCCAGATCGAGCGCCTTGTGGTAGGGGAGAATGCAGTGCGCCGCGTCGCTGATCTTCAGGTTGTCGTCGATGGCGACTCCCATCCTGCGGAGCGCCTCGATCTCCTCGAGCAGCGCCCCGGGATCGATGACCATGCCGTTGCCGAGGAGGCAGAGCTTGCCGGGGTGCAGAATGCCGGACGGAATCAGGCGCAGCGCGAAGTGGCGGTCGGCGAACCGGACCGTGTGGCCGGCGTTGTGCCCCCCCTGGTATCGGGCGACGACGTCGAAGGTCTCGCAGAGAAGATCGACGATCTTTCCCTTTCCTTCGTCACCCCATTGTGCGCCGATGACAGCGAGATTCGACATGGCGGCGCGGAGAGTAGCACGGAACGTTTTTCCGGGTGCGCCTGCGGCTCGGAAATTGCCCCGGTCTCATTTATAGTTCTCCCACCGGCCAGGAGTTGCAGATGGACGTGCAGAAGACCGTCGAACCCCCTCCCGTTCTCCATGCGCCGGCAGCCGTGCCGGTGGAGCAGTTCGTCGCCGGCATCCGCGAGCTTTCGCTGGGGCTGATCACCAAGCAGAAGATCTACGACTATCTGGTGCGGTACGAGATCCGCCGCGACGACCTGGAACGCTACGTCAAGTGGCTCGACGAGCGGCACACGCGCAACAAGATCTTCCGCAACGACATGATCGAGGTCATGCTGATCTGCTGGCCGGTCGGCGTGACGACGCCGCTGCACACCCACAACGGACAGCTCGGCTGGATGACGATGGTCGAGGGGAAGCTGAAGGTCGAGAACTTCCGGAAGGTCCGCTGCAACGCGCCGGAGAACCAGCAGGTCGTCGGCATCGACTGTCTGGCCGGAGCGACCGAGATCGAAATGGAACACGTCGGGACCGAGATCGCCATCCCCGGCGGTCCGCTCAACACGGTCGACAAGACGCAGACCATCCACCGCATCCTCAATCCTCCCGAGTGGAACCAGCGGGCCATGAGTCTTCACGTCTACTCGCGCCCGATCGATTCGTGCGTGGTGTTCGACATGGAGCAGCAGGTCTGTTATCGCCGCGACCTGAAGTACGACAACGAGTAGAATGCGCGGCCGGCAGCGGCTGAAGATGGCACTTCTCGAAACTCTCTCCTCGGAACTCGATCAGATGTCGCGGGCGGGAACGCTGAAGCGCGAACTGGCGCTTCGCTCGCCGCAGGGGCCGGTCGTCGACGTCGACGGAATCGGCGAGGTGGTGATGCTCACCTCGAACAACTACCTCGGCCTGGCCGATCATCCGGCCATCGTCGAGGCGGCCGAGAAGGCGGAGCGTGACTACGGGTACGGCCTCGCCTCCGTTCGCTTCATCTGCGGCACGCAGACCATCCACCGCCAGCTCGAACAGAGACTGGCCGCCTTCTTCGGCACCGAGGACACGATCCTCTACGGCTCGTGCTGGAACGCAAACGAAGGCCTCTTCCAGACGATCACGACCGAGCAGGACGCGATCGTCTCCGACGAGCTGAATCACGCATCGATCATCGACGGCGTCCGGCTGGCGAAGGCGCGCAAGGAACGCTTCCGCAACCGCGACATGGCCGACCTCCGGCGCGCCCTCGAGGCCACGCGCGACGCGCGCAACAGGGTGGTCATGACGGACGGCGTCTTCTCGATGGAGGGGTCGCTGGCGCCTCTTCCCGAGATGATCGATCTGGTGAAGGAGTACGACGCGTTCCTGGTCGTCGACGACTCGCACGGCACCGGCGTCCTCGGACGTACCGGGCGGGGCACGGCCGAGGAACTCGGCGTCTTCGGGAAGGTCGACGCCTGGACGTCGACACTCGGGAAGGCGCTGGGCGGCTCGCACGGAGGGTTCACCACCGGGCCGAAGGTTCTGATCGACTACCTCCGGCAGAAGTCGCGTCCGTATCTCTTCTCGAACACGCTCCCTCCCGCCGTGGTGATGGGATCGCTCGCAGCGCTCGATCTTCTCGAGAAGGACACGAGCCTGATCGATCGCCTGCGCGAAAACACCGCCTACTTCCGCTCGCAGCTCGCGGAGAAGGGTGTGAACGTGCGTGAGGGGATCCATCCCATCGTGCCAATCCTCATCGGCGACACGGCGAAGGCGATCGCCATGTCGGGCGAGCTGCTGCGCCGCGGCATCTATGTTTCCGGCTTCGGGTATCCCGTCGTCCCGCAGGGGCAGGCGAGGCTGCGCTGCCAGATCAGCGCCGCGCACACGCGCGAGCACCTCGACCGCGCCATCGGCGCGATCGTCGAAGTGACCCGGCAGTTCGCCTAGTGTAGTGCTTCATAAATATCTTGCCTTTTGCCGTGGGAGATGCGGGCGAGGTCAAGGAACGAGGAGGAGGCGATGCGGTGGCATCGTTGACGACGAGTGACGCAGACATCGCCCGCATATCCCACGGCCCTTCGGGT
>DATLYG010000175.1:0-4775 GCA_035574985.1 Thermoanaerobaculia bacterium | reverse complement strand
TCCGCCGCTGGGCGTCATCGACACGACCCATCCCTCGGCGTCGGCCGCCACGACCGAGGTCGTGCCCGACGTTCCTCCTCCCGCAGCCGGTTTCGGCGCCGTCGACGGCCACTTCTGCAGCAGATCGAGATAGGGATTCTTCGCATGCTGGAACGGGTAGGGATCGCCCGGCGCGATGTTCGGATCGTTCCGGTCGGGACGGACGAGTTTCGCCCGCGACGCGGCGTACTCCTTCGAGAGCAGTCCGAGAATCGGTTCGACGGGATCGGTGTAGATGTCGCCGTAGTAGAAATCGCGGTCGGCAAAGGCGAGGCTCATTGCCTGATAGACGGTGTGAATGTAACGCGCGCTGTTGTACCCCATCGACTTCAGATCGAAGTGTTCGAGGATGTTCAGCGCCTGCAGCATCGCCGGTCCCTGAGTCCACTCCCGGAGCTTGTAGACATCGATGCCCTTGTAGGAGGTCGTCGCCGGCTCTTCGATCTTCACCTCCCACTTCGCGAGATCGTCGGCGGTGATCAGGCCGCCCTGCTCCTGCGTGCTGCGCGCGATCTCGCGGGCGATGTCGCCGCGGTAGAAACGCTCGTAGGCGGCCATGATGGCTTCGCGGCGGCTGCGGCCGCGCGCCAGGGCCCGCTGCTCGGCCTCCACGAGCTTCCGCAGCGTCGCGGCGAGGTCGGGCTGCCGGAAGATCTCGCCGGGGGCGGGACCTTCGCGCACCGGATCGGCCGGCGCCTCGACGGCGCGGTCCTGCGCCGGGGTCGCAGCTCCCTCCTTGGTCCGCTGCGCGTCCGATGCACTCTGCGTCGAACCCTTCCAATGCGGAAGCATGACCGCGCGGGAGTACGGCCACTGCACGAGCCGCCCCTTGTTCGCCTCGATCGCGTTCGCCGCGCCTGCTTCGATGGGATAGCCGTCGGCCATCTGAATCGCCGGTTCGAGCACGTCTTTGAGCGACAGCTTCCCGTATTCGGCAAGCATGACCAGGAGGCCGCCCGGTGTGCCGGGGGTCACCGCTGCGAGCGGCCCGTGCTCGGGCGGGTAGCGATATCCCTTCGACCTGTAGAACTCCGCGGTCGCGCCGGACGGAGCGACGCCGAGGGCGTTGATGGCGATGACCTTCTTCGTTCGCGGATCGTAGATGAGCGCCTGCGTCTCACCGCCCCACGAGAGCGTGTCCCACATGGTGCAGGTCGCCGCGAGCATCGCCGCGGCGGCGTCGACGGCGTTGCCCCCCTTCTGAAACATCATCGCACCGGCGGTGGCCGCCAGTGGCTTGCCGGTGATGGCCAGCCAGTGCTTCGCATGGAGAACCGGCTTCTGGGTACGCTGCGCGTGGAGCGGGGTGACGGCGCAGACGATGATCAGGACGTGGACCAGACGGCGCATCGACTTCCTCCCGCGGCGCCGGGGCGCCGCAATCCGGACGTTCTCAGTGCGCGACGGCGCCGGCGCGGAGGCGGCGGTAGCGGACCGTCCCCGGCAGACAGCTCCGGTGCGTGACGTGGTGGAGGAACTCGTCGCGGAACTTCCGGACCGACGAGACCACCGGGCCGATCGCCGCGTCCCCGAGGGCGCAGAGCGACTTTCCGCCGATGTTGTCGGCCATGTCGAGCAGAAGATCGGCGTCCTGCGGCCGCCCCTCTCCCCGCTCGATGCGGTCGAGCACCGACTCTATCCAGTGCGTTCCCTCGCGACACGGCGTGCACTGTCCGCACGATTCGTGAGCGAAGAACTTCGCCAGTCGCCAGACCGCCTCGACGATGCAGACGCTCTCGTCGATGACGATGATCCCGGCCGAGCCAAGCATCGATCCCGCCTTCATCACGGCGTCGAAGTTCAGCGGGAGATCGATCTCGTCAGCCGTGAGCATCGGGGCCGACGCCCCCCCGGGGATCACCGCCTTGAGCTTCCGGTCGCCGGTGATGCCCCCGCAGTGCTCGTAGATGAGTTCCTTGAGGTTCACGCCCATCGGGAACTCGTAGACGCCCGGCTTCCTGACGCTGCCGGACACGCAATAGAGCTTCGGACCGGTGTTCTTCGGCGATCCGAACGATTTGAACCACTCCGCACCATGGCGGATGATGAACGGCACGCAGGCGAGGGTCTCGACGTTCTGGACGACGGTCGGACCGCCGAAGACGCCGACGACCGCCGGGAACGGCGGCTTGACGCGCGGCTGCCCGCGGTGACCTTCGACCGACTCGATCAGCCCCGTCTCCTCGCCGCAGATGTAGGCGCCGGCCCCTCGCGCCACGGTGATGTCGAAATCGAAGCCGCTGCCGAAGAGATTCCTGCCGAGAAAGCCGCGCTCGCGCGCCTCGGCGAGCGCCTTCTCCAGCACCATCGCGCCGTAATGGAATTCGCCGCGGATGTAGATGTACGACATCGGGCAGGAGCCGATCGCATACGCCGCGATGATCATCGACTCGATGAGGAGGTGCGGGTCTTTCTCGATGATGACGCGGTCCTTGAACGTTCCCGGCTCCGACTCGTCGGCGTTGCAGAGAAGGTACGTCGGCCTGGGCGCGTTTTTCGGCACGAACGACCACTTCATGCCCGTCGGGAATCCCGCGCCGCCGCGGCCGCGCAGCTCGGAGTCCTTCACGACCTGGGTGATCTCCTCCGGCTTCATCGTCGTCAGCGCCTTGCGCGCCATCTCGTAACCGCCGCCCTCGAGATAGACGTCGATCGACGTCGAATTCGGCTTGTCGATGTTCGCGGTGAGGATCCTGATCGGTTGCATGTCGTCTTCGTGTGGCCGGCCGGCTACTTCAGCTTCTCGAGCAGCGTCTCCATCTTCTCGACGCTCATGTTCTCGTGGTAGTCGTTGTTGATCTGAACGACGGGCGCCGTTCCGCAGGAACCGAGGCACTCGACCTCGGTGACGGTGAAGAGACCGTCGGGCGTGACCTCACCCGGATGGACCTTCAGCCTGTCGCAGAGGTGGTCGTAGATGTCGTACGCCCGGTTCACCATGCAGCTCAGGTTCGTGCACACCTGAAGGTGGTACTTTCCGACCGGCTTCTGGTTGTACATGTTGTAGAACGACACCACGCCGAAGACGGTCGCCGGCGACAGGTCGAGGAGCTCACCGACGTAGTGAACGACCTCCGGCGAGATCCATCCCCACGTCTCCTGCGCCAGATGGAGGGTCGGCAGCAGCGCCGCCTCCTTGTTCGGATAGCGCGTCAGGATGGAGTCGAAGCGCTTCTTCGCCTCGGGAGGAAACTCCACTTTTTTGGAGGGATCGGCAAATCGCTCTTTGGTGTACGGGCTCTCAGGTTGAAGGCCGGCCATGCGGAATCACTTCCAATCGAACGCTTTTTTCTTCCAGACGTACACGTACCCGGCCCCGAGGAGCACGATGAAGACGACCATCTCGCCGAAGACGAACCAGGAGATGCCGGCCGGCGTGACCGTCGCCTCGCGGTAGATCACCGCCCACGGGTAGAGGAACGCCGCCTCGATGTCGAAGAGAATGAACAACATCGCGATCTGGTAGAAGCGGACGTTGACGCGCTTGCGACTCGCGTCGAGCAGCGGCACTCCCGACTCGTAAGGTGCGAGTTTCGACGGGTTCCTCTGCTTGCGGCCGATGATCCAGTTCAGGACGAGAAACGTCGCGCCGAGAACGACGGCGACGGCGAGCATCAGGAGGATGGGTACGTAGCTGTTGGTCATGCCAAAGCGCGCGAATGCTAGCACGAGAAAGTGGCGTCCGGTCTCGGGCCTCGGGGAGGTTGGATCCGAGACCCGACACCTGCCGTCAGGCTGCCGTGTCGGTCAAGTAGGCCATCGCGCTCTCACGCGAGTCGAAAATCTTGAAGACGGTGTCGAGCTTGGTGATCTTGAGGAGCGCGAGGATGCGGTGTGACGGCTTGACGAGCGCCATCTTGCGCTGCCGGTCCTCGAACTTCTGGAGGTAGCCGATCAACTCGCCGAGGCCTGTCGAGTCCATGTAGTTGATCGACTCGAAGTTGATCATCACCGGACCCGTCTCGTCGTTGAGGACCTTCTCGAGGTAGCTGGAGAACTCGCGGGCGCTTTCCCCGAGCTTGATGACGCCCTGAATGTCGAGCACCGTGACGTCGTTGATCCGATTCTTGATGATGTTCAAACGTGCCGCTCCGAAAATCGCGGCTAGTGTAGTCAATCAGTTGCGGGGCGTCTACTCGCGGCGTTCGCGGCCCCCGATCCAACTGGTCACGATCGAAATGACGCTCAGCAGCACCGCTCCGACCATCGCCCACCCGAAGCCGTGGATGTCGAACCCGGGAACGAAAAAGGCGGCGATCTCCAGCACGACCGCGTTCAGGACGATGAGAAAGAGCCCGAGCGTGACGATGGTCAGCGGAAGTGTCAGCCAGAACAGGATCGGCCGGACGATCGCGTTGAGCAGGCCGAGAACGAGGGCCGCGATGGCCAGATTGACGATCGAATCGTAGTGAAACCCGGGAACCAGGGTGGCGACGACGAAGAGCGCCAGGGTGTTGAGAATCCATCGGAGAAGAAGGCTCATGAAAGGGTCCTCTCTGGAGTCATTGCACCGGATCGCGGAAGCGACGGCGGCCGCCCGGGTGACCGAGGCGGCCCCTGCCCGCTCGCGGTTTCCGGCTCAGGGCGACACGGATTCCACCACGCGGATTCCCCGCGTCGCCAGCTCCTGCATGAAAAGTTCGGTCGGGACGCAGCGCTCCTGAGGGAGCGCGCCTTTCCGCTCGATCTGTCCTCGCGCCATCATCAACGCCACGATCGCGGCGGGGAATGCCGTC
>DATLYG010000174.1:0-19575 GCA_035574985.1 Thermoanaerobaculia bacterium | reverse complement strand
CCGCCGCACCTCGGGGCGGTTGAACGGGGCGGTCGAGCAGTCGTAGCCGAGGTACGAGGTGTGGAGTTGTACGGTGGTCAGCATGTAAGGCGCGTACTGCGGGTCGTGCCGTAGCTGGTCGACCATCTTCAGCGGCACGCCGTGCGCGACGTCGATCTCGCCGCGGAGGAAGGCCTCGGAGACGTCGCGGAAACTGCGGAGGTCGAGGCGGAAGATCAGCTCGTCCAGATGCGGCTCGTCCGGCACCCAGTAGTCGGGATTGCGGCGCAGCCGGACGCGTTCCCCTTCCACGACCTCCTCGATGCGGAACGGGCCGGCGCCGGGAGCGCTGACGCGGAAGCGTTCGGTGTCCCGCGTCTCCTCGACGGGGACGATCGCGCACTCGTGCATCGTCAGCAGCGAGAGGAAGAACGCCAGCGACTCGTCGAGGATCACGTCGACGGTGAACGGGTCGTGGATCACGACCCCGCTGAGCGTGTGGGTCCGTCCGCTCATCACGTCGGCCGCGCCGCGCACGTTGCGGAGGATCCATGCGGCGCTCGACTTGTTTTCCGGTGCCAGCAGCCGGACGAAGCTGTCGTGAACGTCGCGGGCCTGGAAGAGGCGTCCGTTGTGAAAGCGGACGTCGCGGCGCAGGTGGAAGCGGTAGACGTGTCCCTGCTCGAGGATCTCCCACCGCTCGGCGAGGCCCGGCATCAGCTCCGCCCCTTCGCCGTACACGACGAGATTCGCGTGGACGGCCTTCGACATGAAGCCGAGGGCGGCCGCCGAGACGTGAATCGGATCGAAGGTGAGCTGCTGCCAGAGGACGGTCGTCGTCGTCAGGCGGCCTCCCTTGTTGGGGGAGGGAAGCCGGAAGCGGCCGAGTTCCTGCTTGAGGAGCGTCGACTCGTGGCTGAGCGTATTGGCCATCTGATTCAGCTCGCCGACGCCGAATGAACTCTCGCGCGAACCCTGCTTGATCACCTCCATCGACTTGACGATGGCGGCGCTCTCGGCGGCGAGGACGGAGGTCGATTCGAGCACGTTCTGCACCAGGCCCATGATGTTCTGCATGGCCCGGCCGATGGCGCGGCTGCCGCTCTCCTGCTCGGCCATGGCGCGCTTGAGGTGCTTCATGTAGTCGCGGACGGTGGTGGCCTGCTCGCCGATCTTGCGCGAAGTCTGTGACTGCTGCTGCGTCGCGGTGGCGGTCTGCTGGACCATCTTCGTCACTTCCTCGATGGCCGCGGTCGCCGCCGCGCTGCCGCGCGCCTGCTCCTCGGTGGCCCGCGCGATCTCGCCGATCGACTTCGTGGAGCGGTCGGTGAGGTCGAGGATCTTGTCGAGCACCGTCGAGGCGCGGTTGGTGAGGGCCACTCCCTCGTTCACCCGGTCGGCGCTGATGCCCATCTGCTCGGCGGCCCGCTCGACGCCCCGCTGCACGTTCTGGATCAGCGTCCGGATCTCCTCGGTCGAGACCGACGTGCGCTCGGAGAGGTCGCGGATCTCGTCGGCCACCACGGCGAAGCCCCGCCCCCGCTCGCCGGCCTGCGCGGCGATGATGGCGGCATTGAGCGCCAGCAGGTTCGTCTGCCCGGCGATGTCGTCGATGACGCGCACGATCTCGCCGATTTCCTGCGACCGCTCCGCCAGGTCGCCCAAGGCGGCCTTCGCCTCCTCGACGGCCTGCTGGATCTTCCGCATGCCGTCCACCGTGCCGACGACCGCCTCCCTTCCCTCGTTCGCGGCGTCCTTGACGTAGCGCGACAACTCCGACGACTGCTTCGCCGAGTTGCGGATCTCGTCGGTGGTGGCGTTCATCTCCACCATCGAGGTGGCGGTCTGCAGAGCGAAGGACGAGAAGCTCTCGGTGTTGGTGGCGACCTCGTTGATCGAGGCGATCATCTCCTCGATGGCCGAGGAGGTCTGCTCGACGAACTCCGCGAGCTGGTCGGCGATCTTTCCGACCTCTTCGATGCTCGCCGACATCTCCAGGATCGAGGCCGACGTCTCTTCGGCGTTGGCGGAGAGCTTCTCCATGCTCGCGCGCACGCTGTTGATCGACTGGTCGATCTGCGTGACCGAGGAGGAGGTCGCCTCGGTCGAGGCGAGCTGCTCGGCGGCGCTCCTGGCGAGGATCCGCGAGCGTCCGCTGATCTGCTCGCTCACCCTGGCCACGTCGGTGGCGAGCTGCGCGAAGCGGCGGATCGTCCGCTCCAGAGTCGAGACGAGAGCGCGGAGCGCCGCCGACATCCGCGCCGAGCGGGTGGCGTCGAGCACCTCGCGCGCCGACATCGTCAGGTCTCCGGAGGTGATGCGGTCGAGGACCTGTACCGACTGCTCCCGCTTGCCGACCACCTGCACCAGCCAGAGCTGCATCACCCCGATGCAGATGCCCGAGGCGATGAGCCCCACCAGCAGGACCTGCCACCAGAGCGAGAAGGTCATCCCGGGAATGACGAAGAGAAGGACGCCGAACAGCAGCATGCAGACGCCCGCAACGAACCACATCTGCTGCGTTTGTCTCAAATTCCTCTTGCCCATAAGCGATGCAGCGGGATGCTAACACGGGGAACGTTGTGTCATTCTGGGGCTGCGGCGGCGCCGCCGCACATCCGGATGGATTACTTCACCGTCGCCCGCGAGGCCATCGACGCAGAACTGCAGCGGATCGCCGCCACCGCCGGCGCTCCTCCGCCGCTCGACGCGCCGCTTCGCGAGGCCATCGCCTCGAAGGGAAAACGCGTCCGCGGAATCCTTCTGGTCGCTGCGGGGGAGAGCGCGGGAGGGAAGAGGGAAACGCTGTTAGGCGCGGCGGCGGCCATGGAGATGATCCACACCTCCTCGCTGATCCTCGACGACCTGCCGGCCATGGACGACGCGGAGCTTCGCCGCGGCGTCCCGACGCTCCATCGCCGCCACGGCGAGGACCTGGCCATCCTCACCGCCGTCGGCCTGCTCAACCATGCCTACGGCCTGCTGGCGCAGAGCCACACCGCGGCCGCGCCGAAGCGCTGGCCGCTCCCGCAGCTCCTGCAGCGCGTCGTCGACGCGGTGGGGTGGGACGGCAGCGTCGCCGGCGAGGCGGTCGACCTCCACAGCGAAGGGTCGAAGCTCGACTTCCCGACGCTCGAGTTCATTCACTCCCGCAAGACCGGCGCCCTCTTCGTCGCTTCGGCGGTCGTCGGCGGAATGCTCGGCAACATCCATCCGGCGCCTCTCCAGCGCCTGGAGGTTTTCGCGAAGAATCTCGGTCTGGCCTTCCAGATCACCGACGACATTCTCGACGCCACCGCCACGACGGAGGTCCTCGGCAAGGACGTCGGAAAGGACGAGCAGCGGCTCACGTTCGTGAAGATGGCCGGCGTCGACGGCGCACGCGTGCTGGCGGCCGAGCTCGTACAGACGTCGATCGAGGCGATCGCCACGCTGGGCCCCTCCGCCGAGCCGCTGCGCCGCCTGGCGGCGATGGTGCGGGACCGGGTGCGCTGACGCTACGTCGCCGTCCGGCGCAGCAGCAGCAGCGTCTGGTCGTCGTCGCGGGCCCCGCCGGTGGCCTCTCCCACGCGTTGGAGGATCGCGTCGGCGTCGCTGCAGGCGCGAAGGATCTCGAGAAAGCGGTCGTAGCCGAGCGGCTCGCCGTCGGGAGTCGTCGCCTCCGGAAGCCCGTCCGAGAGGAACAGGAGCGCGTCGCCGCTTCCGAGCACGACGCGCGCGCTCGCGTAGTCGATCGTCTTCCGCAGGCCCAGCGGCAGTCGTGGTCCGGGGACCCAAAGCGTCTCCACGCTGCCATCGGCGCGAATCAGGTAAGGGTCGGGAAGCCCTCCGTTCGCGAAGGTCACCGACCCTTCCTGCGGCTCGTAGCGGGCCATCGCCAGCGCCACGAACTGCCGCCGACCCAGTTCGCCCGCGAGCTTCTCGTTGAGGGCGCGCATCGCTTCCTCGACGCTGCGCGTGGAGGCGATCAGCGGCAGCACCGCCTTGACCGACGCCATGATCAGGCTCGCGCCGAGGCCTTTCCCGGCGACGTCGGCGATGGCGAGGCCGACCGCCCCGTCGGCGAAGCGGAAGACGTCGTAGAAGTCGCCGGCAACGAATCGCGCCGGAAGGTTGCGCGCGGTGATCCGGTACCCGTCCTCGGCGATGTCGGGAGCGGGGAGCATGCGCGCCTGGAACTCGCGCGCGAGCTCCATTTCCTTCTCCGCGAACTCCTTTTCCTTGAGCTGCTCGATGCTGGCGCGAAGGCGCTCCTTCATCCGCTCGTAGCCGTATGCGCCGACGCCGCCGAGCGCACCGGCGCCGGTAGTGATCAGGACGATGATCCAGGTCACTCGCGGCAGCGAGATCGCCTGGATCGGCACGCCCCAGAACAGCGGCATGCCGAGGAAGATCCCGATCGGCCAGCCGATCTGCGCCGCGATGAAGTAGGCAAGTGCGCGGCGCCACCACTGCTCGGGGTGCCGCTCGAACCATCGATGAAGGAGGACTTCCGCGCCCAATGCCGTCGCGAAGCAGGTGAAGGCGATGAACGCGCCGTGCAGAGCGCGAAGCGCGTGCCACCGGAAACCGCCAAGGGCGAGTCCGACGAGCGCGCCGCCGACGAGAACGAACGGCGTGTAACGAACTGCCTCGCGTGCCGGAAGGGCCATCCGGAGACAACTATAGCGGGCGAACCCCGGCGGGGGGCCGCATCCATATAATGCGCGCCGCCATGAGTCGAAAGATCGCCGTGATTCCGGGCGACGGAATCGGTCCCGAAGTGATTGCCGCCGGAATGCGCGTCCTCGAGCGCATCAACGAGGAGCGCCGGCTCGGTCTCGAGTTCGTCCATTTCGGCTGGAACGCCGACGAGTACCTCCGCACCGGAGTGTCGATGCCGCCCGGCGCGATGGACGACATCCGCAACCACTACGCGGCGGTCTACCTCGGCGCCTTCGGCGATCCGCGCGTCCCTGACATGAAACACGCCGCCGACATCCTCCTCGGCATGCGGTTTCAACTCGACCTCTACGTCAATTACCGGCCGGTCAGACTCCTGAGCGACCGCCTCTCCCCGCTCAAGGGAAAGGGGAAGAAGGAGATCGACTTCGTCATCTTCCGCGAGAACACGGAAGGGGCCTATGCCGGCATGGGGGGGATCTTCAAGAAGGGGACGCCCGACGAAGTCGCCATCCAGGAAGACATCTCCACGCGCAAAGGGGTGGAACGGATCATCCGCCATGCATTCGAATTCGCCAGAGCCACGGGACGGAAATCGGTCTGCATGTCGGACAAGAACAACGTCATGCGGTTCGGCGGCGATCTCTGGCTGCGGACGTTCGAGGAAGTGGCGCAGGAGTATCCGGAGATCGAGCACTTCCACATGTTCGTCGATGCACTGACGATGCAGATGGTGCGCGCGCCGGAGATGTTCAGCGTGATCGTGACCAACAACATGTTCGGAGACATCGTGACCGACCTCGGTGCCGCGCTGCAGGGAGGGCTCGGGGTGGCGGCCTCGGGCAACATCCACCCGGGACGCGTCTCGCTCTTCGAGCCGATCCACGGCAGCGCCCCGAAGTACGCCGGCAAGGACGTCGCCGATCCGATCGGCGCCATTCTCACCGCAGCGATGATGCTCGAGTACCTCGGGCATCAGGCGGAGGCGGAAGCGATCGAACGCGCAGTCGTGGAGGCCATCGAGGCCGGCGAGACGACCCACGACCTCGGCGGCCCGCTCGGGACGAAGGCGGCCGGAGAGGCCGTGCTCCGCCGGCTGTAGCGCGCGGCCTCGGTCATGAGGGTCATGAGGAGAGCGCGCGCCTGACAGGCCCGTTCTGCGGGGCGGTCCCCTCTTTCCGGCTGGAGTAAGATTTTTCAGGTCGAAACTGGTTGGAGGCTTCATGCCCCGGCGCTGCGCGCTCGCCCTAATGGCCTGTGCTGTGATCACGGAGGCGCTCCTCGCGCAGTCAATCCGCACAGTTGCCGGTGGCGGGCCATTGGGCGACGGGAGGACTGCAACCGACGCGCTCCTCCGCAATCCGCAGGATGTTCACGTCGACCGCCAGGGAAACGTCTACATCGCCGATACCGATAACCATCGCGTGCGCAGGGTCGACGCTCGCACCGGCGTGATCACCACGATCGCCGGTGGCGGAACGAGCGGCCTCGGAGACGGTGGGCCGGCAACTGCGGCCGAGGTGCTGTCGCCGGTCGGAGTCGAAGTTGATGCCGCCGGCAACGTGTACATCTCCAGCACCGGCAGGATTCGCAAAGTCGACGCCGCGACCGGTGTGATCACGACGTTCGCAGGTGGCGGCGCACAGCCGGAGAATCCCGGCGATGGCGGCCCCGCGACGGCGGCTTTCCTCCAGCCATCGCGCATGACGTTCGATGCGACCGGGAACTTTCTCTACGTCGCCGATTCCGGGTCGAGCCGCGTCAGGCGCATCGACGTGAGGACCGGGATCATCACGACGATCGCGGGAAGTACACCAGGGTTCGGGGGCGATGGTGGCCCGGCGATCAACGCCCGGTTGAACAACCCCCGCGACGTGGCATTCGACCGCGATGGAAACCTCTACATCGCCGATACGGTCAACCATCGGGTGCGCAAGGTGGACGCTCGCACCGGCTTGATCACCACCATCGCCGGAAACGGTGAAGAGGGAGGGGGCGGCGACGGGCTTCCGGCAACGCAGGCGAGCGTTTGGTTTCCGCCCGGCCTGACGGTCGACACGCAGGGCAACATCTATGTCATCAGTTGCTGTGCGAACGTCAGGAAGATCGATGCAACGACCGGGATCATCAGTACCATCGCCGGAGGCAATCCCGAAGGATACGGCGGCGACGGCGATGTGGCGACGAAAGCGCGGCTCAATTTTCCAGCCGCGCTGACATTCGACGGTTCTTCGAATCTGATCATCGCCGACAGATTGAATCATCGTGTTCGCAGGGTCGCTGCAGGTACCCAGATCATCACGACCCTGGCAGGAGGGGGATCGATCGGTGACGGCGGCCCCGCAACGTCGGCTCAGTTGTTGATCCCGGAAGGCATAGCGTTCGATTCCGCGGGAAACCTCTACATCGCCGACAGCGACGGCTATCGCGTGCGGAAACTCTCTGCTTCGACCGGGGTGATCGCGACGTTCGCCGGCAACGGCGACGCCGCCTACCGCGGCGACGGCGGTCCGGCGACGGAGGCGAGTTTCTTCAACCCGTGGGGTCTGGCTGTCGATGCGAGCGACAACGTCTACATCGCAGCGCGCTTCGGAACGATTCGAAAGGTCGATGCGAAGTCCGGCATCATCACGACTGTGGCGGGATCGGACAACCCCATGCGATTCACCGGCGATGATCCGCAGCCGGCGATCAACGCAGGGCTCAATCACCCTCGCGGCGTTGCGGTCGACAAGGACGGGAACATCTACATCGCCGACACCGTGAATCATCGAGTACGGAAGGTCAGCGTCTCGACGGGAACTCTCACCACTCTCGCCGGAACTACCGTCGTCAGGCCGCCGGATTTCGGAGGTCCGGGTGGGTTCTCCGGCGACGGCGGTCCTGCGCGTGCCGCTGAGCTCAATTACCCGACTGACGTCGCCGTCGATGCCGCGGGCAACGTCTACATCGCCGACGCGCACAACGGCCGCGTGCGCAGGATCGCGGCGTCCACCGGGATCATCACCACCATCGCCGGTGGCGGCAACTCGTTTCCGGAGGGGGTTCCCGCAACTGACGCGCAGTTGGGAATTGTGGCAAAGCTCGCATTCGATGCGAGCGGGAATCTTTACGTCACGTCGCGTTCGACCGTTTACAGGATCGACACGCGAGGGATCGTCAATCCGGTGGCGGGACTGTCGGATCCGGGATATTCGGGTGATGGCGGACTTGCGCGACTCGCGTCCCTCAACAACGTTCAGGGAATCGCGGTCGATCCGGCAGGGAACATCTACTTCGCCGACCAGGCGAACAACCGCATCCGCGTCGTCTCCGCCTGTCCAACGTCGATCGCGCCGGCGAAACTGACGTCGCCGTCGAACGGCGCGACGACCACCACAGCGCCGCTGCTGCAATGGTCGGCCGTCCCCGGCGCGCTCCGTTATGACGTCAATCTCGACACCGTCGACCCGCCGCGCACCGTGGCCGGGCAGGACCTGACCACGACCGCGTTCGCACTCTCGAATCTCACGCCGGGCACGAAATACTACTGGCAGGTCGTCTCGAAAGGAGACCGTTTCTGCCCGACTTTCGCCTTCAACTACTCCGAGGTCTTCTCGTTCACCACGGCGGCGGGATGCACGGCGCCGGGGGCGTTCGATACGACGGTTCCGCCTGACAGGGGTACGGGAGTGAATCTGGCGGTCGATCTCGTCTGGCAGGCTGCCACGGGTGCCGCGAGCTACGACGTTTACTTCGGCGCGGCCAATCCACCGTCGCTCTTCGCCAGCAACATCAACGCGACGAAGTATGCGGTCGCCGGCCTCACGCCCGACACGACCTACTACTGGTACGTCGTCGCACACGCCGCATGCGATCCGGCGAAGACGGCGCAGACGCCGGTCCGCTCGTTCCGCACGGCCGGAACGTGTGCCGCGGCCGGCCCGTTCTCGATCACCGAGCCGCGCGATGGCGCCGCGAACGTTCCCTTCAGCGTGAATCTGGAGTGGCTCCCCTCGGCGAATGCCTCCGGCTACGAGCTTTACTTCGGAACGACCACTCCTCCGCCGATCTACTTTCTCGATCTGAGCAGGACGAAGCTGACGATCTCGGGCCTGCAGCCGTCGACGACGTACTACTGGCGCGTCGTGGCGAAGGTGGCCTGCGACGCCTCGAAGAACCTCTCGACACCGGTCGCGCGCTTCACGACGAGCGCTTCGTGCACGGCTCCCGGCGCGTCTTCCATCACGTTCCTTCCTCCCGGCGCCGTCGGCGTCGGACAGACCTACACGATCGCCTGGACGGAAGCGGCCGGCCTCGATGCCGGCGGTCTCTATGTCGTCGAGCGTTCGCTCTCGCCGTCGTTCTCGACTCTCGTTGATTCGCAGGAGACGTTCTCGACCAGCGCCTCGTTCGTCTCGACGGCGGCCGGGACGTACTACCACCGCGTGTTGGCCGTCGCAGGTTGCGATCGCAAACGCGCTGCAGTCTCGGACGTGAAGCCGGTCAACGTCGTGGCAGGATCCGCCAACGTGATCTTCGCCGTTCAGCCGCAGGCGGTGATCACCGCCCTCGGCGAGAAGCTCGAGGACAGACGCTCCACGTTCACGCTCGAGAACATCGGGTCGACCCCGCTGCAGGTGATCCTCGGCAAAGGGGAGATCAACTCCGTTCCGTTCTTCACCATCGTCGATCCGCTCGGCGGCGATTCGGTGTTCGTCACGCTCGAGCCGAAGAAGCCGAAGAAGTTCGAGATCCACTTCTCCGGTCCGCCGAATGACCGGGCCGGTGCGTATCAGGGAATCATCTTCGTCGCGGCGACGGGGCAGGGGCTGGCAATCACACCGTATGCGTTCGTGAATCTGAAAGTCGGTGGGGGGCCGGCGTCACGGCCTCTCTTCCTGTCGGACGGACGACAAACCGAGTATGCCTTCTTCCCCGGCCTCTCCGGCGACGACTCGACGCGTCCTCCGATCTCGATCGACATCCGGAATGACGGCGGTGCGCCGATGGAGCTGGGCGCAGAGATCGGACCGGAGGTCTGGCTCGTCCCGGAGAGCGGGTGGAACGCGACGCCGATTCCTCCCGGCACAACGCGCACGGTGAGGCTGCGCACGCAGCGAAGCCGCGCACCGAACGGATCGGCACTTCCGCGCTACACCTACTTCACGGTGCGGACGAGAAACGGCGAGACGGCGCGCCTTCTCGTGCAGGACAACGACGCCTTCGCAACCTCGAGCGGCCGGACATCCCTTCTCGACCCGGGGACTCGCTCTTACGTCGTGCCGGGGATCGTCAGCACCGCTTCCGCGTACTCACGCCTCCGGTTGACGAACGTCGGCAGCGAGTCGATCCAGACGGAGTTGTACTTCACGCCCTCCGGCGCGGACGGATTCGATCCCCTGCAGGCGCGCCGCGCGAACATCGTCATTCCGCCGAACGACGTGGTGACGCTCACCGATCCGCTGGCGCAGGTGTTCGGCATGTCGCGGCCGGCCGAGGGTTCGGTCGAAGTGCGCGCGGCACCGGAGCGGATCGGATTCGTTCTCGTGAGCGGCTCGGTCCTCAGCCCCGTGTCCACCGGTGGGGCGTACCGTTACGACCTCCCGACGTTCCGACTCGGCGAAGGAGCGCGCATCGGCGATCCGCACGTCGTGCAAGGTGTGTCGGTGTCGCCGTCGATTGCCTCCCGGCTCCATCTGGTCGAGACGAGCGGGATCGAGCCGGTACGCGTGCGCGTCCGTCTCGATGACGCTCAGGGGAATCAGAAAGGAACGACCACGTTGCAGATCACTCGCTACGGCCAGCAGACGGTCGATCTCGGCGCGCTCGCCGGCGGCGCTGTCCTCGAGGGCGCGAGAGTGACGATCACTGCCGAGAGCGGAGGCGGTTCCGTCGGAGGGATGGTCACGATGCTCGATCCGGTTGCCGGTGGCGGGGCGACGATCGTCAGCCAGCCGGTGAGCGGCTCGTCGCGGACCGGAAGTCTCGGCGCCGGCAAACTCGACACGCAAAGCATCACAGCCGTCACGCCGGTCGTCGTCCATCGTCCTGCCGGCGGCGGAAGCAGCGTCTCGTATCGAACGACGATGGGTTTCTCGACCGGTGCCGGAACCGCGACGAGCGCCGCGGTGACGTACCGTCCCGCGAATCCCTCCGCGACACTGATCGAGAAAACGATCCAGATCTTCCCGACGGTGACACTCCATTTCGACAACGTGCTCGAGCAGCTCTTCGGCGTCTCCGCGACGGCCTCCGCAACCGGTTCGATCTTCACGACCGCGCCGGCCGGCGTGCAGGTCTACGCGCGCGTCGTCTCTTCGGCAGGGATCAAGGGGAGCGGTTCGCTGCCGATTTTCGGAAGCGCGTCGGAAGTGGTCGCCAGCCTCGCCTCGCGGCGGCCGCTCTTTCTCGACGGCCTCGAGCAGTCGGTCGACTCCTCGCGCGGCACCCGCTGGGATGTCGTGATCACGGAAACATCCGGGAACGGCGGGAGCGTGCGTGTGCGGCTGTACGAGGCAGGCAACCGCAGCCTCCCGATTGCGGAGAAAACGTTCACCATTCGACCGTTCGAACAGTTGCGCCTCGAGACGGTCTTCACCGCACTCGATCTCGACGGAGAACTGCGGCGAAAGGACCGGACAAACGTGCTCTGCGTCGTCGTCCCCGAAGCCGGGGCCGCGGCGGTGTCCGCCGTGGGAGTCGCCACCGACAACGCCACGGGCGACATCAAGCACTACGTCTTCTCACCGACGGGCGGCGTTCCGGCCACCGGGGTTCTCCGCCTGACGACCGTCACGGCAGTCACGCCGCAAACGTCGCCGGTGGGCGGGCGGAGGAGAAGTGTCAGACCGTAGAGCCGCTGCGGCCGGAAGCGGGTCCTGCTCGCCCGTCCCCTGACGCGCGTTGCCCGGCGCCGCCGTTCAGTTCCCGTTCGCCATCCGCGGATAGGGATTGCTGTGCTGCCAGTAGCGGATGGCCCGGCCGTCGGGGCCGATGTCGAAGACGACCGTCTCGCCCAGCGACCCGTCCTTCCGCACCCGGCGGAAGCGGTGTTCGCCCGTGCGGCGGAACTTCGCGGGCTCCTTCATCGGATCCATCGTCGGAAGGCCGATGAAGAGCAGCTCGTCACCCCACGCGGCGACGATCGTCTCGCCACTCCAGGGGAACGAGTCGTATGAGCCGACGTACGGAGCGAGCGAGGCGGCGGTCCCGGCGTCCGGCTGCGCCCCGGACTCGAGCGCCGGCGCGATGATGTCGTAGAGCGCCTTCGCATAGCGGGCGGGTTGGATGCCGTTGGCGTTGGCGAGGACGACCACGCCGATCCTCCGGGCGGTGTCGAGTGTGAGGGAGGTCCGGAACCCCGGGCATGCCCCGCCGTGTCCGACGAAGACCTTCCCGTCATCCTTCCAGACCGAGTAGCCGAGACCCCAGAAGGAGTCGAGATCGGGCTCGACCCAGTGCGCCCGCTGCATCTCGCGGAGGGTACGGGGATCAATGACTCCCTGTTCCCCCTGCAGCACCCGGAAGTTCCACGCCGCAAATCGGGCGAGGTCGTTTGCAGTGGATGCAAAACCGGCGGCGGGGGCGATGCCGCGGACCTGGAACGGCGGCAGCGCGGCGCGGGAGCCGTCCCTCCGCTTCGCGCTGTAGCCTGCGGCGAGGCGCTTCCCTCTCTCCGCGAGCGGGATCTCGGTGAACGTCGACGTCAGGCCGACGGGCGCGAGGATGTTGCGGCGGACGTACTCGTCGTACGGCACGCCGGAAACGGCGCTGATGATCTCCCCGGCGAGCGTGATGCCGAGGTTCGAGTACTGGAGGAAGCGCTCGGAGGGATAGAGCGGCTCCTGTGCCTGCAGCCGCTCGATGACCTTTTCGCGTGTGGGAAAGTCGAACGGGTCCGTCCAGTACGGATAGTCCGACTCGCGCGGGAGTCCCGACGAGTGCGTGAGCACGCTCCGAATCGTCGGTTCGCGTCCTTCCTCGTGCGGTCTCATCCGGAACCAGGAAAGGTGCTTCGAGAGGGGGTCGTCGAGCGCGAGTTTCCCCGCGTCGCGGAGCTGCATCACGCCGAGGCTCGTGAAGAGCTTGGAGACCGAGCAGATGCTGTAGATCGTGTCGGCGGTCGCGGGCTGCTTCGTCTGGCGATCGGCCACGCCGCTGCCGCCGCTCCAGACGACCTTCTGGCCGTGTACGACGGCGTACGACATTCCGGGCACCTCGTCATACGCTCGCTGAGCGTCGATCCACATCCGCGCGATCTCCAGCGCCTGTGGAATCGTTGGCGCCTTCTTCGGCGGCTCCTCGGCAGCGAACGCGACCGGAGCGATCAGAAGCGGCACGAGGAGCGAGGCGAGGCTGACGATTCTCATGAAGGGAAAGCGTACTCCTCTTTCTCACCCCCGCGCCGGTGCGGAGCCGGCGTCGTGCCGCGACGCGCTCAGGCCGCGCGCCGCTTCGGCGCCGCCGACCAGCCTCAGATCGTGGAAGCGGAGTTCGAGCGGCATCGTCGAAGGTGATGCCGGCGAAAAGTGCGATGGGGAAAAGGAGCGGGATGAGGGAGGCGAGCAGCAGCTTTCCGGGCGACATCGATGATCTCTCTCAAGATTGATATCAGTAGTTAATCTAATAATCCTGACAGTAATGCAGTATTTATCTAAACATGGATATGAACTTGCACGGAGTTTGTCGGAAGCAGAACGGAGAACGACTTTTCTCCCCCGGGTCCTGCGGGGGCAGAATGGTGCATGCTCGGTCGCGGAATCGTTCTTGCCCTCGCGCTGGCGGCCGTGCCGCTTGTCGCCCAGACGCAGGGCGGGCCGATTCCCGTTCCGCTGCCGCTCTTTCCGCCGAACAACTGGTGGAACACCGACATCAGCCGCGCTCCGGTCGATCCCGAATCGGACGCGCTCATCCAGTTCATCGGCCCGACGCGAGGGCTGCATCCCGACTTCGGCGGCGACGCCGGCGACGGATCGATCTACGGGTTCCCGTACATCCTCGTCGACGCCGCCCAGCCGAAGAAGAGCGTGACGTTCTTCTATGACGACGAGAGCGATCACGTCGGCTATCCGATCCCCGACCAGGCCATCACGCAGAGCGGCTGGATCGAAGGCGGCCAGCCGGGGAACGTCGATCTTCGCGACGAGGCCGACCGCCACATCCTGATCGTCGACAGAACCAGCAACCATCTGTACGAGCTGTACAACGTCTTCTTCGACGGAACGAAGTGGCTCGCCGGTTCGGGGGCCTTCTTCGACATGAACCGCAATCACCGCCGGCCGGAAGGGTGGACGTCGGCCGACGCGGCGGGACTGGCGATCCTCCCGGGGCTCGTCCGCTACGACGAAGTGATGGGTCCCGACGAAATCCTGCACGCCTTCCGCGTCACGGTGCGCGCGACGAACGGCCACGTCGATCCCGCGTCGCACACCGCCGGGTCGAGGAGCGGCGCGCCGAAGCTCGGCATGCGCCTGCGGCTGAAGGCGAGCAGAGACCTCTCCTCGTTCCCCGCGTACGTGCAGAAGATCTTCCGCGCGATGAAAACGTACGGGCTGATCATCGCCGACAACGGATCCGACCTGTACGTCAGCGGTGCCTACGACCGCCGCTGGAACAACGACGTGCTCAATCCCGCATTCCGCGCGCTGCGCGCGAGCGACTTCGAAGTGATCCGGGCTGGATGGAAACCGCCGCTCAGCTTCGTCCTGACGATTCCTTCCAGGGCGGCGGCGGGCGACGCGCTGACGGCGACGCTGACCGTCTACGACTCCGACGACAACGTCGCCACCGGCTATCGCGGGACGGTCCGTTTCACCTCGACCGACGGTGCGGCGACGCTGCCGGTCGATTCCACCTTCACGGCCACCGACGCAGGCGTCCACACCTTCACGCGCGGCTTCACGTTCCGGACCGAGGGGAGCCGGATCGTCACCGTGACCGACCGTTCGGACCCGACGGTCACCGGATCGCGGATCGTGACGGTGGTGCCACCCTCCGCGCCCGGGCGGCGCCGGGCCGCGGGCCGCTGACTCTCTCGCCGCGCCCGTCCCGGATGCCTTCGAAGCGCGTGTGCCGGTGCGCTGCGCCCACCGACCGACCGTTTGACGCGCCGCTGCGCGTCGTTCACTCGCCTTGCTCGCCGCTCTGGTGCTTCGAGGTCGAATTCGTACGAATCACCGTGGTTGGTGACGCCAATCGCCGCGCGGAAACCGGCTACCGTGATATTCGGTCCTGGCAGGCCACTCATCCCGGAAACGTGCGACAGTCGGACCGAAACTCAGAATGAACAACTTCCTTTCTCCGAACCGCGCGAGCGATCCAACGGCTTAATTGCGTGCGTAGCCGCACGGAGCGGCGTATGTTGGATGGGGTGCGTGTCATCTGCGGGGAGCAGCCGGTCGATGATGTACTCCCTTCGCGCCCTCGATGACTTGCGGTCGCTGTTTCAGGCGCTCGATGGTTCGCCGGATCCGGTCTACGTGACCGATCGACACGGCCGCATCGTGTTCTGGAACGAGAGCACCCGCCATGTCCTCGGCTTCAGCTCGGACGAAGCCGTAGGCAAGTCATGTTGCGAATTGCTCGAGGGATGCGATGCCTTCGGGAACCGCTACTGCTCTCCGACCTGCCCGATCATGCAGATGGCAACGCGCGACGAGATCGTTCATCAATTCGATCTGCGCCTGCGCGCAAGAGATCACCGCGCTGTACGGGTGGACGTCGACATTCTGCAGTTGAAGGGAGAAACGCCGGGGGACTTCTTCCTGGCCCACATCCTCCGCCCCGTCGAAGAGGCGCAGCTTCGCGTCATCCACGGTCCCGAGCAGACAGGCCCTCCTCCTCAGGCCGTGGCGGCACGCGACTCGACCGACGCGAGAGTGCGGAAGCTGACGGCACGAGAAGTCGAGATCCTCGCCATGCTCGCCGCGGGCCGAAACACTCCGGAAATCGCGGAGCGTCTCCACATCTCCCGCGTGACCGCACGCAATCACATCCAGAACATCCTCGACAAGCTCGAGATCCACTCGAAGGCCGAAGCGGTGGCGCTCGCCTTTCAGAAAAAACTTTTGTAAGAGCGACGTCGACACCACCGTCGGTTCTGGTGCGCCTTCCCCACTCACATTGGTGCATTTGCACCATGGCTCGTTTCGCCGTCCGGCGGGACGATGACGCGTCGGAGAAGAAAGCGGTCAAGGGCACGAGCCCGCCGACCGGGCTGCTTCTCTTCCCGCTGCAGATCAGAGAAGGAGGGCGCAATGACGCCGTATCGCTTGAAGAGACCGTCGGTCAAGACCCTGCTCAGGGTGCTCGCCCTGATGACAGTCGTAGTTGCAATGAGTGCTCCGAATGCCTGGGCGGTTCCGCCATTCGCCCGCAAGTACCAGACCAGTTGCGCCACGTGCCACGCCGCATACCCGAAGCTGAACTACTTCGGAAAGGCATTCAAGAACAACGGCTATCGCTACCCGGCCGGCACGGACGCGGAGGTCACCAAGGAAAAGCCGGTGAGCCTGGGCGCGGAGGGATACAAGAGGATTTGGCCCAGGGCCCTCTGGCCGGCTGACATTGCAGGCACGATCCCGGTTGGAATCCGCGCCATTCTGCGAGCCAACGCATTCGAGAACGACGCCCGGAACGACAGCTTCGAGTTTCCCCACGAGTTCGAGATGTTCGCGATAGGAACGATCGGCGAGACCTTCTCCTTTCACGGCGAGGTCGAGATCGAAAACGAGGACAATGAGAACGAGATCGCAACGCCCTTCGCCCTTCAGTACGATCCTCGCCCCGGTCTGCACATCCGAATCGGCGAAGTGACCCCTCACCCCTTTTCCGACGGTCTAAGGCTTACCTCGTCCCATTACAACCCGTACGATGTCCGAACGACCCCGAGTTCGATCACCTTGAAGGCGACGAACCCGAACAACCCCACGGGACCGCAGCTCTCGTTCACGGGGACGACCGGGGACGACCGCTGGCGCCTTCGCGACGGGCAGGCGGGGATCGAGATCTGGGGAGCCCGCAACGGGCCGGGCGGGAAGGGAGGCCTCACATGGGCGGCCGGAATCGCAAACGGCCAGGGTCTGATCGACTCCAACGGTGACAAGGATCTCTATGCCCGCGTGGGATACAAGTTCGGCGGGTATGGCGAGCTGGGGGGAGGCGAGACCCCCATCCAGACCGAGTTCTGGCGCGACGATTCGATCAAGGTGGGACTCTTCGCATACAAGGGAACTTCGACGAACACCTACAGCGGCAGCATCGTGGCGCTCGACCCGACGAAACCGGGTGGGGTCACGACGGTATCGGCGTCGAAGGAGATTCAGAACGATTTCGATCTCGCAGGCGTCGACTTCGACTGGTGGATTCGAGACCTGAACGTCTACGGTCTGTACGTTCGGCAGAGCGACGATGACCCGCGCGGCACGGGTGAGACCATCGACACGGACGCGTGGTCCATCGAAGGTGACTACACCATCTATCCGTGGCTGATCGGCATCCTGCGGTACGGCCAGACGAAGCAGGATTTCTCGGTCAGGCCGGATCCCGCGAAGCAGGAGTTCCTGGTGCCTGCCGTCGTTTTCATGGCCCGCGCCAATGTCAAGTTCACGGCCGAAGCGCAGATGCGGCTGGACGATGCCGGCAAGAACAACGACGCCTTTGTGCTGGCGATCGACTTCGCTTTCTAGGCCCCTGACGACATGGAGAACCGCCAGTGAAAACCATAATTTTCGCCATCATCACCCTCGCCGCGCTACCGCTGGCGGCGGGCGACATTCATGGGAATGTCGCGTGTAAAGGGGTCAAGAACAGCGCCGATGCGGTCGTCTATGTGGACCGCATCCCCGGCAAGACGTTTCCACCTCCCGCAACGCACGCAAGGATCGACCAGAAGGGGATGGTGTTCATCCCCCATGTGAAGCCGGTTCTGATCGGGACGACGATCGATTTCCTCAATTCCGACGCCGTTCTGCACAACGTCTTCTCCCCGGACGCCTGCGCCGACAAGTTCAACCTTGGAACGTGGCCACAGGGCCAGACGAGGAGCTACACATTCAAGAAGGAGTGCGTGGCCGTCCTCCTCTGCAATGTGCACCCCGAGATGGAGGCCTTCGCTCTCGCACTTCCCACCCCGTACTTCGCGGTCACGTCGGCCGACGGTTCGTACAGGATCCCGGACGTGCCTGACGGGAGCTACACGGTCAAGGTCTGGCATCCGAAGCTGAAAACGGCGCAGCAGGCGGTGACGGTGAAGGGATCGACGGAAGCGAACTTCCAGCTCGCGAAGTAGCGTGAGGCGTCGGGGACACCATGGCCGGCTACAGCAGGGAGTGGCTCCAGCGGAACTTCCCGTGCAAGTTTGCATGTCCCGTTCACACGGAGGCGGGGAAGTACGTCGCGCTCATTGCCGAAGGCCGGTACCGCGAGGCGTATGCGGTGGCGCGCAAGCCCAATCCGCTGGCGTCGATTTGCGGCAGGATTTGCGCGGCCCCGTGCGAGGCTGCCTGTCGCCGTGGCGACCTCGATGCACCGATCGCGATTCGAGCGCTCAAACGCTTCGTCACGGAGAAGTTCGGCGTGGAGAGCATGCTGGACTTCTCCGTTCTCAGCGAGATCTACGGCCACCGGACGGACCGTCATTCCGAAAAGGTCGCGGTGATCGGTTCCGGTCCTGCCGGCCTGGCCTGCGCTCACGATCTGGCGCTGCTGGGGTATCCGGTCACGATCTTCGAAGCCGCTCCCGTCGCCGGCGGAATGCTCCGTCTCGGCGTTCCCGAGTACCGCCTTCCGCGCGCCCTGATCCAGCTCGAGATCAACGCCATTCTGTCGCTGGGCGTCGAGCTGCGGACCAACACGCGGCTGGGACGCGATTTCAATCTGGCGGGGCTGCGCGAGGAGGGGTTCGGAGCGGTGTTCCTCGGGGTCGGCGCGATGAGGAGTCGTGACCTCTCCATTCCCGGGATCGAGCTCGACGGCGTGCTGCGCGGCATCGATTACCTGCTGAACATCAACCTCGGCTACAAGGTCGAGATGGGAAACCGTGTGATCGTCATCGGCGGCGGCAACGTCGCCGTCGACGTGGCACGCACCGCCGCCCGCGGCGGCGAGCAGAACCTGCAACGCAATCTCTCCATCGTGCAGGCAATGGATGTCGCGCGCAGCGCCGTTCGATTCGGCGCGCGTGAAGTGACGGTCTGCTGCCTCGAGTCGGAGAGCGAGATGCCCGCCTCGCGCGAGGAAGTGGAGGAGGCGGAGCGCGAGGGGATCCGGTTCCGGCATCGGGTCGGGCCGAAACGCATCGTGGGGGAAGGTGGCCGCGTCACCGGCATCGAACTCATCGCCGTCTCTCGCGTGTTCGACGAGACCGGACGATTCGACCCGCGCTTCATCGACGGCTCGGAAACGCTCGTCCCGGCCGACACCGTCGTCGTTGCCATCGGGCAGACCGGAGACTTTTCGTTTCTCGATCCGGCCGACGGCATCGAGGTGCGCGGCGGACGCATCGTCATCGACCCCGACACGCTGGCCACGACCGCCTCCGGCATCTACGCCGGCGGCGACGCCGCGTTCGGCCCGCGCATCGCGATCAACGCCATCGCCGATGGAAAGCTCGCCGCGAGATCGATCGACGAGTTTCTGCGTGGATGCCCGCGGGCCGATGCCGGGGAGCTCGTCGAGGTCGTGATCGAGCCGCACTACACGCGCGTGCTCGACTACGAAGGAATTCCGAGGCAGCGCCCGCCGACGCGCCCGATCGAACGCCGCATCGGCATCGCCGAGGTGGAAGAGTGCTTCAGCGAGGCCGCGGCACGCGTGGAGGGAACGAGGTGTCTCCATTGCTGGGTCAACACGATCTTCGAAGAAGAGCCCGCGCGCGGAACCGAATGCATCCTCTGCGGGGGATGTCAGGACATCTGTCCGGAGTCGTGCATCGAGATCGTTCCGGCGTGGCGG
>DATLYG010000173.1:0-2360 GCA_035574985.1 Thermoanaerobaculia bacterium | reverse complement strand
GGCGGGGACCGCCGCTGACGTGATCGGCGTGGACGTGCGTGTCGAAGACGGCGATGATCTTCGCGTCGCGCGACGCGACGAACCGCTCGTACTCGGCGAGATTGCGGGAAGGGTCGACCACGACCGCCTCGGGGCCCGAGCGGATCACGTACGACAGACAACCCTTGCCCCGCCGGTTCATCTGCCAGATCTCGAAGCTCTCCGCCTCGTCGGGATCGAGCGGCAGGCGCGCGGGGAGCAGCGACTCGCCGTAGGCGACCATCCCGCCGGCGACGTTGCGTGCCGCGACCCCGCGATCGCGCAGCATCTGCGCGATCAGGTCCGACGAGTCGCCCTTCGCGCAGATGACGAAGACCTCTCCGGCGTCGCGCGGCACCTCGCCGAGGAGTGTCTCGTCCTCGATGAAGTCGAAGTAGGGGCGGTGCATCGTCGCGACCGGCTCCCGTCCCTCGACGCGCCAGCGCTCGAACTCCTCGTCGTTGCGGACGTCGAGAAGAAGGATCCGCTCCCCGGCGTCGATCTTCGCGAGGAGTGCGGCGACGGCGATCTCCGTGCCGGAGGCGCTCATACGAAAAGGGAGAAGCGGGCCCGCGCCGCCTCGCCCATGAAGGTGGCGACGCCGCCCAGTTCGATGTCGTCGGCGAGCTGCTCGCGCGTCACGCCCATGACGTCCATCGACATCGTGCAGGCGATCATCTTCACACCCAGCTCGCGGGCGAGAGCCATCATTTCCTCGACGGAGGAGACGTTCTTCTCCTTCATCATCGCCCGGAGCATCGACGCTCCCATGCCGAAGAAGTTCAGTTTCGAGACCCCCATCGACTCGGTGGAGGAGGGAGTCATCATGGCGAACATCTTCTCCTTGAGGGTCGTCCCCTTCGGCGGGGGGACCGATTTCTTCTTCAGCGCCGAAAGGCCCCAGAAGGTGAAGAACATGGTCGTCTCCAGCCCCGCGGTGGCGGCGCCGGTGGCGATGACCAGAGAGGCGAGGAGCTTGTCGAGGTCTCCGCTGAACACGATGATGGCCGCCTTCTCCTCGGGGACGCGGTCGCGAATTTCGGCGATCTGGCGGCGCAGATCGTCGATCTGCGCCAGGAGGTCGCGGGTGGTCGTTTCGGTCACGGCAGTCATGCTTCACCTCCGGCGGGAGGGACGATCCTTCCCGCGAAATGGACCCGTCCGCGGGGCCGCCGCGGCCGGTCGGCCATGTATTCAAATATGAGCATAGAGCATAGTACAGTTTCCGCCCGGCGCAGAAACTCTCCGGTCCCCTTGTTGCATACGGGCATGGCATGATGGGGAAGACCGGGCGACACCGGCCGGAAACCCCGGTCGGGGCGGAAGCGGGAGGCAGTCGGGGCATGGAAACGCAGCAGATGCAGTGGGGGAAGGTGATCGATCAGACGCGGTGCATCGGCTGCCATGCCTGCTCGACCGCCTGCAAATCGGAGAACTCCGTTCCGCTGGGCGTGAACCGCACCTACGTCAAATACGTCGACATCGGGACGTTCCCCGCCGCGCGCCGCGCGTTTCAGGTCACCCGCTGCAACCAGTGCGACCACCCGCCGTGCGTGGAGGCCTGCCCGACCGCGGCGATGTACCGTCGCCCCGACGGGATCGTCGACTTCGACAAGTCGATTTGCATCGGATGCAAAGCGTGCATCGCGGCCTGTCCGTACGATGCGATCTTCATCAACCCCGAGGACCATTCGGCGGAGAAGTGCAACTTCTGCGCGCACAGGCTCGAGGCCGGACTCGAGCCGGCGTGCGTGATCGTCTGCCCCACCGAGGCGATTCTCATCGGCGACCTGCGCGATCCGGAATCGCGCGTGGCGAAGTACGTCGGCCGCGACGTCGTTGCCGTGCGGCGGCCGGAGAAGGAGACCCACCCGAAGCTCTTCTACAAGGGGGCGCACCAGGCGACGCTCGATCCGCTGGCCGCGCGGCGACCCGGAGGCGGCATCTTCGTCTGGAGCGAACAGGGGGAGGAGGTGCCCGGGAGCGTGACGTCGGGACACCCCGGCCCGGCGAACAACGCCGCCGCGGCGATCCTCGCCTACGACGTCCCGCACCGCGCTCCGTGGGGTAGCGGAGTGGCCGCGTATGTCTGGACCAAGGCGATCGCCGCCGGATCGTATCTCGTTGCCGCGGCGCTGATGCTGGCCGGTGCGATCGAGCGGGGCCCGTTCTGGAACTGGACCATGCCCGCGGTCTCGGCGGTCTTCCTCGCCATCACCTTCATCATTCTCATCGCCGATCTCGAGCACCCCGGGCGCTTCCATCTGATCCTGACGCGGCCGCAGTGGCGGAGCTGGCTCGTTCGCGGCGGCATCATTCTCACGATCTTCAGCGCGGTGCTC
>DATLYG010000172.1:0-8524 GCA_035574985.1 Thermoanaerobaculia bacterium | reverse complement strand
TCTTCATCGAAAACTTCGGCACGCCCGCCGAGCCGGCGGTCACCCCGGCCCTCGCCTTCATGTCGGGGGCGGCAAGCTCCGGCTGGTCGTACAGCGTCGTATCGACGTTGTTCTTCAGATTGTCGAGGATCTTCGCGACCGCCGCGCGCAGCGTCGCCGTCACCCCCACTCCCTGAATCGCCGCCGCCTCGACGACCGGCGCGTTCCCCGGCCTGAGGTAGACCGTCATGTCGTCGACCGAGTCGACGTTCGGCAGGTCGCGCTTGTTGTATTGAAACACCAGAGCGACCTTCTCCGGATCGATCCGGTTCAGTCTCAGATTCGTCTTCAGGTTCTCGAGGCTCTCGATGTTCGACTCGCGCATCGACGACTGCGAGTCGGCCACGAACACCACCCCGTCGGCCCCGCGCAGCACGAGTTTCCGGGTCGCGTCATAGAACACCTGCCCCGGCACCGTGTAGA
Organism: Thermoanaerobaculia bacterium; assembly: GCA_035574985.1. GTDB lineage: Bacteria > Acidobacteriota > Thermoanaerobaculia > Gp7-AA8 > Gp7-AA8 > DATLYG01. The sequence goes on along the minus strand of DATLYG010000172.1, from coordinate 8,062 downwards.
GCTGGACGCGCACCTTCTGTCCCGCGATCGTCCCCAGTTCCATCGGCATGAAATCGAAGAAGAGCGTCCGGTCGGTCTCCGTCGACATCGAGATCATCTTCCCCTTGTTCTCGAGCTTCGGATTTCCGTAGATCTTCTCCAGGTTCGTGGTCTTCCCGCAGAGGCCCGGCCCGTAGTAGACGAGCTTGACCGTCACCTCGTTGATCGCCTTGTTGATCAGAACCATGGAACCCTCCGGACCGCGAAAAGCTTAACATCAGCGGTTGGCCGTCAGCCGTCGGCCGTCAGGCTCCGGAGAGAACGACATTCTGCGTCCCGCTCTTCGTTCCCGGGAAGAACGAGGACCTGCGGCCGGCCCCCGACGGCTGGCGGCCGGCGACGTGCTACGCTTGAGCCGGCATGGGGCGGAAGGAGCTTCTCTCCCGAGTCTGTACGGAACAGATCATCGGAGTGGTCCGCGAAGAATCGGCCGATGCGGCGGCGGCAGTCGCCGAGGCATATGCCCGCAATGGGATCCGGCTGATCGAAATCACCATGACCACGCCCGATGCGGTCGAGCTGATCGCCTCGCTCGTCCAGCGCTACGCGGGGGAGGACATCGCGATCGCGGCCGGCACCTGCCGCACATCGAATGACGCGGCGATGGCACGACGTGCCGGAGCGGAGATGATCGTCTCCCCGCACACGGATCTCCGCGTCATCGAATACGCGGTCGAGAACGACCTTCTCTCCATCGCCGGTGCGGCCACACCGACGGAGATCATCCGTGCCTGGGAGGCGGGCTGCGACATCGTGAAAATCTATCCGGCACAGCAGCTCGGCGGCCCCGATTACATCAGGACCATCCGCGGACCGATCCGCGACATTCCGATGCTCGCCGGCGGCCTGGTGCCGCTCGACATGATCGACTCCTATCTCGATGCCGGCTGCGTGGCGGTCAATCTCGGCGCCTCCCTCGCCCTCCCCGATCTCGTCGCATCGAGGCAGTGGGAGGAGATCGGCCGGCGCGCGATCCTGGCGACATCGATCGTCCAGTCGCGCAGGAACGTCCCGCGATCCGATTCCTCCTCATACATCCACTGATGCTCCTCGCACTCCTGCTGCTCGCCTCCAACGCCTTTCCCTCGCCGAGCTGGACCTCCTGGATGCGGCCCGACGCCTTTCGCCTGGTCGTCGGCATGAATCGGGCCGACGCCGTCAGGGTCCTCGCCGCGAGCGGATGGAAGGGTGAAGAGACGAAGGAGGGGCACCTTCTCGTCGACTACGCGCCGAACAAGTCGCTGACGCTCGGGTTTCGCGAGGGACGCCTCCACTCGATCCGTTTCGAACTCTTCACGATGCTCCCCGACATCGCGAAAGCGTTCGAGGAAGAAAAGGCCTACCTCGAAAAGACGTTCGGCCCTCCCCGGAAGCTGAAGTCGAAGTCGATCGTTCTCTACGACGGCGTTCTGCCGAACGTCATGGTCACGCTCGCGAACGATCCGAAATCCGACCACGGAAAGAAGGGAATCGGCGTGCTGGTCGTCCGTTACTACGACCCACGCTGAGGCCGGGCGATCAGCGCCCGCCGCCGCTCGCGGCGGAGGCATCGTGCGGGGTTTTCCCCATCACGTACTTCGTCGCCTTCCCCTCGAAGACGAAGATCCCTTCGCCGGCCGTTCCGGCATAAATGCGTTTCGGCTCGAATGGGTCGGGAGCGATCGTCGTCACTTCGGCGTGCTGCGCCGGCAGCGGCATCGACATCCACTCCGCCTCCCGGGAAGAGAGCAGAATCTCGCGCGTCCGGCGTGCGGTGAGGAAGAGCATCGGTTCGGCCGCCGGCCCGCTTCCGAAGACCGCGGCGTACTGCGCGTCGGGCACCTCCACCGCGACCCAGGAGAAGTCGTCGGCGATCCGCCCCGCTTTCACTCCCCTCGCGCCGGCGACGAAGAGGACGTCGCGCTGCGCCGCCAGCGAGCGGCCTTTCGCCGGAGCGTTCGCCGCCAGGCGCCACTCGGCACCGTCGAACACCGCCACCCCCTCATCGGTGAGCGCGAAGAGCGCCGCCGCTCCGCCGAGCCGCCCCACGGCGAGGTCGGTCGCGCGCGCCGCCGCTCCCGCCAGCCGGTACCACGACCTCCCGCCGTCGCGCGAGGTGAGCACTCCCTCCGACGTCGCGGCGAAGTAGCGCATGCGGTTGAAACGGATGACCTTCGAGGCGCGCAGCGCCGTGTTGACCGGCTCGGCCTTCGTCCACTCCACTCCGTCGGTGCTCCAGAAAAACCCCTGCGTCGTTCCGGCGACGAAGCGCGTTTCGGCATCCTGCTCGGGAGCCACCACCAGCGAGAGCACTTCCGGAAGCTCGGTCGCGTTCAGGCGTTCCCAGCGCACTCCGCCGTCGGAGGATCGATAGATGCCCGACGAGAGTCCGCCGAACGTCACCGCCGCGTAGACGCGATCCTTCACCAGCGGATCGGCGGCGATCGTGGCAACGCGGACGTTGTAGAGACCTTCCGACGCGCGCGCGAACGTTTTGGCATCGTCGTTCGAGACGTAGACACCGTCTCCCTCCACGCCTAACACGATCCGCCCCGGACGCTGCGGGTGAAGGGCGATGGAATTGATGACCAGCCGCTCGTCGGAAACGGCGTACCACGTCCTGCCGCCGTCGTCGGAGCGGTAAAGTCCCGCGACCGATCCCGCCCAGAGCCGGTTGCGATCGCAGGGGTCGAGCTTCACGTCATGAATGCGGCGATTGTTGAAGCCGTCCCGGTAGCGAACCCACCTGTCGCCGCCGTTGGTGCTGTTGTAGACCCATCCGCACGTCGACACCCAGAGGTTGTCAGGGTTCTCCGCGTCGATGGTGATCCCGAACATGTCGGTGTCGAGCACCATCCCGTCATTGATCAGCTCCCACGTCTTCCCGCCGTCGGTCGTCCGGATTCCCTGCCGCCACGTGCCGGCGTAAATCCGGTCGCGGCTCCGGGGATCGATCGCCAGCGATTCCACGTTGATCTGCTCGGAGATCTTCTCCCACGTCAGGCCGCCGTCTGCGCTGCGATAGACGCCCGTCAGCCCGCCGGCGACGAGAAAGTTCGCGTCGTTCGGATCGATGGCGATGGCGCGAACCGAAAAGTCCTCGAGCCCTTTGTCGCGGCGCATCCAGGTCCGCGCTCCATCGCCCGACACGGCGATCACCCCGCCGCCCCACAGTCCCCAGCAGGCCGCCCACAGCCGCCCGTTCCGGTCGATCGCGAGATTGTCCACCACGTACCCGGGGAACGGGACCCCGTGCCGCGGGTTCTGCCATGTCTTTGCGCCGTCGCGAGAAACGTAGACCTCGCCGGTCGACGTCCCGAGGAACAGCGTGTCGGGTTCGGCCGGATGAACGATCAGCGCCCGAACGTCGGCCCCGTACAACTCCGCCCGGCGCCACTGCGCCATCGCCGGAGCGGAGAGAATCGCGATCACCAGGAAAATCAGGACCTTACGCATACCCACCCGAGTCGAAGAGAGTTTTACCACACGGCCAGCAAGCAAAAACGATGCTGATCCCCCTACCACCCGTAGACGGTGTCAGGTCTCCCCTTGACCCTCCCGGACGTGGCAGTCGAATCGAAGGGGCAGCCCAACCCGGGAGGGTCAAGGGGAGACCTGACACCATCTACGGGTGGTGGACTCGTAATATCCTACGCGCCACCATGACGCCCCTTCGGACGTGCGTGTTTCCCTGCGCCGGGTTCGGCACCCGCTTTTTTCCCGCCACGAAGGTCATTCCGAAGGAGATGCTGCCTCTCGTCGACAAGCCGATTCTTCAGTACGGGATCGAGGAGGCACTCGCATCCGGGCTCGACAAGCTCGTCATCGTCACCTCGAAAGGGAAAGACACGATCCTCGACCACTTCGACCGGACGGCGGAACTCGAACGCTCGCTGCGCGAGCGGCAGAAGCTCGACCTTCTCGCCGAAGTCGACGCCGTCAGCTCGATGGCCGACCTCATCGCGGTGCGGCAGAAGGAGGCCCTCGGGCTCGGTCACGCCGTTCTCGTCGCGCGCGACGCCGTCGGCCGCGAACCGTTCGCCGTCCTGCTCCCCGACGACGTCATCCTCGCCGACGTCCCCTGTCTGCTGCAGATGCGGCGCGTCTTCGAGGACACCGGCCGTCCGGTGGTCGCCCTGATGGAGGTGCCGCCGGAAGAGACCTCGCGCTACGGCATCATCGCCGGCGAGCCGGTCGGCAACGGCCGTTTCCGCATTCGCGACATGGTCGAGAAACCGAAGAGCAATCCGCCATCGCGCTACGCGATCATCGGCCGCTACATCCTCCCCCCGGAGATTTTCCCCATCCTCGAGACGACCGACCGCGGCGCCGGAGGCGAAATCCAGCTCACCGACGCCCTCCGCCAGCTCGTGGCCGGCGGGGAGTTCTACGGCCTCGTCTTCGAGGGAAAGCGGTACGACGCCGGCGAGAAGCTCGGCTATCTGAAGGCGACCGTCGACTATGCGCTCCGACACCCCGCGCTCGCCGGCGAGTTCCGCGCCTATCTGCAGAGCGTGATCGACGATGGACAAGAGGCTGGACATTCTCGACCTGCCGGACGATCTGAGAGCGCTGCTCGGCGCGTGTGAGCTGACCGGCCAGCGGACGCGCTTCGATCGCAACGGGAAGACCACCGCGGTCCTCCTCTCGTGGGACGAGTATCTCGCCCTCCGGGAGACGCTCGAGATCGCGAACGACGCCCCTTTGCGGGAGCGTCTCGCCCGCGCCGAGGACGAAGCGCGGGGACAGGCCCTGCTCCTTCCCGAAGATCTGTTCGAGGTGTCGTCCTGACGCGAACCATCGACCCTCCGGCATCGCGACCGGGCGAGCATGCGCGCGCCTCGTCGACCATTCCGCCCGCCTTCCGCTTCCGCCATGTGGAATGACCGCCTCCGCATCGCCGAGTCGGCGGCCATCGACTGGCGCGCTCTCGATCCGCAGGAACGCGAAGCGGTCCGCCGCGCGCTCGAGACGATCGACGACGACCCCATCGCCGGCGTCCCTCTTTTCGAGCCTCTGCGCGGACTCTGGAGCCTTCGCACGGACGGCATCCGTATCATCTACCGCATCGTGGCCGAGGCGCGGTTCGTCGTGATCCTCGCCATCAGCCGCGCGGAGGAGAAACCGACCCTGTGAGATTCGTCCTGGCCTCGTCGTCCCCCCGCCGCCGCGAACTGCTCGAGTCGATCGGTCTCGCCTTCGATGTCGTGCCGAGCCACATTCCCGAAGTGCGCCGGGAGGGGGAAGCTCCCGAGGAGTACGTGGCGCGCCTGTCGCGCGAGAAGGCCGCGGAAGTGGCCCGCACCCACCACGATCGCTGGGTCATCGCCGCCGACACGACCGTCCTGCTCGGCGAGCAGATTCTCGAAAAACCGGTCGATCGCTCCGACGCCGCCCGCATGCTGGCGGCCATTGCCGGACGGACCCACGTGGTCTACACCGGCGTGACGCTCCACCGCGGCGATCTCGGCTGGCACGAGACGCGCGTCGCCGAGTCGGAAGTGCGCATGCTGCCTCTCACGGATCGCGACATCGCGTGGTACGTTGACACCGGCGAGCCGATGGACAAGGCGGGTGCGTACGCCGTCCAGGGGATCGGTGCGCTGTTCATCGACTCGATCCACGGCAGCTACACGAACGTCGTCGGACTACCGCTCGCGCTTCTGTTTCAGATGATGCGCCGCGCGGGCGTCGACCCGATCGCCGGCCTCCGGCCGGAGCAGGAGAGGACGAACTGATGTCTTCCGCAGCCAAAGTCGGCGCCTTCATGGTCGCGACCCTGATCATTCTCGGGTATCTCATTCTCCGCATCGAGGGGACCTCCTTCCCCGGCGGTGAGGGCCCGACGCGGGAGGTGACGGCGGTCTTCGACTCGATCTCCGGCCTCGAGAAGAAGGCGCGCGTCAGCGTGGCCGGCGTCGCGGTGGGCGAGGTCACCGGCATCCGGCTGGGGCCCGACGGCCGCGCGCGGGTGACGATGCGGGTCCGTGACGACGTCCGCCTGCGTCAGGGAGCCTCGGCCCGCGTGGCGAGCATGGGTTTGTTAGGGGAGAAATACGTCGAGATCGATCCCGGCCCGGCCGACGCGCCGCTCATCCCCTCCGGACCGGTTCGTCTGGAGGGTTCGTACGTCGCCTCGATCGACGACGTCACGACGCAGGTCTCCGCCATCGCCACCGACGTGAAGGCGATCACCGGGTCGCTCCGGCAGACGATGGCCGGCCCGCAGGGACAGCAGCGGCTCGAGGACATCGTCGAGAACGTCCGGATCATCACCGCTCAGGTCCGCGACCTCATCGCCGCCAACCGGGCGAACGTCGACGCCACGATGGCCAACGTGCGGGAGATCTCGGCCCAGCTCCGCACCGAGATTCCGCAGCTCGCCCGATCGATCGATCACGTGGCCGACTCGATCGCCGGGACCATCGACGACAACCGCCCCGAACTCAGGCAGGTCGTCGAGAACCTCCGCGGACTCTCGGCCGATCTCCGCGTGACCGCCGAAAACGTGAACGCCATCACCGGTCAGGTCAAGAGCGGCGAGGGGACTGTCGGGAAGCTGATCTACAGCCAGGAGGCGCATGACCGCCTCACCGCGGCGCTCGAGTCGGTCGAAAGCGGCGTGACCGAGCTGAAGACGACACTCACCCGTGCGGGCCGCATCTCGCTCGATCTCGGCATGAAAGCCGACTACTACGGCGGTCTCGAAGACGGCAAGTCGATCGAGCACTTCGGCGGCAACTCCCGCTCCGCCGTCACGCTCCGGCTGACTCCCAATCCCGAACGCAACCGCTTCTACAACATCGAACTGGCCGAAGATCCCCGCGGCCGCCGCCGCGACAAGGTCATCCAGGAGACCGTCACCGATCCGGCCACCGGCGCCTCCCGCACGACCGTCACCCGCACCACCCGCTTCGAGCGCGACTTCGTCGTCTCCGCCCAGGCCGGATGGCATCTCGGCGACTGGGCCGTCCGCCTCGGCCTTTTCGACAACGCCGGCGGCGGCGGCATCGACTACCAGTGGAACGAGCGGCTGCGCATCACCGGCGAAGCGTTCGACTTCGGCAAGAAACGCGACCCCAATCCTCACGTCCGGCTCTTCACCGAATACGTGGTGCGGCGGGAGAAGCCCCGCACGCCGACCATCTTCCTCTCGACCGGCGTCGACAATCCCCTCAACGACACCGCCTGGATCTTCGGAGGCGGCATCCGCTGGAGGGACGACGATCTCAAGCATCTGTTAGGCAGCGTTCCGCGGTAGCCACTTCATCCCGCGCGCGGGCGCGGGATACACTCCTCCCGTGATCCGCACCGTCCTGATCTTCGGCGGGCGCTCCGCGGAGCATGAGGTCTCGATCCTCTCCGCGCGGAGCGTCGCCGCCGCCGCACCGAAACAGAAGATCGAGATCGTGCCGCTCTGCGTCGCCAAAGACGGCTGCTTCGTCGATCCCGCCCGGAGCGCGAAGATCCTCGCCGGCGAGGAACGTTCGGAGGCCGGCGATCCCTCGTTCTCGTTCGAGAGCTGGTCGCGCGCCGAACACATCGACATCGTCTTCCCGCTCATTCACGGCACCGGCGGCGAGGACGGCTCGCTGCAGGGTTACCTCGAGACGATCGGCCTGCCGTACGTCGGCAGCGGCGTCACCGCCTCGGCGGTGGGGATGGACAAGGCCCACATGAAGCACGCCTTCGCCGCCGCCCGGCTCCCCATCCCCGACTACGTCGTCGTCCACGAACAGGAGTGGCGGAACGAGCCGCAGCGAGTCTCGCGCGCGATCGCCAACGCCCTCCGGCTCCCCTACTTCGCCAAACCGGCGAACAGCGGCTCGTCGGTCGGCGTGACGAAGGTCCGCAGCGACGCCGACCTCGCACCGGCGATCGACTTCGCGTTCCGCTTCGACGAGAAGGTCCTCGTCGAGCGGGGCATCGACGCCCGCGAGATCGAGGTCTCCGTGCTCGGCAACGAGCGGCCGGAGGCGTCTCTCCCCGGCGAAATCGTGGCGGGACGCGAGTTCTACGATTACGAAGACAAGTACCTCGAGAA
>DATLYG010000171.1:0-5709 GCA_035574985.1 Thermoanaerobaculia bacterium | reverse complement strand
CGGGGATCCGCCCGCCGGCGTAGGTGTACTCCTTGTAGTCGACCGTCAGCGGCATGAAATCTCCGAGGACGGTCCCTTCCTTGTAGCAGGCGGTGGCGAGCACCACCGTGTCGCCGTAGCGGATCACACAGGCGCCGTTCGCCTGGCGCGCGACCGCACCCGTCTCCAGAGACAGGGTTTTCCCGCCGATCTGCATCTCTTTTTTGTGCGTCATGTTTCCTTCGTGATGCGGGAGGCCACTCATCACCTCGCGCTGTTCTGGTGTCACCGCCGGGGCCGAATGATGGGATCCGGCCGGAGGGGGACCGGCGGCCGGAAAAAAGCCGTCGGCATTGGGCCGTCCGCCGTCAGCCGGCGGCCGTCAGCACGCGGTCATCGGAATGCCTGCTGACGGCTGACGGCCGGGGGCACACGGCCGACAGCATGACCTTACTTACGAATACCGAGTTTGTCGATGATCGTGCGGTAACGCTCGAGATCGGTCTTCTTGAGATAGTCGAGAAGGCGGCGCCGGCGGCCGACGAGTTTGAGCAGGCCGCGGCGGCTGTGGTGGTCTTTCGCGTGTGCCTTGAAGTGCTCGGTCAGGTAGCTGATGCGGTTCGACAGAAGTGCGATCTGCACCTCCGGCGAGCCGGTATCGCCGTCATGCGTGCGATACTGGGTAATCACCTCGGTCTTCTGCTGTTTGGTCGTTGCCAAAACCCTGTCTCCTTAACTGTTTACCGTCGGGTTTGATACACGTTTTCCGTCAAATCGCGACACCATAACAGCGGAGAAGGGGAAAATCAATCCCGGCGCCTACCGGGAGCCGCTCGTCCCACTGCCCGGACTGCTCCCGGCGGCCGGCGTCCGGACCTTGATCTCGGTCTTTTCCTCGAACAGATAGCCACCGCCGAAGATCAGCCACCCGATCACCGCCAGAAGAACGATCACCACGAGGGCCCACACCCAATTTGCCCCGCCCGGCTGCTGCTGGATCTGCACATCGGCCATGTCCTGCCTCCTCGGGGAGACGGATTGCGCCGTTCGTGCCATTTCCGGATCAGCCGGCCAGCACCACCTTCGGGCGGACCTCCACCGGCCCCCCCTCGCGCAGAACGTTGACGACCTCTCCGATGGCGACGAGCTGGTCGTCGGGATTGCCGAGCGCGAGCAGATCGCCCTTGCGCACCTGCACGGCGGGCGTCATGATCACTCCCTGCCCCTGCATCATTCTCCCCTGCTGCGCCCAGTCGATGCGGAGCTTCTCGAGCGGAAGATCGACGTCGGAGAGCCGCTGAAAATGCGGTGGCCGGAGGATCTCTTCCGGTGTCGAGTTCATCATCCGGTCGAACGCGATCGCATCGTCGACGCGGAAGGTTCCGATTTGCGTCCGACGCAAATCGCTGAGGTGCGCCGGTACATGCGCTGCAACACCGAGATCATGTGCCAGCGACCGCATGTACGTTCCCGCCGACGATCGGACGCGGAACCGCAGCGTCGCTCCCCTGACCTCCAGGACATCGAAGTCGTAGATCGTGACGCGCTTCGGCGTGAGCGCAACCTCCTCCCCTTTGCGCGCGAGTTCGTACGCACGAACGCCCTGCACCTTCTTCGCCGAAAAGCGCGGCGGCATCTGCTCGATCTCTCCCCTGAACCTCGCCACGAGCGGCGCGAAATCGATCGACTCGACGTTCGTTTCCACCGGCTCCCCGACCGGCTCGCCCGACGCGTCGTACGAGTCGGTGGCCCAGCCGAACCGGATCGTCCCCTCGTAGGTCTTCTCCATTCCCATCAGGTATGACTGGAGCCGCGTCGCTTTCCCGACGCAGAGGACCAGCAGCCCCGTCGCCAGCGGATCGAGCGTGCCGGTGTGCCCGGCCTTCTTCACGCGCGAGCGCCGGCGGAAGGCATCGACGACGTCGTGCGAAGTCATGCCGGACTTCTTGTCGACGAGGAGAACTCCGTCCGGTCCTGTGGTTCGTGGTTGCATGTCCGAGAGCTCGCGGGAGGTTGTCAGACCGTGTTCTGCAGAATTTCGAGGAGCTTCTTCTTCGCCTCGGCCATCGGGAGCGCCACGGTGCAGCCGGCGGCCGCCTTGTGCCCGCCGCCTCCGAACATCGCGGCGACCCGCTGCACGTCGACGCCCGGCTTGGCCCGGAGCGACACGCGCGTCGTTCCTTCGGGCGTTTCCTTGAGCAGGACCGAGACGGAGACTCCCTCGATGCTGCGCCCGTAATTCACGATCCCCTCGGTGTCCTCGGGCGCCGCACCCGACTCGTCGAAGAAGCGCCGCGGCAGCTCGATCGTGGCGATCTTCCCGTCCCCGGTCAACTCGAGCGTGTTGAGGCAGAGGCCGAGGAGCCGGATCGAGCCTAGCGACTGGCTCTCGTTGATCCAGAGCGAGATCTCGCCGGGATCCGCTCCGGCACGCACGAGTTCCGTGGCCGCCTCGAACGCGCGCAGCGTCGTGTTGCTGTAGCGGAAAAAGCCGGTGTCGCTGGCAAGCGAGACGTAGATGGCCGTCGCCGTGTCGCGATCGAGCGGCAGCTTCAGCTCCTTCCGGTTGAGTTGCAGGACCATCTCGCCGACCGACGGAGCATCGAGGTCGAGATAGTTGATCTCCCCGTACATCTCGTTGCCGAGGTGATGATCGATGTTCACGACCGGCCCCGGAAGCACGTCGTAGCCCGTGCGCCCGACCTCCGGGCACTCCATGGCGAAGAGCGCGTCGTAGCCGTTCGGATAATCGGACGGGAGAGAGTCGGAAATCCGGACTTCCTCCGCTCCGGGGATGTGGCGCAGCGGCCGGAAGTAGCCGTCGCGGACGATGATCGTCGCTTCCTTCCCCATGCGGCGGATCAGCTTCTGCAGAGCGAGGCTGCTGCCGAGCGCGTCGCCGTCGGGGTTTCGGTGCGACGTGATCAGGAAGTTGCGCCCGGCGCGGATCCGTTTGGCGACTTCGCGGGCGGCGGCGTCAGGACTCGTCGTCGGATTCATCGTCTTCCCTCTTCCCGCGCGGCGTTTCGTTTCCGACCTGCTGGAGCAGGCTCTCGATCCGGCTGGCGCGCATCGTCGTCTCGTCGTACCGGAAGTCGAGTTCCGGCGTGTAGCGGAGCCGGATCCGCTGTCCCAGAAACTTCCGCACTTTTCCGCGGACGTTCTGCAGTTCCCTGACCTTCTCGCGCGTTTCCTTCTCGTCCAGACCGCTGAGGAACACGCGCGCGAAGTGGAGATCGGGACTCACTTCAACGGCTGTGATCGAGGTCAGTCCGAGCTGGACGTCCTTGATGTCGTACCGGAAGACCTCCACGAGCGCGTCGCGGACCATCTCTCCCACTCTCGAGGTTCTTCGCGTCTTTCTCATCGTTCGAATCCGGGGACGCCGAGGGCGACCGTGTCGTCGAAATCGAGCTTCTCGCTCGTCCAGCCCGTCAGCATCGCGTCCTTCTCTCCCTCGACGAACGACTGAATTCTACTCAGCATGGCATCGGCCGCAGCGCCGTCGAGAGAAACGAAGGAAAGCGCGAGGCGTGCCCGCTGATGAACGTCCTGCATCGACACCTCTGCCGCCGAAAGGTCGAAGCGCTGGCGGAGGCGGTCGCGGAGGCTCCTCACGACCGCCCGCTTGTCCTTGAGCGACTGCGCGTGCGGAATGTGAAGTTCGAACAGTGCGACCGAAACGATCACTACGCCATCGCCGGCTCGAGCTTCTCGACCTTGAACGCTTCGATCACGTCACCGATCTTGATGTCCTGGAACTTCTCGATGCCGATGCCGCACTCGAAGCCCTGGCGCACCTCGGAGACGTCGTTCTTGAAGTGCCGCAGCGAGCCGATCTTCCCCTCGTAGATGACGCGGTTGTCGCGCAGCAGCCGGACGCTGGCCGATCGCGGAATGACGCCGTCGACCACCATGCAGCCCGCGATGACGCCGGCCTTCGGCACCTTGAACGTGTTCCGCACTTCGGCGCGGCCCTGGAAGACCTCCTGGAACTTCGGCTCGAGAAGGCCCGTCATCGCCGCCTTCATCTCGTCGACCAGCGTGTAGATGACGGTGTAGAGCCGGACGTCGACCGCCTCCTTCTCCGCCAGTTCCGCGGCATTGCGCTCCGGGCGGACGTTGAAGCCGACGACGATGGCGTCGGACGCGGTGGCGAGCAGCACGTCGTTCGTCGAGATCGCACCGACCGACGCGTGGATGACGTTGACCTTCACCTGGTCGGTCGACAGCTTCCGCAGCGTCTCCTGCAGCACCTCGACCGACCCCTGAACGTCGGCCTTCAGGATGACGTTCAGCTCCTTGGTCGTTCCCTGCTGCATCCTCTGGAAGAGCTGGTCGAGCGACATGCGGGAGGCCTTCTGCTGCATCGCCTCCCGGGCCTTCTCCTGGCGGAGCTGCCCGATCATGCGCGCCTGCGTCTCGTCGTCGACGACCTGCAGGGTGTCGCCGGCGTGCGGAACGTCCTCGAAGCCGGTGACCTGCACCGGAGTCGCGGGACCCGCTTCCTTCACACGCTCGCCGCGCTCGTCGGTCATCGCCCGGACGCGCCCGTAGGTCGCGCCGGAAAAGAACGGATCTCCGACTTTCAGCGTGCCGTCCTGCACGAGGACCGTCGCCACGATGCCGCGCCCCGCTTCCTTCCGCGCTTCGAGCACGACGCCCTTCGCCGGAAGCTCGGGATTCGCCTTCAGATCGAGCATGTCGGCGGTCAGGAGGATCATGTCGAGGAGCTCGTCGATCCCCTGCTTCCTGATCGCCGAAACCTCGACCGAGACCACGTCGCCGCCCCACTGCTCGACGAGCACGCCGGCATCGGCGAGCTCGCGGCGCACGCGCTCGACGTTCGCGTTCGGCTTGTCGATCTTGTTGATGGCCACGATCATCGGCACCTTCGCGGCGCGCGCGTGATCGATCGCCTCTCTGGTCTGCGGCATGACACCGTCGTCGGCCGCGACGACCAGGACGACGATGTCCGTCACCTTCGCGCCGCGCGCCCGCATCATCGTGAAGGCCTCGTGCCCCGGGGTGTCGAGGAAGACGATCTTCCTTCCCTTCTTCTCGACGTGGTAGGCGCCGATGTGCTGCGTGATGCCACCCGCCTCGCCCGCGGCGACGTTCGTCTCACGGATCGCGTCGAGCAGTGACGTCTTTCCGTGGTCGACGTGGCCCATGACCGTGATGACCGGGCCGCGCGGGACGGTCCCGGTGGAAGCGACCTTCTCCATCGCCTCGAGTTCGACAGCCTCTTCGAACGAGACGATCTCCGCCTCGATCCCGAGCTCGTTCGCCACTTCCAGCGCCAGCTCGGCGCCGAGCGGCTGGTTGACCGACGCCATGATGCCCTTCTTGAACAGGTGCTTCATGAGGTCGTTCGCCTTCACGCCCAGCTTGTCGGCGAGTTCCTTGACCGTCACCCCTTCCGTCAGCGGGACCTTGCCTGTCGGCTTCTTGAACTCGAGGACCTTTGCCGCCGCCGCGGCCGCGGTCTGCTTGCGGGCATCGCGGCGCGTGGAGCGGCGCTCCTCGACTTCCTCCGCCGGCTCGGGCAGAACGATGTCGGGGCCGAGGTCGTCCTTGATGATCTCCGTTCCGGAGAACGGACCTTTGGTGAAGAGTTCCGCGTCGACTTCGACCTCGCGCGCTTTCTTCACCCCTTTGCCGGCCGGTTTCTTCTTCTCGCGGCCTTCGTCCACTTCGTCGGCCTTCTTGCGACGGACCGGTGCGCCG